>JACQVI010000041.1 GCA_016209795.1 Ignavibacteriota bacterium
GAGCATGCTCAAATTAGATGCTGAACAATCCGCCTGAGGCGGACAGCATGACGGGGAAGGTTTTGCTTGGGCTATCAAAGTAAATTGGGACAGCACTCAAAGCAGGCTTTCTCCACCAGTATTGGAACTCATCCCCCAGCCCCTTCTCTTACAAAGAGAAGGGGAGCGTTTGGCTCGGATTCAACAAAGTCCCTCTCTTCCCAAGAGAGGGATTTAGGGTGAGTTCCTTATGAAACAGGTTTTTCAACATCCTCTCAGACGTCAGGATTTGCCTGATGAGCGATAGCTTTGGATTCAAGTTCTTTCATTCCCTCCAGGAGTTGTTGATGTCGTTCGAGAAACGGAATCACATTCTCTCCGCTCTGGCTGGCATTGCGAAGGAGTCGCTGGTTTTCCTCTATCATTTTTTCCAACGTCCTTCGGCGAAGAACAACAAGAGCATCAGAAGCAACTTTTTGAGGATCAGCTTGCTCTATGTTCGCTCCAGACTCACTCCATCCTTTGCTCAATTGATACCGACTGAAGATAACTTCAGCCAATAAGCGTTTCTGGACTGAATCCTCAATCTCATCGACAAGTGATGATGGATCTAATTCTTCTCCCTCTTCGACTTTCTGAAGTAAGTGAGCGGCAAGAGTTTTTGAGTGAGGATTTGTGAAATCATCTGTTGTCACGTGCTGGAAAACAAATTGCACAACGTCTTTGCCGCCATCTACCATAGCATGGATAAGATCTCGTTCGACTGCCGGGATTTCAGTGACCACACTCTGCGGTATATCGACAATTTCTCTCTGGAAGACCGGAATCCCGACCGGGCGGGATACCTCTACCCTTTCACGCTTCAACCGTCGCTGCTCACCAAGGAATTTTTCAAGCTCGCGGTACAGGGTGGATTCATACAGCTTATATTTTTCCGCAACGTGCTTGATGTAAAAATTCCGCTTCAGCTCGTCCTTCATCTTTGCAATCGATTGAACGATTGCGCGGACCGTTTGTGCCTGTCCTTCAGGTGTGCTGAGCTTCCCTTGTTTTTCGTACGTTTGAGCAATGAAATCGATGAATGAGATGGCACCTTCGACTAACTTCCGGAATGCCTCGCCGCCATGTTTCCTCACAAACGAATCAGGGTCTTCACTTTCGGGCAATGCCGCAACACGAACGTCGAGATCATTCTCCAAAATTAAATCCACACCACGCAGAGCAGCAGACGACCCTGCAGAATCGGCATCGTAAACGATGGTAATCTTCTTGGTGTACCTGCCGATGAGACGAATCTGATCTTCCGTGAGTGCAGTTCCACTCGATGCAACAACATTCTTCACGCCAGCCTGAAACACACTGATGAGATCGGCGTAACCCTCGACGAGAATCGCATTATCGTGTTCCCTGATTGTTTCTTTGGAATGAGAAATGCCGTAAAGGATTCTGCTCTTATTATAGATTGATGTTTCCGGAGAGTTGATATACTTACCTAAGGGATCATCTTCCAGCATCTTCCGTGCACCAAAGCCGATGACTCTCCCAGTTGTTGAAAAGATCGGAAACACCGCCCGACCTCGGAAGTAATCGTAGTAAGTGCCATCATCTCGTTTGCGTACCAATCCTGCCTTTTCTAACAACTCAAGTGAGAACTTTTTCTCCTCAGCATGTTTGATCAATGCATCCCATGAGCTCGGTGCATAGCCCAGCCCAAAGAGACGGATCGTTTCATCGCTGAAGCCACGATGGTGAAAATACTCTAATGCCAGCTTGCCTTCATTTGTCTCTGTTAAGCAACGATGATAGAACAAACCGGCGACGCGGCAAACCTCATACAACTGCTCCTGCTCGCTTGCAACCGCTTCAGCCTCGGGCGTAAACTGTGGAAGCGCAATCCCTGCTTTCTCTGCCAATGAGCGAATTGCTTCAACGAAGGAAACTTTCTCATATTCCATGACGAAGGTAACCACATTCCCACCGACTCCACAGCCGAAGCAGTGGTACATTTGCCGCTCAGGCGAGACGTTGAACGACGGTGTCTTCTCCGTATGAAACGGACAGAGCCCAACGAAGTTCTTCCCTCGTTTCTTCAGCCTGACGAACGAGCCGATGTAATCGACTATATCGGTTGCAAGGCGGACTTCATCGATTTTTTCTGGTGGTATTCTCATAAAGCTGGAGTACTGTCCGCCAAAGGCGGATGCCTGCCCGCCGTCCGCCGAGGCGGACTTTGGCAGCCTCGCCTAAATCCATGGGACATCAGCGAGCAGGCGGGCGCCTTCGGCGCAGAGTAATGGATGTACTACTATTGCACAAATATAAGCAATTTTTGCTGGAATGCAAGGGAACGAATCCACTCCGTGCGCCATGTGGACTTTGACGACCTTGACAAAGGGAAAAAACTTTCTTATAATTCATGCAACTTCCCTTAAGATGAAATTTGTGTAATGTGATCATTCATACTCCAGTTGTGAGACGTACATACCACGGAAGTGAGCCGCACATTTTTCTTGATGTTGTGCGCAATGTTCGCTAAACAAACATGATTGACCGATGCCAACAGCTTTACGGGTCCAGAACTATCGATTTTTCTTCTTCAGTCGAGAAGGAAATGAACCCGTGCATATTCATGTTGAATCTGATAACAACTATGCTAAATTTTGCCTGCCTGCCGGCAGACAGGGCTTGAGCCAGTGGAGCTTGCTAAGTCGGTAGGTTATCGAGCACACGAGCTAAATGAGATTAGGACAATAATTCTGAAAAATGTAAATTTATTCAAGGAGAAGTGGAATGAACACTTTGGTCAGTAAAGTTTCTGAAGCAAGGGCATCGGATGTTTGGTTCGACTCGGATATGCTCCACGTGCGCCTTTTAGATGGGCGGGAAATCAGCTCCCCCCTTGCGTGGTTTCCAAGACTGAGAGATGCAACCGCCGACCAACGAGCGAAATGGCGTTTGATCGGCAGAGGAATTGGCATCCATTGGGAAGAACTCGATGAGGACATCTCTGTGGAATTCCTTTTAAAAGGATACTAAAGAAGGTAGCGAACACTGCGGCATTCGTTTGCCACACATTTACCCCGTGAGATAGTGAAGAAATGAATACCTACTATTTCGTTTATGTATTGCGCTCATTAGTGGAAGAGTCCAATCAACGAAAAAAGATCTCCGTTCGTTCTCGTGTACTGGGAAGGATGCAACCACCAGAGAAAAATACCTCAAGAGTGCATGGGGCAAACGTTATGTCAAGAATAGGATCAAAAATTATCTCACGGGGTGAATACGCATGTTAGCAAACAAACACTAGGAACAATCATTAATCCGTTAGATCATGCACTATCTCAGTCAAAAGCGAAATAGACAACATATGTCGTATACACAGCCGATTCCGGAATATATACGACATAGTTCGTTAACACAGTAGTTAGCCGCAACGCCGAACCAATATAAATGAGAACCATGCAACGTTATCTTATCCCCTTTGTTCTTCTGACCTCCAGTGGTTGTGGCGAAACGGCGGACAGACTTCGGGCCGTTCCCGAAACTATATCTATTCAGAATCAGCAACTTGTTTTGAGTGCATCGGTGATAACGGTCGAGCGCGGTGGTTATCCTATCTATGGCATTTGTTTCATTCACGCAACTGATTCCACACCCTTACCTTCATCGCTCACAATGGATATAGCTTGGTTGGTGCACAATCAAGAAGTTTGGAAAACCGAACTCGTAGACGATCACACATTGAACGATCCAGAGCGTGTGACTATGGCAAAGACCTTTCGAAATGGTCCTAAGTGGCTGCCAGGAACCGTCGTCGATGTCATTGTTCAGGTACGTTTCGCAAATTCAACACAGCTAATACGTGCGCCAAATCAGCGAGTCAATGCAGTGGTGAAAATGTTCGGCGCTGCGGCTAACAAGCGTAAAACTGACGCTCACACATTGTAAAGGCTTAACAGAATGCTTATGTTTGCACAACTAAAAGTGTTCGCTTTGTTTTTGCCGCAGGTTGGTTGCGCCCTCCGCCGCGAGAAAATGGGTTTGTTGATAGCGGCGTCGGGCACGCATTTACGAGCGGCAAAAACAACGGCGTAAACCCGCTAAACGTTAGCCGCCAACCATCAAAGGAAATTTAAAATGGAGCAACTACCACAAAAGGGAAAAAAGCGAGTTGGATGCTTAGTTATTATTGGAATTACATTCTTGGTTATTATTGGTCTTATTGGAATTTTTCGCGGTGTTGATCAATTTCATGAGGTTTCTCAAAAAGAAACGAGCGTTTTTCCACTCGACGAATCTAATCAATTATCATTTCATTCGATTCAGGCAGGCTTCCCACGCCAATACGAGAAAGCCAAGAATGAGATTCAAAAATCAGCAATATTCAATACATGCAATAAAGCAAGACGCGATTTCTTGATTAAAGGTAATTACACAGTAGTGGATTGGATCGGTACAATTACCAACATTAAAACAGACCAAGGTGGAGACTTTGCTCACGTAGAGATTAATAGCAATCTAGGTGGTTTCAAAGTCACATATATGAACGAATCCCTTTATTCAATCTTTGAGACAACTTTACTTAAAAAAGGTACAACAATATATAACCAAGTCGCAGAACTCACAGTCGGGCAAAAAGTAAGATTCTCTGGAAGATTCATTCCAAGTGAAGACCGAGGAGTAAAGGAAATCAGTCTCACTGAAAAAGGTTGTGTTGACGCACCTGAGTTCATTTTATCTTTCGACGAGATTAGAAAGTATCGTTAAAATGAACACAAAAAAGTGGTCGGCGGCTAACAAGCATAAAAATGAATCAGATATTTTCAAAATTAAATCC
>JACQVI010000042.1 GCA_016209795.1 Ignavibacteriota bacterium
CCCCCGCCAATGCAAGACCTGTCCATTTTTCTATTTATGCAGGTGATCTTTGCAGGATTTACGGGGTTTTCATTGACAATCACATAGGGAACGGGTATAATCCAAAATGGCACAGCCTAATACTTATTCGCTAAAGGCAGGGAGAGTTAATTTGTGAACACGTGTGTAATTCATATCGCCAATCGTTTGAAGGAATATTTTTTGGGGTCAGCCGCAACGAACGACGTATCCATTTTTCTCTGTGGCGGAGCCGGAGCCCAAGAGGGCAACTTCAGGCGTGATATAGGAGACGAAATAGTAGCCAAAAGATCAAAGTACCGATATTTGGTGTTTTATCCTGAAGACATGTTTTTAGAGTTGATCCTTGGACATCAGAAATACGATCTTCTAACGCTTGAGAACCTATTAGCCCAGAGCGTCAGTGCTGTCGTTATTCTGCTTCAAAGTCCCGGGACATTCGCCGAATTGGGCGCTTTTTCAAACCATCCCTTTCTCAAGAAAAAATTGATTATTGTTATGGATCCCAAATACCGGACCTCACAGAGTTTCATCAACACTGGCCCGATTCGGCATCTTAGGAAGGAAACGTTGAGCCATGTTATTTTTGCGAAGATAGTAAGCGAAAATGTTGATTACTTAGTCAAGGCTATATCTGAGGCAGCTAGGGACGTGGGGGCGCGGAATCCCCCATGTAAGGACTTGACGAATCCAATAGCGTGTTATGAATTCTATCTTGCGCTTCTGTATGTTCTTGATCCGATGCCGCGAAGTGCTGTATCCGACTTGGTTAGAGTCATGGAACCAGAGAAGGCGTCCGTTGCTGAAACAGCTGCAGAGACAGTGATTAACGGACTCGTTAACAATGGTGACACCTTGCTCGTGTCAGGGCGATTAACTGTTTCGAAGAAAGGGATCGAGACGCTTCTTCAAGCGCCTCGGTCAGATCGGAGGTATGAAGTGCTTAAGGGGATACTCTCTGAGTTGCGAACGATGGCTTTGAACGCTATGCTACGGAGACAACACAAACACTTTTGGGGAGAGGCAGTATGACTTAGTCGAGCCCAGCGTAAGTCGGGCTTGGGCGGAGTTTCTCTGCCCCGCATGCGAACCACGCATATGTCCAAGCAAGGCTTTTCCATAAGGAAAACCCTTGCGACGAGGCTCTTCCGAAGGAAGAGCCTCGTGCGGCTCACTTCGTGCGCCGCGATAATTGAGTAAGCAACAGCTGCCTTCTTCCCCTTTTATAAGTTTATGTTAGAGAATATTCAACGACTAAGACTTCTTGGTTTGCCGGTTTTCGATAACATTGAAAACTTGGCAGCACTGATCCGCGTAGATTCCAAGAGACTTACTATACTGGTTCTTCAATCAGAGCGTTTCTATCGAACGTACCGCATCCCAAAACGGAGCAGTGGTTGGCGGAAGATCAGTAGTCCATCTAAGGAGATTAAGGCGATTCAAGCGTGGATTCTACGGAACATCCTCGACAAATTGTCCCCCTCGGCATATGCAACTGGCTACATATTGAGAAAGCGATTGGTGGATAACGTTAACCCTCATGCGAGCAACCGTTTTTTCCTATCAGTTGACATACGGGATTTCTTCCCGATGATAGGGTCATGGCGGATACGCCGTTTATTCGAAGTGCTAGGCTACTCAGAGATGGCGGCAGTAACGCTAACACGCCTCTGTACGTACTTTGGCGGGCTTCCACAAGGAGGTGTTACTTCACCTGCCTTGTCCAATCTTGTTTGCTTAAAAGTCGATAGGAGACTTGGGGGCTTGGCTTCTCACAGAAACATGGTGTTCACGCGATACGCGGATGATATCACATTCTCAACAAACAACAGAAACGCGTTGTGCCGTGTCCTAACCTTGGTTTTCGAGATAATACGAAACGAAGGTTTTGAACCAAATCTTGAGAAAGTGAGACTTCTGGGTCCACGAACTCAGTGTAGAATTACTGGGCTCGTCAAGAATTCTTCTGAAGCGCGTTTCGGAATAGGAAAGAAGAAAAAAATAAGAATGCGTGCAGTCATGCACAACTTGTTGGTAAAGGGGAGGCATGACTCCACTTATCCTGATGGGGCCTCAATTGAAGGGTGGCTAAGTTTCCTTAAGGGCGTGGATCCAGGAAGTCACGAACAAATGACTCGGTACTGGAATACACTGAAGGCGAAGTATGGAAGTAAAACAAGATAGGATGATGAATATATTAAAATATTCCGGAGTGGGACAAAACAAGGTGAACTTCCGGAAGATGGTGGCGCGTAGAATGATATTTTTATTGATAGATATTCCAAAACAATAATATC
>JACQVI010000043.1 GCA_016209795.1 Ignavibacteriota bacterium
CCTGCATAGTGTGTACATACCCTCTTACTAAGAAAATCCTCTAAACCAAATCTTGATAAGGTTTATACTTAATAATTAATTATTTAGATTGACCGCTTGTTTGCTATCACACGGTGTGTGCAGTATCACTCAGGTTGCATATGGATTACTATAATTTATGACACACGTTATTCATTAGATCACTTTTGATCAAATTGAGAGGGTCGTATGTCGATACATCATAGCACTCGAAAAAAGAGCTTCTTGCATGGAATTTCAGATGTTATCCATCTGGTGGGCAAGAAGCAATCTGCAGATTTAGAACCTGGAGAGTCAGAAAAAGCCTTGGAGAGTAAAGCCCCTAGCAATTCCTCCCCTGCCAGACGTGGGTACCCGAATGACTTTGAGAGCGATGTCTTGAAGGAGAATGGTTTCTCCGAAGAGGCAGGCTCTTCAAAGAAGAAATCTAAAACTCCCCGCCTTATTCAAGTCCTTATTGAAAAGGGAATTGTCGATAAAGAAACAATCGACCGCGCAATTGAGATTCAACATAGCACCTCTGATAAAAGACGATTGACAGACATCCTTGTCGATGATTTAGGCGTAGATCGTGAAAGTATTTTTAATACCATTGCACTTTTCTACTCATTCGGCACGGTTGATCCCACCCCGGTTTTCGGCAACAAAGATAAATTACGTTACATCAAGCAAATCCTCGAATCTCTTCCTCCCTATTACTATGAGATGGCTGTACGACGGAAGGTTTTGCCATATGAACTTTACACCAATGGTCAGGAGAAACTGATCGTTATAACTCCTGATACCACACACCCAGAAGTTCATTTAGTTGCTCGGGCTTTTCAATTTGCCAAATATGAAATCAAACATGTAAGCTTAGCGAACTGGAACGAACTCTGGCGTCAACTTGCATTCGATCATGGTGTAAAACAACTCGGATTAGATATTGAGGATGAATTCGCTGATATCGATAGAGAAGAAGCTGATAGGGAGCTTGAAAAGTCACTCGAAGATGAAATTGGGCGTGGACGTCTTAATGAACTCGTTGAGGGCATTTTAACTGATGGAGTGAGAACGGGCGCCAGTGATATTCACGTCATCCCAAGGGGTTCCCATCGAACGGAATTTCATTTCCGAATCGATGGTCGTCTCTCGTTATGGAGCGCTCTTACAGATGTCAGAGCTGAAGCTGTCATCTCAGTTATTAAAGATCGTGCAAAAAACCTCGATCGGTTTGAGAAGTTCCTCTCTCAAGACGGTTTTGCACAACGAATGGTCGATAACAAAGTCATCCGCTTTCGTTTTTCTACCATGCCGATTTACGGTGCCGACTTACGCAGTAAACTTGAATCGATAGTCATTCGTATTCTTCGCGGCGCAGATACAATGGAGGGTATCGAAGCTCTTGGTATGGCTGCCAAAACAGAAGAAGTCTTCCTGAAAGCTATTCGTAAACCTCAGGGTCTGATAATTTTTACCGGACCTACGGGTAGTGGTAAGTCAACATCTCAAGTTGCAGCAATCAAAATGATTATGGACCCCAGCATCAATATCATCACGATAGAAGATCCTGTTGAATATCTCATCGATGGCTGTCGACAAGTAAAGCTTAACCATAAGCTCGATTTCGAGGGGGCTCTTCGTGGAATCCTTCGCCATGATCCCGATGTCGTTATGGTTGGCGAAATGAGAGATCGCGTTACCGCAGATCTTGCGGTCAAACTTGCAAACACCGGTCATTTGATCTTCTCAACATTGCACACAAACGATTCTGTAAGTGCAATTACACGGTTGTATAACATGGGCATCGAGCCGTTTCTGCTTGCGTACACTGTTAACCTCGTTATTGCTCAAAGACTGGTACGAAAGCTTTGCGATCGATGTAAAACCTTTGACGATACTATTGATTTTGATTTTTTGATAGAATGTGGTCTGTCGGCTAAAGAAATAGAACAAACAACATTCTACAAACCTGTAGGGTGCGTCCACTGCATCAAAGGTTACCGTGGTAGAACTGGAATCTTTGAAGTTCTTAGCATGACTAAAGAAATTCGAAAGATCATCCTAAAATCAAAGGACTTTATCGATGAAGATGGTATAAGAACCTTGGCGCTGCAAAATGGTATGCAAACCATAAAAGAATCTGCTATGAATTTAGCAAAGCAGGGTATTGCCTCTCTTGAAGATATCGAAGGTCTTTTGATAGACGATTAAGCTTTTAGACATGGCTAACTGGGCGCTTTTAGACAGGCGACCCTCCCCCAGTTACCAGACGAGAAAGCCCGTCCCACTTCATAGGACGGGCTTTTTTTCCTTGCTTTTCACCTGCCCCTTTGCTATTTTGGCAATGTTACTCTTTTTCTCATACCTTCAGGCACAGAATTCACTGAGTGTGCCTTGTGAAATCATATTGATGGAAAGAAAACAAGAGACACAACATAAATCACTCGGGGGCTGTACAACATGTTCAACCGCCAAACACATTGATGGCAAAACTCACCATTGAAGAAATACGAAAGCGCTTTGAATTATCGAATGAATTCAATGAAATCTTCGATGCCTTTGAACAAGCCCTCGAAAAACGTTTAGATGATATTGAACTTTATCGCCAGCTTTTCTGGAATCATGCATTAACGCCCGATGAACTATGTCTCTTCGGAGAAAAGCTCGCTAAAGAATTTCCTCATCTTGCTTATGACACGTACATGTGGCTTGCCAGTGTCTTTGAAGTAACGTATTCTATGTACGACAATTATGAACTCGCCCTTCAATATTATCAGAAAGCTGCAGCAGTCCGACCGAATGAACCTGATCCTTATCTCGATGCAGCGGATTGTTACGAGCCAGACCTGAACATACCCCCACTTTCTGCCCTCATCAATTTTTTAAAGCAAGGAACCGAGAATGTTTCGAATCCCAAAACTCTACACCTGCGGCTCGCACATCTGTACGAGATCAGTGGCAACGATGAGATGAGCAAATACCACCGACGTAAAGCGGAGGAAGGTCCAGCACCACCGGAGCAGGATCAACCGCCCACCCAATGAACTCGTTGAAAGGCACTTTGCTCATTCTTGGTGCCACATTCTCCTTAGGTATCTCAGCAACGGACACTGCGTCCACCGAAGGACTTCGGTCCGCAGACGGAAGTGTAGCTTCACCACAATTATGACAGAGCAACGAAAAGAAAAAATTTTTTCGATTCTGAAGCATCGTCAACCTGATCTGACTGTCGTCGTTGAAAACATTCATGATCCGCATAACGTCAGTGCTATACTTCGGAGTGCGGATGCCGTTGGAGTTCTTGAAGTGTACGTAGTATACTCACATGAGCAAATTCCAAAGTTAGGAAGGAAAAGCTCAGCCAGTGCCAAAAAATGGGTTCCTTGCAGACCTTTTAAATCCATCTCGGAATGTTATGCCCAACTCAGACAAGCGGGCTTCAGTATTTACGCATCGCATTTGGGTAAAACATCGACACCGCTGTATGAACTCGATCTAACAAAGAAAGTTGCTCTCGTCTTTGGGAATGAGCACCGAGGAGTTTCCAACGAAGCCGCACAACTCGCCGACGCGAATTTTTGGATTCCGATGGTTGGCATGATTCAAAGCCTGAATGTCTCCGTTGCTTGTGCCGTTACTCTGTACGAAGCGTTTCGTCAACGACAGTTAGCCGGTTGTTATAAAAAATCTCCATTACCATCGCGGGAGATAAGACGACTGTTCTCTGAGTGGTCACAGAAACGATAACATGCTATTCATTAATTCCAAATGGACTCGAAAATTAAAGAAGAGTATATCGTTATTGATCAGATTCGAACTCACATAACTCACTCGGGGGAAAGGAACGTACTTCTGCTTATCCACGGCTTGGGCGGACCACTCATGTGGCAACGGGTGCTTGAACCGCTATCACAGCATTTTCAGGTTGTCATAGTTGATCTTCCTGGGTTTGGCGATTCAGATTGTCCTCCAGAACAGCTCACAACAGAACAATATGCTGAATTTATCGTCCTTCTCATGGATAGCCTCAATACACAAAAGGCAACCCTCATTGGAATTTCTTACGGTGGACAAATTTCCATTACAGTTACTTCTCTGTATCCCAAACGAGTTGAAAAGCTCATTCTTATCGCAAGTACAGGACTGACTCCGAGTAGGTTTTTCACTAGTGGAATCCTCTGGAGTATGGTTTCCACTTTTATGAAGAATGTGTTTCTTAGAAATCGATTTTTGCTTCGCCTTTCCAGTAACCTCGCATTCTACGATAAGGACATCCGACCACCAGGTCTTTTAGAGAACTTTTATCATCAGATTTCACAAAAAGGAAAGCGAGATGCGTGGATCAACTGTATGCGAAATGCGTTTCTTCCAAATAAGGATTTCTCCCAACAACTCAGTCACCTACATGTTCCAACACTTATACTATGGGGAGAAAATGACCGGACTATCTCAAGAAAGTATGCATTTGAATTCCGGAAGCATATTCCACATTCTAAGGTTCAAATCTTTTCACGATGTGCACATTCTGTTCCCTTAGAAAAACCAGGAGAGCTCTGTGATGCAATTGTCGAGTTTGCAAAGTAAGTCAGAGGAATGTATCTTTAATTATTAAAACAACTGAAGGAAGTAACTCATGAAAGGCACATCACTTCGAATTGGTGACCCTATACCCGAGTTTACTCATCTCCCCGGCGTTGATGGGAAAAACTATTCCTCATCTCAATTTCAGGATAAGAATATTCTGATCATCGTTTTCTCCTGCAACCACTGTCCATACGTGCAAGCGTATGAGGATCGCATGATTGCACTACAGAAAGATTATGCCTCAAAGGGCGTACAACTCGTTGCCATTAACTCCAATGAGATCAAGAATTATCCAGAGGATAATTTCGACGAGATGGTGAAACGAGCGAAGAAGAAAGGCTTTAATTTTCTCTACCTACGCGATGAAGATCAAACTGTTGCAGAAGCCTTTGGTGCCACACATACGCCACAGTTTTTTGTGTTCGACAGATCTCGCAAGCTTCGCTACAGCGGCAAGATGGATGACAACTGGCAGAATCCTCAAGCAGTCAAAGAAAACTATCTCCGTGATGCACTTGATGCGTTATTAGCTGGTCGAGAAGTGAAATTGCCTGAGACCTACTCGATTGGGTGTACGATTAAGTGGAAGTGAAGGTGCATTTCTACGGTTCACTATAAGACTTGACCCACTGTGTCCCACAGATCGTTTTGTAAGGGCAAGTAGGACAATGCTTCTCTAACTCGGTCGTCGGTGTAAAGGGAACCTCCGTATCTACTATTTCTTCGAGCAGCCTAAACAAAACCTGTTCAATTAATACATACTTGTCCACTTTGGATTCTATCTCTTCGAATAACGGAACTTCTATCTTTTCATCCATTCGATTGTTGCCGAGGTGAATGTAAGCAGGCATGATTTGTTCGATACTTCTTCCATGACTTTTAGCATAGAGATACGCATACAGAGGTAGCTGGAATGAGCCGATGGCTTTGTTCCATGTCTTTTTATCTTCAGGATCAAGTTTTTGAACCTTCACCGTTGAGATATCACTGCCCGTTTTGTAGTCCAAAATGTAAATCATCTCCCCTCGTCGCTCAATCCGATCACATCGCGCACCGAATCTGAATCCTCGGCTTTCCGTCTGTAGTTCAACCTCTACACCTTCAATGGTAATCTCTGAACTTCGGACAAGTGGAGCTTGGTATTTTCTCAGGAACTCTTGAAGCTGCTTCTCAATTTGCATGTTCATGAGTGTAAGGTTACCAAACTCTTGTTCACCAAATCGCACTCGAACGAGTTTGTCGAGGATGTTTTTAAGGTTACTTGATTGCATATCTTGTTCTTGTAAGACTCGTTCCACGTATGGCTGAAAATATTCTTTCAGTATATCGTGTACAAGTGTTCCAATGTCCCGTTGCTCAACGTCTCCGGAAACTTCATCTCTCTCTCGCAGTCTCAGCACATGAGCATAGTAAAATTGCAGTGGACATTTTAGATACGTATCGAGCGCTGTAGCATTGTAGCGCATTGATCTGAGGTAGTCAACTATCTTTGTTGTTTTTGCAATAGATTCTGGCTTCTGATTCTTCAATGAAAGCTTGTATGAAACCGACTTAATGTAGAAATCTGTGTCTGTTCTCCGGTCTCGCCGCTGCTTTTCCCAGAGCAGCTTCTCCACAAATCGACTCTTCTCTCTCGTTCCATCCTCTGTGAAAAACACATGAACTTCCTCTGCACCATGAAGCAGCGTGTTGAGATAATATTCAGCAAGGCGCTCTCGATCGTGGAGTGTTTCAAGACCTAATTTCTCGCGTACTTGCTGAGGCAAGAGCATATCTGTGCCGTTTGTCTTGCCGGGAATAACATCATCATTTACATCAAGCACATAGACTCGCTTGAATTTGAGATTACGCGTTTCAAGAAATCCTAACGTTTGCAATCCTCCCAGTGGCATACCAGCAAAATGCGCTTCCACGGATGCGAGATAGTGTTGAATAAATTTCACATAAGAAACGTAGTCATCGAATCGCTGTTCGCCAATTATCCCCCGTGAAAGTGCATTGAGTGTTTCAATGAGTTTTTCAGCAAACGGATGGAAATACGGGTGAAACCGCGCTGTGCTTTCGTCATACATGAAATTGAGAACTTCGATGCTTTTCAATGCAAAATCTTTGATATTCTGAACCTCTAACATTTTGCGGATCGTCTTATCGTGAATGCGCCTCAAGTGAAGCCGAATATCATCTTGAGTAACAGGCTCAGCTGTTGCATCGACGACTCGTTGGAAGAGCTCATGTTGACTTTCAAGTTCCTCAAGCGAGAAGAACGTCATTAATTTCGTATCGACAAAATGTTTTTCAATTGCATGGAACAGAATGCGGGTAACATCGGCACGTTTTCGGAACAGGACGTTCTTGGTATATGGATGTAGAACAAACTTGATATATTCAGGCGCATGAAATGTGTTCTCATGCATTGAAGTGATGAGTTTCAGGAATTGACGATAGAAGGAGTACACGGGAGTACGACTTAGGTTGTATCCCATTGAAATGTTATATTGGACATCCTTTAACAGCGAGAGTGTGTGGTGAAGAACTGGAAACAACGCATTAGCGGATGGCAGCACAATGGCCGTTGTCTCATCAACCGATTCACCCTGTTGTAGGCGTTCATTGATCATAGCTGTCAATGCGAACACCTGTCCATGCAAATCTGGGCTACGGTAAAAAGAAATTCTTGGCACTGAAGGTCGATCACCAAGTTCTTCCGGTTTTAAATCTAAATCATGCAGAAGCAGTTGAATTCTAGGACCACGCTGAAAGAGAAATGTCACCTGCTCAAGATTCGTCAGTCTACGGAACAGCAGCTTTTCTGAATTTGTCAATGCAAAAAATCCAGCAACGATAACCCGGGAGAATTCATCAACTGCATTGGGATTGAATGCTGCTGCAACCTCCTTATACTTCAGTGATCTGGAGGTGAAACCCTCTCTTTTTAATTCCGTGTAGAACTTTTCATACAAATCGGGTATTGTGTGGAGTTTTCCATAACTAATTGCTCCAACAACTTCGCGTGCTTGATTTGGCAAACATTGGGCAATAGTTAATTCTTCTAACTCGGCAAAGAGCTTAATTCCTAGGGGAAGAAAATCATCGAGACTTCTGAAGTGCTCATTGCCGAAACGGTTGGCAGACTGCTTGTGTAACTCAAAGAGGATAGAAACGGCGTCGAGAACCTCAATTGTAGGTTTGTGAATTTGTAGCTTTCCCTTGTAGAGAAACTCGATAAATTCATCCATTGACAGAATAGTTGGTGGGATGAAGCTCTTTCTCTCCCGCTCGGCAATTGCTTTTCGGAGAAAATACCCCGGACGCTTTCCGGGAAATACGACAAGGTTTGCCGAGTAATCTGAGCCTTCAGAACACAGATGTTCAAGCACCTGGTGCACAAGATTGACTGAAGGTGCAATTAAGTAGCTCTTGCTCATGTCACACTCACGAGCTGTTTTAAATCCACATAAGCAATTTTTCCCTGGACATCCTTTTGAGGAAATATCTCCCTGACGATGTTCATATAATTTCTTATCTGCTTCTGGTATTCTTCTTCATGCTTACGGTCACCGGTTTTAAAATCGATCACGGTTACAGCATCATCGTCTACAACGACACGATCGCAACGATACAGCTCGCCCGAGCCATTCACGACTTCTTGCTCCGTCCAAATCTGTCGGTTCTTTCTCGATCCGAAATACTCTGACACAGTGTTTTCACACAGAAAATCCTTCAAGGTTTGTTTTACCTCGTCGGGATTGCAGTTGCTTCTCATTTCGCCTTCAACAAGGTCAATTGTTTCTTTCAGCTTCTCCTCAAAATCCCCGTCGATGAATACGAATCGAGAGAGCACTTCGTGGATGAATGTCCCTCTGCTGATTTCCTGGAGTTCGGTTCGTCGCGTTTCAGCAATTGAAGGACCTTTTCTTTGTGCGGTATGAAACAAGCTCACAACGCTTTGTTCAGCCATTCCGCGTTTTTCTGTTCTCTCAGTTATTGGAGTTCCGTATTCTTCTTCCGGTAAAGATTTCATTGGTCCTTTTATCTCTTCATCATAGACGACAACGATGTACATTTCTTCCATCGCACGGGTGAAAGCAACATACAGCTTGTTCAGCATGTCGGTTTGTTGGAGTAACAGATGCTTGTCGTATACTTGCTGGAGTTCGTTATTCTTTTCACGAAGAGGTCTGGTGACATACAAAAGTCGAAGAAGTTCCTTCCCTTCATCAAACAGCTGGTTATCCACCGTCGCTGTTTTATCTTGCAGTAAAACGATGACAACCGGAAACCCCAATCCCTTTGCTTTATGAATCGTCATCACTGTGATAGCATTTGTGTTTGAAGGCGGTCTCATATCCCACTCCTCCGTTTCGCTACCCTCTTCAGCAAAGGTTAAGAAATCTTTTAAGTTGTTGCTCCCCTTCTGCTCGAACTGATGAACCACTTCAAGCAGCTTGGTAAAGGCAGTCTCTTCATCACGATTAATTTCAAAGACGTTGAACACTTTGTATATTTCTGAAACTAAGTCGTACAATGGAAGGTATCCTACAGATGTAAATAAATCTTCAATGAATTTTTTCCATTCATTGGGATAGCTATTCTCGAATGTTTTGTACAACGGACCTTTTAAACGATTGCCGGTTCGAGTATCAAATAAGAAGTTTCTCAACTCATGAGCGCTTAGGTGGAATTCTTCATGACGCAATGCTTTTCTGAATACATCACTCAGAAGGAATGTTACAAAAGAAAGATCATCTAAAGGAGAATCGAGAAATTTCAGCAGCGCAAGAATCTCGCCAATAGATTTTCTTCTGCGAATATCGAGGTTACTGTGAGAGATAAAAGGAATCGAGTGTTCGTTGAGCCATGAGCTAATTTTGACGACGTCAGCATTGGCAGGTGTGAGTATGCCAATATCACCATAGCGATACCCTCGCTTAAGACAGTCTTGAAGTATCGTGATGACGTGTTCCTTCTCGGGAATAGCCTCGGTGTCTTCTTGTAGAAAGACAACTCTGACATACCCTCTTTGTTTGTGGTCAGCTGTAACATCCTGTATGAAGCTTGATAATCCACTTTGTGCGGCAGCTTGAGCAAGCTCCGATTGTGCAATCTTTTCCCGAAACATCATTTCATTGAAGCGAACGATTGACTCATTGCTTCGATAGTTCGTTTCTAGCTCACGAATGTACGGCTTCACCGATGCGAATTCAGTACCAGCCTCTATTTTTTTCATGATTCTCCAATCGGCGCCGCGAAAACCATAGATGGATTGCTTCGTGTCGCCCACGATGAACAGCGATCCATCAGTCGAGAGCGTTTCCTCAAGTAAAGGCTTCAGGTTGTTCCAATGAATCGGAGAAGTGTCCTGGAATTCATCGATGAGGTAATGGTGAATCTTCTCTCCGAGCTTGAAATAGATCTCAGGAACAAGCTCTTGTGTGAGATTGTCTTTCAGCAAGTGATTGACATCGTCGAGTGAAAGTTGTCCTTCACGCTTTTCAATTGATTCAAGCTGCCGTTCGAGAAGTGTTAACACGTTGATGTAGGGGTAGTAATAGGATCGAGATTTGAGCAGTGCATAGCGAGAGAGCAATTCATAAAACTTGTTTGCTTGTGGTTCAATCTCACTTGCAAATTTCTCTAAAGCCTTTTGTTGTTCCTTTGTCGAAGGTTTGTTGACAAATGAATCCTTTTTCTTTCGATCTATAATGGCATCAATGTTTCTTTGTTGTGCATCGTTCAAATCGTTCTCAAAATACTTGTTGACTTTCAAACCGGATTGCTGGAACAATGAGTACAATTCTTTGGCATGGGAGGCAATATCATCTGAAGTTTGCAAAAGTTCACTTGAGTAATCTTGCACATCAAGTGGCTGGACAACCATTCGCAGCGTTTGATACAACTGTCTTATTTCCCTCTGAAGAGTACGGAACGGATCCCAGATATAACTCCTATTTGCTGCTCGCGACTGCTCCATCAGCGCAACAATCTTCCTGAGTAGTTCATCATATTCCTGTTGTGTTCTTACATCCCGAGAGAATTCTTCCAACGCAGCCTCAATGAGTTGATCGGTATTCAGGATAATTTCAACATCGGGATGATAGCCAAGCTCGAGTGCCGTGGCTTTGAACACTGAGATGATAAAACTGTCGATTGTCGTCACTTGAAAATCGGAGTAATGGTCGAGAATATAATAGAGAACATTTTCTGCACGGTTCACTGAACCCTCTTGGTCTAACGATAGCACAGTACTGATTTCCCTTATGATATTCTCATCGCTCAAGCATATACCTTTCAGGTATTGCAAAATGCGCTGCTTCATTTCAGTGGCGGCATTATTTGTAAAGGTGATGGCGAGGATATTTCGGAGACTGTTATGAGGAATGTGCTGAGAGAGGAGTAACTGAAGGTACCTCAAGGTCAGTGCATGCGTTTTCCCACTTCCTGCCGAAGCAGAGACGATAGTGAAATCCGGGAATCTCAGTTTAGCATCGTTGGGGAGATGGTCGCTCATTCAAAGGAGATGTGGTTTGAAAAATACATACAACCAGAATGTTGTAACAAAAACCTCACACCTTATCCACCTTAATCGTATTTGTCGGGTGCCCCTCAAACAGCGGAATACCGGCAAGCATAACGATCGTTTCACCACGCTCAATGTAACCTTCATGAAGTAATTGCTTTTGAATCTTCTTAAAGGTCACATCAGTATCTTTTTTCAAATCCTCGACGATTAGCCCACGGATGCCCCAGATCAGATTCAGGCGGCGCATGATTTTCTCACGGTCTGTAACTGCGATGATGCGTGCTGGAGGTCTGAACTTCGCAACATGGTGCGCTGTTGAACCGGAGTGGGTAAGTGCTACAATCGTGGATGCCTTCAACTGATCTGCAAGAATGCACGCCGATCGACACAACGGATCATACTCATGCGTAGATGGAATCGAGT
This sequence comes from Ignavibacteriota bacterium, assembly GCA_016209795.1. GTDB lineage: Bacteria > Bacteroidota > Ignavibacteria > UBA10030 > SZUA-254 > JACQVI01. The sequence continues at coordinate 11,528 of JACQVI010000043.1, forward strand.
ACGGATCATATTTTGAGTACTTGCTTGTCTGATCTTCAGTTTTGCGGATAATGCTCTCCATGACTTTGACGGCTTCAAGTGGATGCTTGCCGATGGACGTCTCGCCACTGAGCATCACTGCATCTGCACCATCAAGAACCGCGTTGGCAACATCACTTGCCTCTGCGCGTGTTGGGATCAGATTGTTGATCATCGACTCGAGCATTTGTGTTGCAATGATAACAGGTTTCCCAAGCTCGTTGCACTTCCGAACGATCATCTTCTGCAAGAGTGGAACATCTTCAGGAGGCAATTCAACACCGAGGTCGCCTCGCGCAACCATCACAGCATCCGATTCTTTGATAATTTCATTGATGTTATTGATTGCCTCAGCTTTTTCAATCTTTGCAATGATGGGAATTTTCCTGCCACGTGGTCCGTTTTCGATGATAAAGTCACGTAGCGTAGCTACATCGTGTGCCCTTCGCACAAACGAAAGAGCCACATAGTCGATATCGTGCTTGAAGGCGAACATCATGTCCTTTTTATCCTTTTCAGTCAGCGACGGCGCTGAAACAGAGACACCGGGCAAATTCATCCCTTTATGAGCAGTTAACTTTCCGCCAATGATAACACGAAAGCGCACATTGCGACCTTTGACGTTCAAGACTCTCAATTCAATCTTTCCATCATCGAGGAGAATACGATTACCGGGTTTCACATCCTTAGATAGGTGGGTATAATTAGTAGAAAGCATTCGTCCATTGCCTTTTACATTCTTCGTTGTGAGGACGCCCGTATGATGAGGATTCAACTCGATCTCGTCACCATGCAACTCACCGATACGAATTTTAGGACCCTGCAAATCAAGAATGACACTGACAGGCTCGCCTACGATTCTCGCCACTCTACGAAGGAACACCAATACTTGGAGATGCTCTTTGTGTGTACCGTGGGAGAAGTTAATTCGTGCTGCGTCCATCCCTGCTCGAATCATCGATAGAAGTACTCTCGGTGTGCTGGATACCGGTCCAAGTGTACAGATGATTTTAGTTTTTGCAAAGAGTTTTTTTGAAGATGCCATGTTCTTTATACAGCGTTTTTACTGAAACTGAAGAGTAATTGCCTCTAAGAGCTTCGGAAGAATCTCGCCCGATTTTCCCAGAATCACTTCATCTGCTTTCAAGCTAAGCTCCGTTGCTTCAACATTGATTTCCACGAGATAGGCACCCTCATTTTTTGCTATCTCAGGAAGCGATGCCGCAGGGTATACAATTGCAGAGGTACCGATCGAGAAAAAGATATCAGCTCGCTTTGCGGCTCTTTCACTCGCATTCCATGCATCTTGGGGAAGAAGTTCACCAAACCAGACAACATCGGGTCGAACAAGTCCATTGCACGTCACGCATCTTGGCGCTTTCTTATCCTGAGATTGTAAAATTTCTTCATTTGAAAAATACTTCCCGCAAGCAATGCAGTAGTTCCGCTCAATGTTTCCATGCAACTCATACACCGTTTTGCTGCCGGCACGACGGTGAAGGTTATCGATGTTCTGTGTGATGATTGCAAAACAGTTATATAGTTTCTCCATCTCTGCGAGCGCATAGTGACCGGGATTGGGCCGTATCGATGCAATAATCTGCTTACGATGCCAGTACCACTCCCAGACCAATTCAGGGTTCTGTATGAATGCGTCGAAGTTAGCAAGTTCTTCCGATTTGAATTTTTTCCAGATGCCATCATCACCACGAAACGTCGGTACACCACTCTCGGCGGAGATGCCAGCACCGGTGAGTACTGCGATTGATCTAGCGTTTCTGAGTTTTGTCAAAAATCTTTCTGAAAACATATCATTCGCTCTGAGCTATGGAGTGTACACTCGCAACTCGAATCTCTAACCCCTCCTGGATTTCAATACCAACTTTTCCCATTTTGATTTCGTGATCTCATCCCAATCCATCGTCACTCGATAATATCCACCATTAAGCCAAAGTGATGTTTGATTATCATAGTGCTCATGAAACGGCTGGCCAGACTGCCCTGATGGGAGTACCGTAAAAGCTGCTTTTGGATTTGCCATATCTATGACTTGTCGCATCGACGGACAGGAAAAAAGATAAAATGGCAATGAAATCTTGTAATCAGCTTTATTCACCGTTGAAGCGCTTCCGCCACAGGGCAAGGGACCAATGTTAAACACACGGGCAAGAGGCTGCTTCTTACCGAAAGGATGAGCAAACAATGCCTTGTGAAGTTCCCCCCATTGCCACGCCTTCATCTCACTGCCAAGAAGAGATGTCAACGTATCAATTGCTTCGACAATGCTTTTGCGAATCATGTCCTCCCTCGTTTCAATCCGTTCAGTCCGAATATCATCAAACCACAATGAGCTTTCCAGGGTGATCAACTGACTCGCTACACGATACGGAATTGCAGAGAAATACACAAAATCATCAAACACATCGTTTCCCATCTCATCTTCAAAGATGTTGTGCAGTAATCGGACAAAGAACATGTTAAAAATAGTCGTGGCAATATCACTTTGCGTGCACCTGAAATCCCAGTTACGAAAGTATTCAAGCATAGCTTTCACAGACGGACTAAGCACAGTGTCTCGCTCAAATGCACGAATGATATATGGAGTAAGTTCACGCCCATGATAAGATGTGACATCTTGTTGAAACAGTTTGAAATCCTCATCATTAAATTTTTCAGCCGTTAAAAGCAGATCAACAATGCGCTGGCTTCGATAAGGCGGCTCCCAAAGATGGGAAAGATAAGATGGATAATTTGCATCGGCAATGTTTTGATTTGCAGAGACGATATTGCCTCGAACTGGATTCCACAATTTTGGAAGTCGTTCGAAGGGCACGAATCCATGCCACTCCACGTCACCAGCCTGACCAGAGACCGGCAAGAAAGGATTGCGTTTGCCCCGAAGTGGAACATGCCCAGCAGTCCAAAACCCAATATTTCCATGTACATCAGCGTAGACAACACATTGTCCGGGAACAGTAAGCTCCCGAAGTCCTTTTTCAAACTCTAAATGGTTTGAAGCCCGATTGATAAGGTAAAAGCCGTAGAATTCATCGCTCACATCAAATCCTGTCCACCGCATGGCAATTGGAACAAGGTGGGTTAATGTATCGTTGTAAGCATGTTTACGACTTGGATGAGCATCATTGATAATCGGACCGTGATGGGTCGATCTCACTGTAATAGTGATGCTATCTGAAGAACCAATATAGATTGCCTCTTCCCGCAACTTCATCGGCTGTAGTTTGTTTTTAAACCAGTAATGATTTGTACGGACTGAATCTTCCTGTTCAGTGTAAAAGTCCGCGTCATCGAGCATCGCATTGGTAAAACCCCACGCAATTGAATCGTTATGACCAATCACTATGAACGGCACTCCCGGTATAGAAACTCCTGAAACATTCCACCCCGGTGCAGACAGATGCAAAACATACCATTGTGCTGGCAACGATATAATTAAGTGTGGATCATTTGCGAGTAGCGGTTTCCCACTCAGGGACTTCGATGCATCAACTACCCAGGCGTTGCTCCCTGCGGAAAAGGGTCCAAGCGATGCAAAATCTCTGTATGATCGCACTACGCTAAGAACGTTATGAATTCCTTGAAGAGGTTTTTCTATCAGTGACATCGAAGCAATTGATGGGATGCTATCAATGTATGAAGGAATGATTTCCTGAAACTTTTCAGGTGAAACACGTGAAGCGATCTCGGCATAGGTCAGATCAACCCACCATGAAAAATTTAACTGCCAAGCCATCAGTCGAGCACCAAGCAAGCTGTGTTGTACAGTCCAGGGCTCTGGCTCATAGTTTAGCATGTCAAACTCGATTGGAAACTTGCCTTTATGGCTTTGAATAAAGACATTAACACCTTGTGCGTAATCCTCAAGCAAGCGTTTTGATTCTGGATGCAACTGCCGTTCAATTTGCTTTGCCACTTCGTTCAATCCCAACGTTCGATGCAACACATCGAACTCAACCGTTTCACGTCCAAGCACTTCTGAAAGTCTCCCCTCTCCAACCCTTCTCATCATGTCCATTTGCCAGAGACGATCCTGAGCGTGAACATAACCAGCCGCAAACATCAAATCATGCTCATTTTGAGCACGAATATGGGGAACCCCAAAATCATCTCGGTAGATATCTACATTAGCATGAAAACCAGGAAGCGTAACTGATCCTTCAGTAATTGGGAAGGATTTTGTCACAAGGTGCTGTAGAATAAAGAAACCCGCCACTAAAATAGCAAAGAGCGTGAATCCTGATCCAAGGGTAAGTTTTAACGCTTTTGACACGTAGAAAGATTTTTAGACTTGTGGATTCTTAAATCTACATTATTTGCATTGACACAGAATGGGGAGCAAAAAAATCCCGTCCCGCAACAGCGGGACGGGATAATATACTGCATTCTTAGGTTGGTCGCAAGATGTTAGAAGCGGTAAGAAACTGTAGCGATGATGTTATTTGTTTTCACACGCTCATTTGTTTTAGACGTTTCATTATAGTTGACTCGGAATGTATCCCAAAAACCATGTGCGTACGCTGCGTCGACTGCAATTGCGTTCTCAACTATGAAGCCAATACCTCCCGTGATATATTTTCGTGCAAATGAAGATGGGTCACCTTCATACGGTGACGGTAAATAAGCGAACCCGCCTCGCAAACGCACTCCGGCATCATGGAGCCCATACTCAGCACCGACTCGAACATTGACTGTGGGTTGGAATATCTCTTTGATAAGAGTGTTGAATGATAACAACCGCGTGTCGGCATTGCGAAATTCCATCTGTGTCCAGTCCGCGTATTCTACATCGCCACTCAACATAAGGTCCTGGATTGCATAAGACAGCCCGGCAGAAAAGATAAAAGGAGTTCTTACATCGTATTCGTTCAGTTCTCGATCAAATGTCGTATACTCGAAGTGATCACCATCGTCAAACTCACTCATGCCGGACTGCGAAAACGTTTCTCTCACGGTAACCCACGAGGGAGTCTTCACGGCAATTCCAAGCCGGCTATTTCTTTCGAATCGATACAGCATCCCAAGCTTCATGGTAAAACCACTGAGGTCGCTCTCTATATTTTCCTGTAAAGAAAAAGTTTTGAGATCAAATGGAAATGAGGTAGAATCGTAGAAGTTTCGAAGGTCATCCTCATAATACTGTCGAGAATAAGCATACGAACCGCTGATAAAATTTAATGTTGCTCCAATAAAGAAATTCCTCGCTGCCTCAATTGCGCCGGAAACAGACCAATGATTCAAACCACCACCCTCTAGCACTGTTCCACTTTGGGTAACATTGTTTTTTATTTTGCTATCCCATCGATAAGACATCGGGCTTAATGAATCAGCATTTGCCAGATAAAGTTCATAAGCTAAATTACCTCGTGGATCGTCAGTTGTAACGCCGTCGGGTGCCCAAGATTGGATGATACTGCTTGAAGGATTAAAACCTCTAAAGGAAAGTCCTGTAGTAAAATCCGACTGTCTGCCGTATCCAACCCCAATGACAAAACTTCCTCGCACTGTTGGCACCGAGTAAACCAAGCCTAAGCTGTTTAAGCTTGTCGAACTATTTGTGATTGATTGACTCGCATTAAAGAATGTACTTGTATTACCATAGGAAAGATGAGAGAATCCCAATGAAATTTCATTCATTCGCATTTGAGCAAGACCCGCAGGATTCCATTGTGCTGCCGTAAAGTCATCAGCAACACCCGTGTATGCAGTTCCTAAGCCCAGTGACCTTGCACCAACACCTAAACCCGGGAACGATAAACGCAGTGCATCCTCAGAAAACTGAGCAAAACTACAAAGCGTGAGCATTACAGAAAGAAAAGCCGCATTGATTGCTGTTGTAAAAATCTTTTTCATCATATCTATCTCTCTTGGATGAATGTAGGAATTATGGACGATTTCCTCGCGTACTACCACCGCGGCTACCTCCCGACGAGGATGGCGCCCTGCCACTTGACGATGGAGGTGGTGGACTGCTGCGGGAAGACCCAACCTCACGTCCATTACTACGAGGTTGTTCAACACGTGTACTGCCACTGTGATCAGTGGAACGTGTTGCAGGAGGTGGAACTGATGGTCGGTGAATTTCAGTAGGTTGAACTTGAGGCTGTGGATCTGGTTTTACATAAATGCGTGAACTACTTCTGCGAGAGCCAGAGCCTCGTACACCGCGTTCAGTACGTGTTCCTGATTTCTGAGAACTTCCTCTTGTTGAATATCCTCGTTGACTACCGACGCGGCGCGGACTTTCCTTCGCCTTCACTGAATGGTTTCCAGTAATGACCCCTCCACTGCTTCTATCCCCTCTCGCTACGCCCACGGGAAGATCGTACCCCGATCGACCTGTGCCGTAGGTATCAGAGCGTGTGTCCATTGTACCCCGGTCTCCACGACTTCCACGCGTTGAACCAAAATCTCTCGAGCCATGCCGTATCGATCCTGACGCATACCGTTGGTAAAATCGATGTGGATAATAATACGGATAATAGTAAGAGGGCCAATAATATCCGTAATACGGATACCTCACATACGGCGTCCCGCACCACCAGGGGTCATACCACCAGTAGCAATCATAGTACCATGGATCCCAATATGCAATAGAAAAAGCGTAAGAGGGCCAAAAGTACGATGGATAATAGTATGAAAATCCAAATCGAGGGCGGTAGTACCAACTGTTGTCATCGTAATAATACTCTCGATCCTGATCATTATATTCTTCTACCTCACTTTCCTCAGATTCAGATTCCTTATCACGCTTTTGTTCCGTATACTCATCTTCACCTTCTTCCCCTCTCGTTGTTTGGAACTGGGTATAACAACCTGAGAATGCGACGAAAAACATCGCTGTAGCTAGAATGCTCAAAACAGATAGTAATTTAGACCTCATATTCACCTCTTAAC
>JACQVI010000050.1 GCA_016209795.1 Ignavibacteriota bacterium
AAAATGATAAAAATCCACATGCGTTTATATAGAAGTAGACCAAAATTGCGTTTGTTTTTCTTCTCATGCCTTAGTATATTTAAAAAATCTTATAATTTGCCCCAATACGTTCTTTTTCCAGCAACAAGTACTTTATTTTCATACGTCTTCATATCTAAGGAATTCAGGCAATGAACATTAAAACTCGTGTCTTAGTCACTGGACGAGGTGAATTTATTATCAGTCGTCTTGTAAAGTGCTTCAAGTTTGCTCACATCGATACTTGCCCTTGTAACTCCGGGTGCGCCGGATGAGATTGGAATTTGTGAAATCGCCTTTAACTAGTTCATAGTTTCTTATTTGTGCTGTAGCAACCATTTGAGAGGAGACAGTAGTATGTCGTTTTGGGAATCAAAAAAAGTTGTTGTTACTGGAGGAGCAGGATTTCTTGGAAGTTTCGTAGTTGAAAAATTAAGAGAGAGAAAGTGTGGAGAGATTATTATTCCACGCAAGGACCAATATGATCTCAGGGACGCGGAGGTTGTTCAAAAACTCTATGAAACCTACAACCCCGACATGGTGATCCATCTTGCAGCTATTGTTGGCGGTATCGGAGCTAATCGTGAGAATCCCGGGACTTTTTTCTATGATAACGCCATCATGAGTATCCAGCTTCTTGAGTATGCACGTCAATATAACACACCCAAATTTGTCGCTGTTGGAACCATCTGTGCCTATCCAAAATTCTGCCCTATTCCGTTCAAGGAGGAAGATCTATGGAATGGTTATCCCGAAGAAACCAATGCTCCGTATGGTTTGGCAAAGAAAATGTTACTTGTACAATCACAGGCATATCGTCAACAGTATGGATACAACTCCATCTATCTGTTGCCGGTGAATCTCTACGGTCCTCGTGATAATTTTGATCCCAAATCTTCGCATGTGATCCCTGCTCTGATTAAAAAGTGTTTGGATGCGAAACGCAGAGGAGAGAAGGAAATTGTGGCGTGGGGCGATGGTACTCCGACGAGGGAGTTTCTCTATGTCGAAGATGCCGCAGAAGGTATTCTCCTTGCCGCGGAAAAATATGACAAGCCCGATCCTGTAAATTTAGGGTCTGGTATGGAAATCAGTATTAAAGACCTTCTTGAGACCATTGCTCGGTATACAGGCTTCAAGGGCAAGATAGCATGGGACACTACGAAGCCCAATGGTCAGCCCCGTCGTTGTTTAGATGTCTCTAGAGCCGAGCGAGAGTTTGGATTTAAAGCGAGAACGAACTTTGAGGAAGGCTTACGGCGCACAATAGAATGGTACTTGAAATACAGTCCCTCCGATTAGAATGACAGATCCAAAAATCTCTGTTGTTACCCCTTCCTTTAATCAAGCACGCTTCATCGAAGAAAACATCCGTAGTGTATTAGCCCAGTCATATCCAAATTGTGAGCATATCATTATTGATGGGGGTTCAAGCGATGGTACTCTCGAGATTTTAAAAAAATATCCACACCTTACTTGGATATCAGAACCTGACCGTGGACAGTCGCATGCACTGAATAAAGGTTTCAGGATGGCTACGGGCGAAATCATTGGTTGGCTGAATGCAGATGATACGTATTGTGAAAACGTCTTTCACGTGGTGGCAAACCATTTCGCTAAACCAGAGATTATGGTTGTGTGTGGAGACGGATTCGATATCGATGAATACGGAAAAAGGCTTCGATCGAGAATCTCTCGTGGAATATCGACAAAGGATTTCATCAAGTATTGGTGGTGGAAATACGAGTACACCCAGCCAGCAATTTTCTTTAGAAAAAAAGTGTTTGACGAAATTGGGTTTTTAGATGAAGGACTCCATTATGCTATGGACCATGATTTCTTCATCCGTTTAAGTTTGAAGTGTACATTTCATCATATCCCTTTACCTCTTGCAAACTTTCGTCTCTACACGACATCAAAGACTGGACAGGTCTATCAGAAAGCACTTCCTGGTTCTATTTGGGAACTTCACCGAGTCTCGAAACGGTATTGGGGAAATCCAACTCAAGCGAAGTATTACGGATATTTCTTTTCATTCTTGGGCGGTCTTCTTTTTTCTCTGAGCAAAAATCTGTTTTTTGTCCCAGGCTCAAAGAGCAGAATGGTCGTTAAACGTCTCTTGACGAAGGTATCGAGTTAGAACATCTCTCCCCACGAGTTTACCCATTTCCCAAGGATTAATTCTACATTTTCTGGAGAAACCGATGAATCGGTTAATGGAGAGATTGGTTGGTGTCTTAACACCCGACTTATAGCTGTAGCAAAAGTTTTATCCACTTTGAGCAGGTAGTGCTTCTGGGGAACGAACTCACCCTGTAGTCCCTCTCTACAGGTAGAGAGGGACGGAATGGCTGCGCAA
>JACQVI010000044.1 GCA_016209795.1 Ignavibacteriota bacterium
AGGCCAACAAGACAACACACGACACAAACGCCACAAATAGGATAACAACTATAAAATAAAAACATCTGGGACGCCAGATCATCCACTCACTAATCCACGGACGAGTCAAAAAGACTCGCAACCATTTCACACATTGATGACTGACGCCCCAGTCCAACATGTTGCAAGATTTACTTCCTACTTTTCGCACCTGTACCAAGCTCCAGTGAACCACGATTTAATGGTATACTGATTTTTAAGCGAGGATTATCTTGCTGAAGTTGATATGCCCAATCAAACATCACGCCGCCTGGCGTCAGAGAAATAACCCTCATCTTTGCATAGTGGCTATCCCAGGTCAGAACAACATAAGTATGACCTATGATCAATTGGACATCCTTGGTTGGTGACCATCCACGAGTCGGGACTTCTCCAATATCGTACAAGGATTCGGTATAACCTACATCCTGGATTTCGGTGTCGTCCCACACATTCATGTAATAGAGACCGTTGTAATACTCAAAGAAAACATCTGTGTATTGATCATCATATGGGCCTACAGAGTACGTAGAAAAATCATATCCGGAGAGGTTGGGATCAGTCCGATAATTTCTTATTGCAACATCATACCCTTCAGGTCGAGGAGTATCATAAACAACGTCTTTGCTCAACCTGCTCTCATTGCCACTGACATCATACGCTGAGACGGCATAGTAATATGTGGTCCCATTTCTTGCACCTCGATCAACGAAGTGTAATTGCTGTGTCGTTCCGATTAAACCATACTCTCCATCATACGATGAACTGACATAAACATGGTAACCCTCAACATCGGGTTCAGGGTTATCAAGCCAAAAAATCTCAACTAAATTATCACCTGTAGCCGTATATAAACCTCGTGGCGCTGATGGTGGTATAATATCAGGTTGAATTATTCTATCTTCACACCCCACAAATAATACAGACACTAAGAAGAATACAATGCTTGAGACTGATTTCATGTGTTAGTTCCTTTCATTTATTCACTCTCTTGATTTCAAAAGCTATGCCAGGTAGAGTTAGATGTCTATGTTGAAATTTAAGGCTAAGCAAGAAAACAAATCAAAGAATGTCTCATTAAGCAACGTCTCTGTCGTCATTTTAGGACAAATAGGTTTAGATGAAATACGACCTTCCGTTATTGACAATTCCAATTGCTTTACCTTTCAACTTTATTCCATGGAATGGGGAGTTCTTCGATTTGGATTTGAACTGCTGAACATCAACAACCCACTCGAGAGCCTGATCAAAGAGAGTTAGGTTTGCTTTTTCTCCTACATCGATGTTGATGGGAGTGAGATGAAGAATTTTTCTTGGATTGGTTGAACATTTCTCAATGAATCGATGCAAAGTCAGTACTTTTGCTTCCACAAGCTCGGTGATTGCTAAACCAATTGCAGTTTCAAGTCCAACAATACCGAACGGTGCAAACATATACTCAACCTGTTTGTCATCATACGAATGAGGTGCATGGTCAGTTGCGATGACATCAATTGTTCCATCGCGCAAACCTTCTTTTACCGCTTCAACATCATCTCGAGTACGGAGAGGAGGATTCATTTTGGTGTTGGTATCAAAAGAACGGACTGCTTCATCGGTCAACGAAAAATGATGTGGCGTAGCTTCACACGAAACTGGAAGACCTCTCCTCTTTGCCTGTCTGATCAACTCTACTGATCCAGCGGCACTAATATGAGCGACATGATACTGGCTACCTTGAATGTACTTTACCAAACGCAAGTCTCGTTCAATAATAATTTCTTCTGCAATGGGAGGCATGGGCGACATTCCAAGAGAAGTGGAGACGAAGCCTTCGTTCATCGTTCCATCTTTCGTCATGGTACAATCTTCAGCATGTTGGATGATTGGTTTGCCAAGCATGCTAACATATTCGAGAGCTCGTCGCATGATTTCAGCGTGTTCGACAGGTTCACCGTCATCGGTAAAACCAACAGCGCCTGCTTCAGCAAGCTCGATCATCGGCGAAAGTTCTTTTCCTTCACGACCTTTGGTTACAGCCGCAACAGGATACACGTCAACGATTCCATTATTGGTTCTCCGTGATTGTTCCTGGATGTACCGGATAACTGAAGCATCATCAAGTGGGGGATTCGTATTCGGCATGCAACAAATGCCAGTAAAACCACCTGCCGCAGCGGCAAGGCATCCAGTTTCAATTGTTTCCTTATATTCGAATCCGGGTTCACGAAGATGAACATGCATGTCCGTGAATCCCGGAGCAATGATCTTTCCGGTTAGATCATGGCTTTCTGTATCTTTGTCCGTACTAATCTTGGATCTAATTTTTTCAATGATTCCATCCACGATGAAGATGTCGAGGACTGTATCTTTTCCAGAAACTGGATCAATTAGACGACCATTTTTTAGCAGAACTTTCATCTTAAACCACTAATAACAAATAACCATTAGCTATTTCCCCGTTCCTAAGAGATACAAGATCGCCATTCTCACGGCAACACCGTTCAGCACTTGCTGAAGGATAAGAGAGTGTTCGCTATCAGCAACATCCGCAGATAGCTCTACGTCACGATTGATCGGACCGGGATGCATGATAATAATTTGTTTGTTGGCTTTCTTGAGACGCTCTCGTGTTATCCCATAGTATTGCCGATATTCTCGGATCGATGGGAACAACGATCGATCTTGTCGCTCAAGTTGGATACGTAACACGTTTAAGACATCGGCATCACGAATGGCATCATCGAGATTACAAAACACTTGCACGCCTAATTTTTCAATTTCTCGTGGAATCAACGTCCGTGGTCCACAGACGGCAACATGCGCACCCATTGTTTTAAAACCGAAGATGTTCGAAAGAGCAACACGACTGTGTGAAATATCGCCGACAATACAGACATTCAGACCCTCTATCTTCCCGAGCTTTTCTCTTATTGTGTAAAGATCAAGTAAGGCTTGAGTGGGATGCTCATGAGTCCCGTCTCCTGCATTGATAACATTGGCATTAACGACTGTACTAAGGAAATGTGAAGCTCCAACTGCAGCGTGGCGCATCACAACCATATCTACCTTCATTACTTCAATATTGCGGGCAGTATCCTTTAATGTTTCGCCTTTACGGAGACTGCTCACATCAGCAGAAAAATTCACAACATCTGCTGATAAGCGACGCTCTGCCAATTCAAAAGAGATTCTTGTCCGGGTTGAAGGCTCGAAGAAGAGATTGACGATAGTTTTCCCTTGCAGTGTTGGAACTTTCTTGATCGGACGGTCAAGGACTTCTCGGAACGACGTGGTAGTATCAAGAATGAGCTGAATATCTTCCTTTGGCATACCTTCCAAACCAAGTAAATGTCGGTTTCTTAACGGCATTATGGTGCATCTCCTTCGATTTCAGAGATAAGCACGGCATCCTCACCGTCAACTTCTTTCATCATAACACGAACTTCTTCGGTAAGAGAGGTTGGAACATTTTTCCCCACAAAGTCTGCTTTAATCGGTAGCTCGCGGTGTCCTCGATCTACCATCACTGCTAACTGGATAGTTGCTGGTCTGCCCAAATCAATCAATGCATCCAAGGCAGCACGCACCGTCCGCCCTGTGTATAACACATCGTCTATAAGGATGATATTCTTTTCAGTAACATCAAACACAATATCAGTTCCTTTGAGGACAGGCTGAGTGAATTTTTCTCGAAGGTCGTCACGATACAGCGTGATGTCCAGGTATCCTATTTGCAATTCCTTATGCTCGATAGCCTGGATTTTCTCAGCGAGTCGCTTGGCAAGATGTGCGCCTCGTGTCTTGATGCCCACGATAGCTATTGTTGCAGCGCCTTTATTGCACTCAAGGATTTCATGAGCGAGACGTGTTAGCGTCCGCTCAAATCCCTGCTCATCGATAACTCGTGACTTGATTTTCATCTTCGTCTATAAACGAAAAAACCTCCGACCCCAATTTCTGGGATGGAGGTTGTAATCTCTTTACTGACTACTGAATACTGGTTACTATTTACTATCATTTCTCCTTTCCGACCTCACGGGATCGGGATTAAAGGTTGCTGTCAATTTAAACAGCTCAATATAATCAAATTAGTCTGATTTAGCAAATCGTCGAATTGACTCACGAAGCATCTATTCGAAATGGTATCGTTGACTTATGTAAAAATCTATTTGAAAATTGGAGGGTTGTAGGGTATCTTCCTAGTTGGATATTCTGGTCGGAATGTTAACATCATTCGGTTCCGCAGGACGTGGCTATGGCACCAACCTTTATGTCAGGGAACAAAAAACCACAAAAGACTTTAGCTCTTTACCAACCAAACGCTGAACTTGAGATTGCTAAAACAATTGTAAATTCCTTGCATCTGACCAAATTATTATTTATCATGCTTTAAAGCCATGTAGTAGTACGGTAGTGAAATGAGACAAGCGTCATGAGGACAGCCGACATGGGAGGAATGCTCAGAACGTTTTTTACCATCGGTATTTTGATTGCCCTTCAACTTAAGGGAATCAATCTCTCCGCACAGTGGTCAAATAATCCTTCAATCAATACGCCCGTCTGTACTGTACAAAACTCACAGTTGGGTTCCGTTGCCGTCAGTGATGGCGCAGGAGGTGCCATCATCGCCTGGCAAGACTTTCGCACACCAAAAGATTCTTTTTCCCTTGATTCTGATATCTTCGCACAGCGAATTAATGCGTCAGGAATTGTGCTGTGGAATGCTAACGGTATTGGCGTATGTACGGATACGAATTATCAAGGTTTTCCTAAGATCGTCAGTGATGGGACTGGTGGGGCAATTATTGCCTGGTTAGATTATCGCACAACGGGACAGATTTACGTCCAGAGAATTAATGCATCAGGCACCCCGATGTGGACACCGAATGGTGTTCTCCTGACATCCGGATCAAATGCAAGTCACATTGATCATGATATGGTGAGCGATGGCGCTGGCGGTGCAATTATGACCTGGACAGATTTTCGGAACGATACCACTGATCAATTCAGCGACATCTACGCACAACGAATCAATGCGTTCGGTGTTATGTTGTGGGGGACAGTCGGCATACCCATCTGTACAGCTCTGTCAGATCAATACATTCCTGTTATTACAAGCGATGGCTTGAATGGGGCGATCATCTCCTGGCAAGATTTTCGACACGAGCTTGACGACATCTTCACGAGCATCTATGCTCAGCGTGTGAATGCATCAGGCGTTACAGTCTGGGCAGCGAACGGAATGCCAATATGCAAAGCTCAGACATTTGGGGAATCATATCCCGTGATCGCAAGCGATGGTGCAGGAGGTGCGATTATCGCCTGGCATGACTGGCGTGATGAAGAATTCTATGCAAGCGATATTTACGCTCAGCGTGTCAACGGAAGTGGAGTAGCCCAGTGGGCTGCCAATGGCAAACCGATTACATTATTAGAGAGTATACAGGAAGATCCTAAGATCATCAGCGACGGCGCCGGAGGAGCAATTATCTGCTGGAATGATGTTCGCAATGGATCCAACACCGATGTCTACGCACAACGGATAAACGCAAATGGATTTAATCAATGGGTGCCGGGCGGTCTGGCTATTAGCAACAGTGAGTTAGTTGATGAAGGCGATGCAATCATGGTTAGTTACGGACCCGGGAGTGCAATCTTTGCGTGGTTGGATGGACGGAATGGTTCCCCACCTTCTAACCCTCAGCATGATATCTACGCTCAAAAAATAAATACAACAGGAAGTGCCCAATGGGGATATGGTGGAGTCGCAATCTGTACGAGACCTGAGTATAACAGTCCATCAGCAATCGTGAGTGATGGAACAGGTGGAGCGATCATTGTTTGGGACGACCCTCGTAATGAAAATCCATCCACAGATATTTATGCACAAAAAGTAGCAAGCAACAGTTTTCTCGGTCCACCCGATGCTCCTGTGCTTACATGGCGACCCAATGGTTCAGTCAATCAGCCAACCACCCTCTGGCTGCGATGGCATAAGTCAAACTTTGCAGAATCGTACTACTTTCAAGTGGCATTGGATTCTATATTCACAAGCTTATTAGTCAACGATTCAAACATCACTGATACAAGTCATTTAGTTTTATCATTGGCGTTCAACACTACATACTATTGGCGTGCGAGAGCTAAAAATCTCATCGGCTTAAGTCAATGGTCCGATGTATGGAAGTTTACTACAGTCGCAGAAGGCGCAATACAATATCACATGAATGAGCGATGGAACCTTGTCTCACCTCCATTAGAAGTGACCGATAGGCGAAGAAGTACACTGTTCCGTCTTGCTGTTTCAGAGGCATTTGCCTTTAATCCGCTCAGCGGTTATAGTGTAGAGGATACACTCGAATATGGGATTGGCTACTGGCTGAAATTCAATGAAGAACAATACGTACCGATGTTCGGAGATTCATTTGAAGTTGTTTCAGTGATTGTCTCACAAGGGTGGAATCTGATTGGTGGAGTGAGCAGTTCTGTATCCGTTAACTCAATTACAACCGATCCTCCCAATATCATCCAGAGCCAAATCTTTGGGTATTTCCCCGGTTACGTTGCTGTCAATGCATTAGAACCATCAAGGGGGTATTGGGTAAAAGTGAGTCAGGAAGGTACATTGACGATTACTGCATCATCTCTATCGCAAAAACAATCCGCAGATGAAAACCCACTTGAACATCTTAACCGATTATCAATCCGAGATGCTGAAGGAAATCAGCAAGAATTATTCTTTGGAACAAATATGGGAATCGATCCACAATACTATGAACTTCCACCCCCACCACCAGCCGGAGCTTTTGATGTGCGATTCGTCAGCGGAAGAGTTGCAGAGTTCAACGATCCATACTCTGCAAAAGAAATTCCGATACAAGTCTCGTCAGCCATTTACCCGCTGACAACACACTGGTCAGTCATCAATGACGTAACACCAGCATATCTCGTAATTGACGGTCAGAAGATGTTCTTGCAAGGAACTGGATCAACTGTTGTTGAAGAGCAGGAACGGCAACTCAACCTGAAGCTTTTACCACTGAAAACCGAATCAGCCCCAACAGAATTCAGACTTGAGCAGAACTACCCCAACCCGTTCAATCCGGTAACCGTGATCAGTTATTCGTTAATCGTTAATAGTGTCGTGACGTTGAAAGTGTTTGACGTGCTGGGGCAAGAAGTAGCAACGCTTGTTGATGAAAAGAAAGTACCGGGAGAGCATACCGTTACCTGGGATGCAAGTAACCAGCCGAGTGGAGTGTACTTTTACAGGCTCCAGACAGATAAGTTTATGGACATCAAGAAAATGCTCATAATCCGCTGATCTTGCAGGATCTCTCAGGCTTTCATAACCAAAAATCGGGGACTTCATGGTTGACTAACTCAAGGTTTTTTCTTACCTTGTGAATGAATTCAGACAGGAGTGAATTATGAAACCCATAATCATCCTCATTGTACTCACCACTCCACTTGCCTTCACACAGCAACGATACCTTGTTACACCCGATAACAACGCAATCCTATTACACGAAGGTGAGAGTGCTCTTGAAGCAGCAGCGCGGACTGGGACAGTTTCTACATCACAATCAACTTTCTGTGGTGGGAACTTTCATGTGGGCTATCCACCAAACATTTTTCCATCAGAAATTGAATTCAGCGTACATCACAAGGATGTCATAGGTACGTGGTTTATTATGCCTGCTGATGGAACTATCGATACAATTTTCTGGCTCATGGGTTCTCAAGTGAATTCTCTCGATTCTTTAGCGTACCTCAGAATCCATGCATCAAATATTAATGAAAATCGAGGACCAGGAGATGGAACGTACCCTCCACCCTGTACTCCTTGGGGATACTACATCAATACAAATGACCTTGATCAGGGAATTGCCCCATTTATCGAGGAGGCAAGCGATATACATTGGATCTCTACTGTCCCTGGTACAACTTTATCGTTTCCACCCATGGGGGATGACCTTTGGTGGAAACCATTTCCAATAATACTGCGTCCAAATACTATCAGATTTGTCCGTACGCTCGATCTTGGTTATCGACCTGCCTTTAAGAAAGGACAAACATTTTTTATCTCAATGCGCATGAACGCTCCCACAACACACACCGACTTTTTTGATCCAACCAGCTGGCAAGCTAATGTTTCAGGATCTCCTATCCCGGCAAGGAATTGGGTTTTCTATGAACACTCTGGCGACGATCCTAACGGATTAGATGAGATTGATTGCGGCGGAGTTAGCCCAACACCAAAGGGATGGGTTGCTCGTGGTGGTCCGACAGGTATGAATGACGGATACGTCTGGAACTGGTGGTTTAGTATAACGACCACAACAAACACTTCACCTCAATTCTTAACAGTCGATAAGCTTCAACATACTCTCTCGACCGAATCGAGAACAGTCCATGCATCAATCGAAGACTGCAACGCTGCTTCTCCAGAAAGCGCCGGTGTGGCATCAATGTTTCTGAATTTTTCAGTTAATGGTATAGTGCTTGATACAGCCCCAACCCCGATGACAAATATGGGTGGTGATATTTGGGAAGGCGTTGTTCCCAATGGACTTCCGGGATGGACCATTGGCTACAAGATTTCTGCAATCGATATGAATGGAGAGTTAAGTAGCACTCCTTATTACTCCTACAAAATTGTCTCTTTTTCCAACGCATATTACACACTTGATACAACAACAGCGTTCAACTGGGTAGAGATTGAATCGTCAGGAACAAAAATCAACAACTGGTTTCAGACAAATACGCCAATGCAACTCAACAACACTGCAGGTCCGTTTGATCTCGGAGGAACATTTAAGCTCTTTGGAGTTGAAAGTCGTTACGCATGGATCGGCTCGAATGGTGCATTGGCTCTCTCGACTGATCCCACTGATACAATCCCAATTAAACTCTGCCAAGCAAATTTTCCTCTGGATATCCCAAGCACCTGCTTGCCAAATAACTTCATTGCTCCCTTCTTCAGTGATTTCTTCATACCCAATGATTCGGCGGGAGCGGTCTACTACATACAGAATGAAAATCAATTCATCGTCGAGTGGATCAATATTTGGGATAGCTTGCATGCAGGTGAGCTGTTGACGTTCCAAGTGATCCTTGATCGGAGCGACCATTCCATCACGTTTCAATACCAGGACATCGGATCAACTGGTAATGAAGAAACCGCTCTCGTTGGTGTACAGGCTGACGCAACCTCGCAGTGGTTCTTCGTCAACAATGACGGTGCACCCCCTGAGACGAAACCACAGAATGGGATGGCAATGAGGCTCACGACCAACCTGCCAGTGGCTGTTAATAATGGATGGAACTTAGTTTCATCACCGGTGACGATGCCCGATCAAAGAAAGACCGTCGTCTTCCCTACCGCGATAACAGCGGCTTTTACCTATAAGAATGGTTATGTGAAAGTTGATACCATCGAAAATGGTGTAGGATACTGGATGAAGTTCGCTGGAGCTCAGACGATTGGTGTCAATGGAAGTGAAATCCTGGAGGACACGTTTGATGTCAATCCTGGTTGGAACATCATTGGTTCGATCTCAGCGCCTGTTCTGGTCACTTCTCTTGGCAGCATTCCGCCGGGGATGACGTTGTCTCAATTTTTTGGTTACCAGTCGTCAAGCAGCCTGTACCAAACTGTCGATACAATCCAACCCGGCGTGGGATATTGGGTGAAGACAGGAGAAAGCGGAAAGTTGATTCTCTCATCGTCAGGTAAGGTGGTGACAGCATCGAACAGGATAAAGATTCTCCCCATTGAAGACTCGCCACCACCACCGCCTGAAGGTCTGCTATCAGAAAGTCATAAGATTCCAAGAGAGTTCAGACTTGAGCAGAATTACCCCAACCCGTTCAACCCAGTGACAGTTATTAGTTTCCAATTGCCATTTTTCCGTTGGGTAAGGCTGAATGTCTATAACCTACTGGGTCAGTCCGTAAGAACACTTGTCGATGAAGTTCAGGAAGCGGGATAC
>JACQVI010000048.1 GCA_016209795.1 Ignavibacteriota bacterium
GGTAAATACTTAAGGCATATATTTCAATAACTTAAGAGAACTTATCACATCAAGAATGCCAAATCCCAAGACAAAAAAGTCAAGTGCTCGGGGATTCTTTGATATTCAAGAATACCTCGAGACTGCCGCGTGCGTACCCGCGCTTCGGAAGGCTGTAGAGGCATGGCGGGCGAGCAACTATAAAGGTGTGACTGATACAACCCGAGAGCTTCTCAATTACTGGTTCAGGACAGATCATCGGTTAGTCAATGGACAACGCTTCTCTTACCATCTAGCGCAGCGTGAAGCTATTGAAACTCTCATGTATACCTATGAGGTAGCAAAGGCTCGTACCCGAAAAGCCTTGCTTGAACATTTTGCATACGAGACCAAAAACTTACGTCTCCCACCGTACGATGATTTCGCACGTTATTGCATCAAAATGGCAACAGGTAGTGGCAAGACAAAAGTCATGGCGCTTGCAATTGTGTGGCATTATTTCAATGCTGTACGAGAGAATGATAGTGAGTTTGCAAAATCATTTTTGATTATTGCCCCCAATGTCATTGTCTTCGAGCGATTGCGAACAGATTTTTCTGGAGGACATATCTTTCGCAACGATCCAATGTTTCCGAAGCACTTTAACATGTTCTGGGATTTCGAATGCTACATGCGTGGCGATGCTGAGCGTGCTCACAGCGAAGGTGCATTATACCTAACGAACATTCAGCAATTTTACGAACGCCCAATGAGAGGAGGCAATAGCGAGCCAGAAGAAATAGCTGCATTACTTGGAACAAAGCCGCAAGCCCAGAAAATGGAATTGACAGACTTCGACGAACGTATCGAAAAGCGGAGCGGATTACTTCTTGTCATTAACGATGAGGCACACCATACACATGAAGAAGATAACGAATGGAACAATGTTGTACGCAAGCTTCATCAAAGAAAGCCACTTGCTTCACAATTAGATTTTTCTGCAACACCGAGGTATTCCAAAGGTGGCTTATTTGCTTGGACTATCTCCGACTACCCGCTGAAGCAAGCCATTCAGGATAACATTGTAAAACGTCCGGTCAAAGGCATTTCAAAGATCGAGGAAGCGAAGTCGAACGTAGTGAATGTGAAGTATGCAGGTTTCCTGACAGCAGGTATAGAGCGTTGGAAAGAATACAGAGACCTGCTCATCGGTCTGAAGAAGAAGCCAATTCTTTTTATCATGATGAACAACACTGATGAAGCTGATGACATTGGTGATTGGCTGAGAACAAAATATCCTTCCGACTTTGATGGAGAGAGAACACTTGTTATCCACACTGATACAGCAGGGGAAGTTTCAAAGAAAGACTTGGATGTTGCCAGAAAGCTTGCACGCGAGGTTGATGAAGAGCAGTCAAAAGTAAACGCTATCGTCAGTGTCTTGATGTTGCGTGAAGGGTGGGACGTTCAGAATGTGACAGTTGTCGTCGGATTGCGACCGTACACATCGAAAGCGAACATCCTTCCCGAACAAACCATTGGTAGAGGTCTCCGATTGATGTTTCGAGGAAATGCACCTGGGTATGTGGAGCGTGTTGATGTTATCGGCAATAGGGCATTCCTCGACTTCGTTGAAGATTTAGAAGAACTTGAAGGCTTGAAGCTTGAAACGTTCGAGATTGGAAAAGATAAGCTTCAAATCATTACCATTCTTGCTGTTGAATCAAAGAAAAATGTCGATATTGCGATCCCTGAATTGACACCTTCTCTTGTCCGGAAGAAGTCCCTCGCAGAGGAAATTGCCTCGCTTGATATAATGGGCATGCGGTGCAATCCGTTCCCGATCAAAGAGGAGGAACATGCTACCAAGACGTTTATCTATGAAGGCAGAGATATCCTAACGGATGAAAAACTATTCGAGAGAGAATATACAATTCCACCCGCACAAACGGCGCAAGAGGTTATCGGGTATTACGCTCGCAAAATAGCAAGCAATTTAAAATTACCCTCCCAATTTGCAACACTTGTACCTAAGCTAAGAGAATTCTTTGAAACAAAAGCGTTCGGGAAGCAGGTGAACCTTGATGATCCCATAATCGTCAGAGCCATGAGTACGAATCTTGTCAATTATGTTGTTACCAAAGAGTTCGAGCGAGCGCTGCGTGATCTCATCGTCGAAGATAAACAACCTGAGTTGCTAACTCCAAAACGGTTTCTGTCTTCTACTTCACCATTCCCATTTTCACGTCGAACGTTCGAGGCAAAGAAATCTATATTCAACTATGTTGCTTGCGATAATGATCTTGAATATGCATTTGCAAAGTTTCTGGAAGGTGCCGAAGATGTTGAAGCCTTTGCTAAATTACCGGAACAATTTGGATTTTGCATTGAGTATCCTGATAACCTGGGTAACATTAGAAACTATTATCCAGATTTTGTTGCGCGCACGTCCGATGGAACTCACCGAATCATTGAAACGAAAGGGAGAGAGGATATCGAGGTTAAGCGCAAAGATGAAGCCGCTCAGCGGTGGTGTGAGAATGCAACTTTACTGACGGCAATCAATTGGAAATACTTGAAAGTACCACAAAGAGAATTTGAGGAGTTGCATCCCTCGACATTTGAAGAGCTAGAATATGGGCTGTCTCGATGATTCTTTGAACACCCCTTAAACAACTTCTGCCTCTCCGCCCACGATTTCTTGTCAGCGTTTTTGTTGTTGCATCGCATCGGGAGATGTGATATATTCGTTGCAAGTTGTATGCACAGGATATTAATTTTTAAGTTAAGGTATGTTTTTTGAGTGCCTATAAAGGTTGTGGATCCACAGTTTTCAATGAGTCAGGAGAAGTATGAAAGTTTCGAAGCTTCTGAATGAAAGAATATACCATCTACATTTACAGAATTATCAGTAAAGATAATCTCGATTTTATTCTGCATAGTGGAAAGCTTTGTAGTTCATCTCATCCGGAGTGTGATCCAAACTATTTACCTATTGGTGAGACAACGCTTATCCAAAGTCGAAAATCGAAGCAGGTCATAATTGGTAACCAAGTCTTTGGTACGCTAAGCGAGTACATCCCGTTTTATTTTGGACCTCGCCCGCTCATGCTCTATGCAATTCGGCATGGCTACGATGTTCCTAAAATCGCCGCACATGAGATCGTGTACATCATAAGTTCACTAGAAAAATTAAAGGAACAAAGCTGCAAGTATGTATTTACCGATGGTCATGCGTACGATGCGCTCACTCAGTTTTTTGACAATGATGCTGAGTTAGTCAATATTGATTGGAAATCCGTTAACGCTAAGAATTGGAAGAATACTCCTACTGATCCTGATAGAAAAAGGAGAAAACAGGCTGAGTGTTTAGTGTATTATGAGATGCCCCTCAGCGCTGTTGCCCTTTTTGCTGTTTATGATCGGAACTGCCTGAGATACGTAGAGGAGTTGCTAAAGAACCATTCATTAACTACATTTGATGTGAAACTGAAACCTGAGTGGTACTACGAATAATATGATTACCTTTACCAAAGGCAATATCTTGCAGTCGAATGCCGAAGCTCTCGTTAACTCCGTTAATTTGCAAGGAGTGATGGGAAAGGGTATTGCACTGACCTTCAAGAAAGCATTTCCTCAGAATTACAAAGAGTACGTCAGAGCTTGTAAAGAGAAAGCAATTGATATCGGGAAAATCTTCGTTACGCAGACAAATTTACTTTCACCCCGGTATATTATTAATATGCCAACGAAAGATCATTGGCGCTACCCCTCAAAGTTGGAGTACATCGAAGCAGGGCTAAAAGATTTGGTCAAGTGGCTTTCCGTAAACAGGGTTCGTTCGATTGCTTTCCCTCCATTGGGGAGCGGTCAAGGTAAGTTAGATTGGAAGATGGTTAAGTTTTTGATGATGAAATATCTCGATGAACTATCATCGACAATAGATGTTATCATCTATGAGCCATCGAGTGAATTCAGCGAGACCTTTGAGCCTCAAGTACGGCAAACATCACGGTTAACTCCGGTAAGGGTAATGCTGCTGTATCTGATGAAGCAGTATAAAACAATGGGAAATGAAATCAATCTTCTTGTTGTCCAGAAGCTTTCTTATTTCCTGCAAAAATTTGGTGAACCGTTACGATTGCGATTCGAGAAGGGATATTATGGTCCGTATGCTCATAATCTCATTCCCGTCTTGAAAAAAATGAACGGTCAATATTTACAATACAGATCAGTATCCATCAAACCCGAGACAATTATCAAACTGAAAACTGAGAAATTTGCCGACTTGGATTTTGCATATGAAAAAACATTATCCCCAACACAACAACAGCATATACAACAAGTTTTACGTTTTATAGATGGTTTTGAATCTCCATTTGGTTTGGAGTTACTTGCGACAGTTGATTTCATCCTTCAGCGGGAACAAGGTTTCGAGTCTCAAGATATTTTATCAAGTATCCAACATTGGACAAAAAGGAAGAGGGAGTTAATCAAACCCTATCAAGTCGAAGTTGCACTTCAAAGGATCAATAGTTTTCAGGTCTAAGACAATTGAGTCAACACCAATTCGAAGTTACTTCTTAAACACCCTCCGCCTCTCCGCCCACGCCTTCTTGTCGGCGTACTCGTTGTAGGCAATCGCACATCAGTTTACCCCACGAGGCAGAACATTTTCATCTCCATACCGTATAATCGCTTAAAGACTTTACCCTCATCCACCATTCTATGAGAAATATCAACACCATGAAAGCAACTTTTATTGTTTTTCTCCTTTCACTCTGCGTACTTCATGGAGCCTATTCAAAAAATCTTCACACGTTACAGGCGGATCAAACAGAGGAAGCAAAAAAGCTTGTCGGGGCGTATGTTGCAGCCTTCAATAGCGGTGAGGAGGCTATGAGGGCATTTTTCATGGAGAGTGTTTCGAAAGTTTCGCTTGAGCAACGTCCTGTTGATGCCCGGATTTCCATCTACCGCCAGATGCGCGAGAATTTCCAGGAGCTTACCTTGCACAAGATTCAGGAAATCACCACAAACTCCATCACCGCACTGATGCGCACAAAAAAGGACGAATGGTTCCTGTTCACATTCGAGCTTGAGCCAGGACTGCCACTTAAGATGGTTGCTATCCGCGTCGAGGACACCGATGCACCGGAGTCGGCATCAAAATCTCCAATGACAGAGAAAGAAGCCATTAAAGCCATCAAACAATTCCTCGAAGACAAGTCAAAGAAGGATGAATTCTCTGGAATCGTTCTCGTTGCAAAGGACGGAAAGGCAATCTTCAAGAAAGCATTTGGAATGGCAAGCAAAGAATTCAACGTTCCGAACCGCATCGATACAAAATTCAACTTGGGATCGATCAACAAGATCTTCACGCAAGTTGCTATCGGTCAGTTGTACGAGCAGGGGAAACTTTCTTTCTCCGATCGCATCAGCAAGTATCTCCCCGATTATCCCAACAGGACTGTAGCGGAAAAAGTGACGACCCGCCATCTGCTCGACATGACGTCGGGGATCGGAGATTTCTTTGGCGATAAATTCGATACAGCACCCAAAGACAAGCTCCGAAAGATAAGCGATTTTCTCCCGTTGTTCGCTAATGACTCCCTCCTGTTCGAACCGGGGACGCAGCGCCAGTACTCGAACGGCGGCTACATCGTTCTTGGAGCGATCATCGAGAAGGTATCGGGACAAAGCTATTACGATTATGTGCGAGAGCATATCTTCAAACCTGCTGGCATGGAGAACACAGAATCGTATGAAGCAGATTCATCCGTTCCAAATCTTGCCGAAGGCTACACACGTGAGAGTCCAAAGGAAAGCTGGAGGAAAAATATCTACACTCGACCGGCACGCGGAAGCTCTGCAGGCGGCGGGTACTCGACCGCTGAAGATTTGCTGAAGCTTACGATTGCCCTTGAGAACAAAACATTCTTTGCCAATGCTGAGACATGGAGTACACTTCGCGGCGAACCGACATCAAGAGGAGGAGCAAAAACACCCAGGCAAGGAGGGGTGGGAATTTTTGGCGGCGCGCCAGGAATCAATGCTGGAATTGAAACAAGCATCGGGAAAGGATACACAGCGATCGTCATGTCAAACTACGATCCACCGGCCGCAGCGGATGTTATGAAAAACATCAGAGAGTTTTTGAAAAGCGTGCGATGATTTGTATATTTTAGAGTTAATCATAAAAAAATAAGGAGTACACCAATGTCATCATACTTGATCGTATCACCACATACGCCCGAAGAGTGTTTGAAGACGATAGATCATGTTCTTGCAGCGGGATACCTCACACACTTTCAATGGGCATGCAAATCGGGTGAGCACAAAGGGTATCTCATCTTTGAGGCTCCAAACAAAAACGAAGCGCTGATGGTTGTCCCGCCGTTTGTGCGCGGCAAAGCCCGTGTCATAGAACTTACACAGTTCAGCCCCGAGCAGGTCAAGGCGATGCACGGCATGAAGAAATAGTTCACTGCTGCCGTCTATGGATTGATGTACTCGATCAGCAATCGAGAGGAAGCAAATGAGGTTCTGCTCAGGCATTACCTCTTGAATGTCTTCTGTATCTCAGCCCGCTATTTCTTATGGGTGTTTCCGTTGTCGGCACTCGGAATATTGAACTTCTTGCCCAGTTCTGTAACCGCCAGCATGATATGTTAGTCCGATTTGACTTCTGATAGCTTTTCCCGTATCTTGCACGTTATTATTAACGCACTATTTGCAATTAGACTAAGGAGCGTTATGGAAAGGGTAATTTCAGTGGAAGAAAGAAGGTCGCCAGCAGAAGCACTGGCTGATCTCAAGACGGCGCTCGCGTATGGTGTGCGTGAACTCGATGTCACGCTCATCCGTCCCACCAACTACACGGACGATGGCTATCCGATCAGAACGCGGATCGGTGTCATCCGCAGCAACACCTTGACGCAGATGGGTACGCTGACGCGTGATCTCACGAACTATCCCTTCTTCGCAGGAGTGTCGCTCAACGTTCGCCTGATTGATGAAGCGATCGAGCGCGTGTCGGTGAAAGCTATCCTCAGTCGCTTGAAGATTCCCGGCGTGAAGTCAATCGTCATGCTCGTTGGCGTACAATCAAACCAATACCCACGGGCGCAAGACATTGCTTCATGGTTCCTGCCGCACGGCATCCCCGTCCTGATTGGTGGCTTCCACGTGAGCGGTATGCTCGCGATGGTCGGTCTGACTGCCGACCTCAGGGCAGCATTGGTGAAAGGGATCATTCTTGTCGCCGGCGAGGTCGAGGGTGATCGCTTGCCCGCCATCGTCGAAGACGTCATCCGCGGAGAAGCGGAGCCGCTCTATAACTTCCTGAATCCTACGGCGGACCTCGCGGATTTACCGACACCTCGACTCACGAGGGGTGATTTCAGGAGGTTTGCCTCTCCATTCAGCACCATCGATACCGGACGAGGCTGCGTCTTCACGTGCGATTTCTGTACTATCATCAACGTGCAGGGTCGGACGATGCGGTGTCGGAATCCGGAGCAGGTCGTCGATTTTGTCCGGCAGAGTTACAATGAGGCGGGCGTTACACACTGCTTCTTCACAGATGATAACATCGCGCGGAACCCGCGATGGCGCGAGCTTTTTGGAGGTCTTATCCGACTGCGCGAAGAAGAAAACATACCGTTCACATTCATGATGCAGAGCGATCTTGCAGCACGAAAGATCCCGCCCGGAGATTTCTTTGTGCTCGCAAAGCGGGCTGGCTGCAACCAGGTGTTCTTCGGCGTGGAAAGCGTGAACCGTGAGAACCTCCGTTCGCAGGAGAAGTTTCAGAATCAGGTCTCCGAGTACAAGGACCTTGTAGCACACTGTCACTCGCTCGGCATTGCCTGCCACGCAGGCTACATCCTCGGGCTGCCGTTCGATACACCGTCGAGCATCACACAGGATATCGCCGAGCTTCAACGGATGGGGTTTGATTCTGCCTCGTTCTACATCCTGACGCCGCTGCCCGGCTCGAAGGATCACCAGCAGTGGTGGCGAGAGCAACGGTGGATGGATAAAGATTTCAACACCTACGATTCTGCGCATGTTGCTGTAGCACCAGCACGAATGACACGAGACGAACTGATGGAATCATACCGCAAAGCGTGGGAACAATTCTACTCCACCGAGTTTATGGTCAATGTACTGAAGGTCTGGCGACACGACTGGCGGTATTATTGGGACAGGGTCTTTTTCTTCGCGTGGTACCTCTATGCCTCTCGGATCGAGCGTTTGCACCCGATGAACTGCGGCTTCTGGACTTTGCGGAAACGGAGAGAGAGACGATCCGGTTTCCCGATGGAAGCGTTCTTCCCGTTCTGGTGGGGTCGGTTGAAGGCTGCCTGCTCTCGGCTGCGGGGGATCGTGAAGATGTTCTTCCAATTTGAGGAGGTTTGGCTCCGGAGTCGGCCAAAGAGCAAAATCGAGGAAGCGCTGCATGAGCTTGTCGCGAAGACGAAACAAGACATCGTCGACTCGGCGAGTCGAGTCATAGATTGGCGAGATCTCAAGGCACGTGAGCTTGTTACACTCTATGAGAAGCTTCATGATGAGATGCCGGAGGTCAAGGTTCCCTCGGTCGTTACACTCTGGCTCAAGAAGCAGAACCCGTTTGCTCGTGCATACACACGAGTGCACGTCCAGCAGATCTGGAAGCGTTGGTACCTCTACATCTGGAATCCGATGAAGTGGGTCGAGGTGTGGCTGTTCGAGTGGTTTAACGGCTTGCGATTCTTACGACACTTCCTCGTGGAAGGCAGGTAAGGTCTATGACCTTCCCTATGGGAGGATCGTAGATCGAAAGCCGAGACTACTGCAAGGCTCTTGGCGAGCGGACTATTGGTCCAACATAGCCTCTTTTTCTCGCGTCATTGACACACGCTTGGCGTGAATAGTAACTATCTGAAGAAACAGCAACGACTTTGTTGGCTACAAATTTCCGCCATTGCCACTGATTAATCTTGTCTTGATAAAATTCCCATCGGTAGTCAGATAGTTGGATCATTTTGACCTCCAATGCTATAAGTTGTAAAATAGTGATTTAAGAAAGAGTTTGCAGGGACGATTTATAAAAAAGTTAATCGAAACGTAACGACTTAGCTATATCGTCAACGGCTTTCCGTTCTTGCTTCCACACATCCTCTCGATATTCTTGTTCCGTTGCCTGCTCTTGAGCATATTGTCTGTATTTTTTATTCGTTGCATCAACTGCCTTCTTCAGAACCGGCAAATGCGTGGCGATTTCTTGAAGTGTACAGTGCATCACAAGAAATCTTCTGTCTATGCTTGCCTCTTGCCATCCCGCCTGTTGGTGGGACGTCGGATTCAAATCTTTCCATTCCCGTTCAAAAATATTTTTCCATGCCAGTGATGGAGTTCCTGACAGTTCAAAATATACTTCGTATACTGTATCTGATTCATATATTTTACGGGTTTTATCAGTATTTAGACCGACAATCCGTATATCAACAGTGGATTCTATCGAAGAATTTTGATTAGTTTCAGACATACATTATCTCATAGAAAATGAACAGCCCTACTACTTGGCCACCAGAGGCAGCCTTGAATTATATACTCTTGACGCTTTTCCCACCTGAATCCAAACACTGTCGAGAGGAGGCTAACCCGGCAAAGCTCAGTGTGCGAATCTCGTTTTGACAAAAGGCTTTTCCTTTGTCTCAAATACCCGGAAAGTCTTCAGGACCGCTTTTACGAAATCCCGCTCCCGAATGATCTGGATTTCACCATGAGCCTCTCTGTTGAGGTTTATTGCCTTGCTGATTTTATCCCTGTAGCCCTTACGTTTCCGTGCCCCTTTCTGCAGGTTTCCGACGACCAGGTAATTAACAAGCCTTGTCACGTCGTTTCCACCCGGTGTAAACCCCCCGAGCTTCTCCAGTGCAAGAACGGCAGCGTCTCGTTTGCCGAACTCGAGCGTGCCTGAGAACTGAAAACACTTTCCCTCAAACGTGATGGCCTGATAATCGGTGAAGATGCTCTCGCTCTTCTGCTCCTCCTTCTTAGCACCCCTTCGACCATTAGAGGAGGGGACTATCGATTGGTTCAAGACTTCCCGAAGACTCATCCGCTTTCTCCTCCATCATCCTGCCAGCGGATATCTTCATTCCACCGTGGTTCGGATGCAGATTTCGGATCACTTCCTTCTTTCGGTGGAGCTTTCCCCTCTGTTTGCTGAGGTATCTCCTTTTGTGATTGAGGGCTTCTCAACCAAGCGAAATGTATTTCCTTTATTTCCTCCGGAGGCGAGCTTCTCCGAGGGTGCTTTCCTTGATAGTTATTATTCCGCATTTTGAACTATCTCCTTTGCATCAAAAATGACCTGAATGTCCGTTATGCTCTCGCTTCAACTCATGTGCAAACGCTATGGCTTGGTGCTCATCATTGAACCAATGCGACGAGATCTGCTTCTTGAACCATAGGAATTTTCTCCAACGTCTTACAATCCATGTTCCAGGATCGGAGTCATGGTGAGTAAGTTCAATGAAGCATCCTCGAGCATTGGATATGATAGTGATATTCTTCATGATAATGGTGCGAGATATTTTCCCTGGGCTTCAAGGATACGTGAGAAGGTCTCTCTTCGTCTAATAGCGTATAAGGCTTGCCACCTTTGCCACTCACCTTCGCTAATAACCTCCTCCTCGATGATGTACTCTTTTTCGGCATGTGTATGGTGTTGCATAAAACTTGTCTGCTGTATCATGATCGTGTTCGTTCAAAGGACATGGTTTATTAGAAGATGAAACAAAAGCCCCGTTTTGAGGCGGGGCTCTTGTGTCTCTCGTACTTCAAGTAACCCCGAGAGATTACTTCTGATGTGCGGTCTCAAACGCTGCCGTTCGCGCTTCCGGTGTCACGTCATTGACGTGTTCAGAGAACGTGAGGGCATAGCCGTCTGGGTCTCTTACCGTGAATATCCTGTCGCCCCAGAATTCGGTCTTCGGCTCGTTGATCACCGTGATTCCTTTTGCTTTCACTTCGGTGAAGAACTCATCGAGCTTCTTCGATCCGTTTATGGCGATGTAAAACTCAACGCCGATGCCGAGCTTGTTCTTCGCCAAGTCTTCCTTCGTTTGCGGCGTTCGAACGTACTCAACCAGCGAAAGCATAAGCAGAGGTGAATCGAATCCGACTGACGCATGGACGATTCTCCCATCCTTGCGAGTTAATTTGTCGGATGCTTGAAAACCGAGCGTCTTCGTGTAGAAGTCCAGACTTTTCTGCATGTCTCGGACCCTGATGCTCGGTGCGATTGTGTTGTTTCTTCGTGGTTCCATGATGTGGTACTCCTTATGAGGTTATAACGTGAAGAGAAATGGCGAGCTACCGTACCGCAGAACAATGAAGAAGCAGCGTGAATGTATTGAATCGAGGTAGGCTTACGACGAACGCTGTTTTACGGGACGACCCCTGCGAGCCTAAGAGAACTTCGCCCTTGAGATAATGGCGAGTACAGTGGGCCAAAAGTTAGCATACTAACATAAACACTTTCTACACCAATAGCAAGACATTTATTTTATTTATTATTGGCACTTGTAATGTCATGCCGTAACGGTCCCGCTTCAACAGGAGACTGTGACACCCGTACGAAAAACGTCATTGCTCATTCATCTCTCGGGCAGATCGTTGAGCAGCTGTGGCACCATCTCGAGTCTGACGGGATATTTTGAACTGTACGATTCGAATGTCGCGGTTTTGTTTTAGCGTATAATCTTTGTATCTTACATTGTGTTTTTCTTTTCTCATTAAACAGATTGGAGTTTATCATGCCGAGAATGGGCAATGTTCGTATCAAGGGCTTCTCTGGAAAAATGTACACATTTCGTGCATATCCACTGGATACTAAGTTTAAAGACTTTGGAGCTGTTTACTTCATAACGAGTCGGAACCACGACCCTGACGGAAGAATATCGCACAGCCGAATCTACTGCGGGCAGACAAGCGATTTATCAACTCGCACCGATGATCCTCGTATAGCAGAGTGCCTCAAGACGAACAATGCTAACTGTATTTGCATCCTGCTGGAAGCCGATGAAAGTGCTCGTATCCAAATCGAGAGTGATATTCGCCAGAACTATAAACTTCTGTTCAATGCGTGAAGTTCTCCTTTTTCTATGATCGGAGACCAAATGAACCTTGAGGTTCCGTTCTGGAATATCATTTGGAAGCTATCATCCTTTGTATTATGTTAAAATGGCGCGTGATCACATGCACCGATGCATGGCCAACTTTCCCACCAGCGCAGTTTCCGACGACACGCGGTACATCGTCGTACGGCTCGCTGTTGCGGTGGGCATAATTCATTATCATTCTATCATCGCACAATGGAGTCAATATGAGGATTTACGTAGGTAACTTGTCCCGAGATGTCACAGAAGAGGACTTGCGGGAAGCGTTTCAGGCATTTGGGAACCTTGACGAAGTAAGCGTCGTGAAAGACCGTTCGAACAATGTTTCCAAGGGGTTTGCATTCGTCGAGATGCCGGAGAAGGCGGAAGCGGAAGCGGCGATTGCAGGCTTGCACGGTAAGGAGTTAAAAGGTCGATCAATGGATGTGAATGAAGCTCGACCGCGTACTGAGCGATCCTTTCGCGGGAGACCGGGCAGCGGTGGTCGTCGCGGATATCGAGGCGGAGGCGGCCGGCGTTCTTGGTAGCGAGAGCCTGATCATATCCTCTACAACCTTTCAGAGCAATATCAGAAACTCTCTGCGCGTGCCATCTTCGATGGCAGACAATCCTTTATTTGGAGTTGTGGTGGCAAACTTTCACTAATCGCGTACCACACTTTGTGATAGTATTCCCGCACTATGAATCATCAACATCGTTTTGTCCGGTTTCTCTTTGTTCTTGCCGGAACTCTCTCGGTTGCTCTCGGAATCATAGGAATCTTCGTGCCATTACTCCCGACCGTTCCGTTTCTCCTTCTTGCTGCATACTGTTATGCTAAAAGCTCAGAGATGTTTTACCATTGGCTGCTTACCAATAAGTGGTTTGGGAAGATTATCAGGGATTATAAGGAAGGTAAAGGCGTTCCAGTACGCGTTAAAGTATACTCGATTACGTTCCTGTGGTTTGTAGTAGGGTATTCTACCTTCTATGCTTTGGAGTCTCGAACCGTGAAAATCGTGTTATTCATCGTGGGAATTGCAGTAACGATCCATTTGATGCTGTTGAAATCGTATCGGAAAGATTCGTAATTCTAGAGTCTCCCGACCCCGATAATAGCTGTTGCAAAAGTTTTTTCCACTTTGATTTGGCAGTAATAATGGCTTTCCCCAAACCTACAAGAGTCCTCCCTTCAATCCCCTCTATCCCCTTTGCTAAAGGGGACGCTGGCTTCGGTAAAAGTCCCTCTTTAATCAACGGGGGATTTAGGGGGATTCGATGACAGCGGAGCAACAGGTCGTCGTAGGGTTAAACCACGCCTTTCTCAACTGGATCTGCAGGGCCTTTGCGACCCTGTTCGAATCCCCGCCGGTCGTGTTTGAGCCGCACAATTCACCCTCGTTGTCAATGTGGAAACTAATTATGCAATTGCTATCATTGGGGGGAACAAACGGACAGTTGGCAACCGCCGATTACACATAGGTTTCCGCGTAAACGTTTCTCCACCGGTAATCCAACCTCCACAATCCAACTTCTTGTGCATACTGGATTGTGGTCTCAAACTCATCTTGAGTGATGTGCCGATTGATTTCCTGGTAGCGTGTCTCGCTCACGAGACCTGCGGGGTAGTATTGCTCCATCACATTGACAAAACAATTAGTGCCAAGATGTTCTGCAATCCATCTGAGAATTTCTCTTGTATCGTCGAGTGTTCCCGGCATGACGAGATGACGAAGGAGTGTACCACGGAGAGCAAGTCCATCTTCATCAAACAGCAAATCTCCAACCTGCTCGTGCATAGCCTTGATTGATCGACGAGCTGCGTCAGGATAATTTTCTGCAATGAGATATCGTTTCGCGTTGGCAGGGTTCCAGTATTTGAAATCAGGCATGTAAATATCAACAATACCGTTCATGAGCTCGATACTGTCGAGACTATCGTACGCACCGGTGTTGTACACGATGGGCAGCAGCAATCCTTGTTTGATAGCAAGGGGGATTGCCTCCATGATTTGAGGTACAACATGCTCAGGCGTGACGAAATTGATGTTGTGACATCCAAGCTCTTGCAAGTAAATCATGATGTTAGCAAGCTCTTCAGGTGTGACAATCCTGCCGACATCTGTTTGTTTACCTACGCGACTAATATCAAAGTTCTGGCAAAAGATACATTTGAGATTGCAATGTGTGAAAAATATCGTCCCACTTCCATTCCATCCACGTAAACAATCCTCTTCACCGAAATGTTGAAAGTAACTTGCTACCGATGCATGGCGCCCTGATGCACACGTACCAAGCTCTCCATTCCAGCGATCAACGTCGCAATCGCGTGGGCACACGCGGCAACACCTTAACATCTCTCTCGCCCGTTCGACTTTTTCCCAGATTTTTCCGCTGCGGTATGTTTCGATGTAAACAGGTTCGAAGTCCTTGCAGGAAATGACGAAGCCATCACAGAATTTTGGCAATGAACGACGCATAATGGTACTATAATGTACATCGGAAACAAGAATAAGTCAATCTTTTGAGTTGATCTGGCATATCCATTCTCAGACTCGGCCAATTCCGAATGAACGTCAATGTAACCTTAACCTCGGCTCATTATTTATTATTTTTCACTCGGCGAATAGGATGGGCTTCAGTTGTAAAGATGACATTCTCAAACGGCAGCGTTTCCTTAGGCGCAAATAACAAGTACAGGTATTTGAGTGTCTCTGCGAAGAAGAAGCTCTCCATGCCATCGGCTTGTTCTTTGGTAGTAACGTCCCGTAAGTACGCATAGCCTGCCTCCGTCTTGCAATACTTCACGATGTCTTTGAAAAACCTCTTTCCCATCTGCAAATACTTTGGATCTTCCGTGAAGTGATAGAGATAGTAGGCAGACTCAATAATCTCAGGTCGCAGATAATACCGCTTGTCTGTGGCTTTCATCGATGCGTAATCGATCTGTTCCGGTTCAATGCCGTGTAAATTCCACATCTTGTAGCACGACTCTTGCAGTTTTGCTGCTCTCTCGATATCGCCCGAAAGACACAATACCGCGGGGAAGAACGCTTCAAGCGATCCGAAGAACGTACCGGTTCGCTTACCTGTATCCATATCCGCCTGGCAGTACCACAAACCGCCATGTGTTGTGTCGGCGAGGTAGATGTTGATCGCCTTAATGCTTTCATTCCACATTTCCTTACACTCTTTGTCGCCGAAGAGTAACCACGCTTTGATGAGATACTCGTAGTAAGAATCGATTGCTCCACCGATGTGACTTGTCTTATTAACCCACTCTCCTGTTTCGACATTTATCCAGGTCCCGACAAGCCCGATCATTGAGCGGCGATTGTATAACTGAACAAGAGCATTCTTTGCCTTCTCGTAGTAGATCGGATTACCTGTAAGCTTGCTCAGTGTGCCAAACTCGAGCATTGCGGTCCCAATCTCGGCAGGATTATTTATTGAATCCCTAATCTTTCCCGTTTGAAGATTCACATACCGGTACGGCATGCCTGTACGAGAATTGTAGATTGGCAAGAGTCGTTTCCCGAGCTCTTCCGCTAACCTTAAGAAACCTCGATCCCCATCCATTTGATATGCGGAGAGAAGTCCAGCTAAAAGACGGATTGTGATCTCAAAAGCTTGGACTTCAATGTCCTTATCGAACGACAAGTTGTCCAGAATGAGTTTCTTTGCTTTGGCAGCTTCTTTCGAAAAACCCATCAGGAGGATTACATCGAAAGCATCGACGGGAGTCATGCACAACGACGTACCGTACCAATCGTGCGGTTGTTTGCTCAAGGGTTTCAACGCATCGTGTCCCCAAGCATACTGTTTATAGGCATTCCAGGCATGGAGGAACTCCACTTTCACTGAATCGGTGAGAACAGCGCGTTCATGTACAATTGACTGGTTGCAGGAGAGTTCACTCAATAACACAAGGAGCACTAATTGGCCAAATACACGTTGCATGAAATTATTCCTGTGTTATTGTTGTGAGGAATGAAATTGATGTTAAGATAGGAATAATTTTGATTGGAAGGAAACGTAGAGACCAGTAATTAATCGAACATTCCAATTTGTCCGTTCACAAAACGGGCACTACCTACCTAATGCGTTGTTCAAAAACTTAACCAGTGGTAACAAATCTTTGTAAACACCAACAATTTTATCCACAAACTTTGCCGTGTAACATTCTTTCTCATCCCATACAACACCAGTGTAAAAGCTTTTGTGCTTCAACCATTCTCCCATCATATGATCGGTGGGAAAACCGAGTGGCATACGCTGGAGTTTATCGCCTTCAAGTGTTTTGTATCGTCTGATGAAGCTGTCATCGCTAACGATGGAAAGGAACTCGTGCGGGTTATCAGCTATTGCCTGGCGGATTTTCTTTAGCTGAGGTCCATCGGGCATGTAAATCCCCCCTCCGACATAAATTTCACCGGGTTCAATGTGAACATAAAAGCCTGCGCTCTCTTCCCAATGATTGCCTTTCACATGAAAGACCGCAGCAACATGAGTCTTGTATGGTGCTTTGTTCTTGCTAAAGCGAGTGTCACGATAAATGCGAAACATTGAGCGCTTAGGATTCACATCAATCTCCGGTGCAAGCTTTGCTATTGGTGTCTTCAACGCAGCAATGAGTGATTGCATCGGCAGCTTCACAAAATCTTCGTACTCAGCTTTATGTTTCGTAAACCATTGACGGTTGTTGTTTTTCTTGAGCTGCTTGAGAAATTTTATCCCCTGCTTTGGAAAACCATCGAAGGGAAGGTAAATTTCCGTATCGAGATAGAGTTCACGTTTCATAGTCATATCAAGTTTGATGGTAGAATTTGGCACTTGGAGCTTATCCTTCTATTGCTTTTCTTACAAATCCATCTGCTCGTTTTAATCTGGCTTCTGCTTCCCTTGCGGAAACGTTTGCCTTTATCATAACGATTGCTTTTTTTACATGACCACCTGCTTTCTTCAATACTTTTTTTGCGGTTTCATAATCAACTCCAGTGGCAATCATCAAAACACGCTTAGCGCGTTCTTCGAGCTTGCGGCTATTCATTTTCAGATCGATCATCATGTTTTCATAAACCTTCCCAAGTTGGATCATCGCCGCGGTAGTAATCATATTGAGGACAAGCTTTTGGGCTGTACCTGCTTTCATGCGAGTCGATCCCATAATGACTTCGGGATCAACC
>JACQVI010000049.1 GCA_016209795.1 Ignavibacteriota bacterium
CCTCTACCCGCTTCCAAACCGATTGCTGCGGTCTTAGCGCCTTAGCGGAAAACGAGTAGAAGGATTATATTTTTGTTTGCAATCTATTTGGAAGTTCAATATGTTATCTTCTGCTAACTTACCTGGAAAGTGTCGTCTATTGGGTTGCTTTGACAGCTATGCCAATGGCTTTCAATGCTTTATAGAAAAGTTCTTTCTCTTGCTGTTTGCTTAATCCTGCGAGAGAGCCCGGTTCTTCAAGCACGAATGATGATAAAACCTCTCTTGATTCTGTTTTTACAATCTTCACCCGTTTGGCAAACCTATAACTGAAAACTACATAGTCTGCTTCGATATTGTCCCACTCGAAATATCTTTCTTCCTTTGAAGCTCCCGCAGCTTCTACATTTTCAAGCTCAGTATCCTTTGCGACTTGTCCAGCTTCTTTCTTAAGAATAACCTGTTTCAAGACAGGGCGATTTATCAATTTGACCCCAGCACTTAATATGAATTCTTCAATCTTATTCCCAAAATTAACATCCTCTAAGTAGTCACCGATTGGAATCACTACAAAGGATGGTTTCTCTGGGACATCACGGAGAACAACAAAGGCTGTCTGCTTAGAGCATCCACCGAAGAGAAGAAATATGCTTACGAATGGTATGACTGTGTTCCTCATTTAATCACCTCCAGTTTTCAAGTAAAAATCCCTCTGCTTTTGCTAACAAGCCAGCCATTGGCTTTAGCGCTTGTATGCCACACAAACAGAGGAATAATTGAATATTGAATTTCATGTCGTTTCTATCAGAGATTAAACTGTAACTGCCTGTCTGTTTGCCTTCCTACAGGAAGTTTTGTACATTGGACTTGACATCTCGGAACGTGGCGCAGCCCGGCCAGCGCACTTGCTTGGGGTGCAAGGGGTCGCGGGTTCAAATCCCGCCGTTCCGACTAAAAACCTTGACCTTTCGAATCGTAAAAACTTCCCTTACGTCATCCGCACCAACAGCTCCTCTAAAAACTGTTTTATCTCAGCCAAGTCGTTACGAACGCGGTTATCTGTGGATCTCGTCGGTTGTGGAGGTGCAGTAGCTGTCGGTGCAGTTGATGACTCAGACATCAATTCTAACTGTTCACCAGTCTCCTGGTCGGGAACATACGTCATCAGCACCTGCTTTGCGCCTTCAATAGTATAGCGCTCTTCCCGAAGTAGCTTTTTGATATAGAGGATAAGCTTGATGTCACGGTTGGTGTAGATGCGGTTGCCGGCACGGTTTTTTGCAGGGTTCAACTGCTCAAACTCCGATTCCCAATACCGTAAGACGTATTGTTCCAGACCCGTAATCTTACTGACCTCGCTGATCGAGTAATAGAGTTTCTTAATACCAAGTTGTTTCACGGTCGTTTTACCCTATGTTGAGTTGTCATAATGTTTGCCAAAAATAACAAAATACTTTGCCAAAGGCAACCGGTTGGGCACTTAACCATTGGCTCTTTCAATGATGGCAAAAGCCACGACGACATTCTCAGAATGTGAAATAGATACCATCACCCTGCTTCCTCTCAACAGTTCTTTCACATGTCCGTAGAGCGTTACAGATGGTCTGCCAGAGGGATCGTTTTCCACCTCTACATCTTTCCACCGAAATCCACCGCTCCAGCCTGTAGCAAGTGCCTTTGCAACTGATTCCTTCACTGCAAACCGTGCAGCAAGGTGATGAGTGGAGTTTTTCCTGTTCTGAGCATAAGCGAGTTCATGTTTGGTAAAGATTCTATTGAGAAACAGATTGCCCCACGTCTCTATCGCGCGCTCCAACCGAACAATCTCTACAACATCGATGCCCACACCTTCAATCATGCTACACCAACACTCCAGCGTTCTCTTTCTCAATAATCTGAATGAGTTCCTTGATGTCGTTGATCTCGTAATCGGCATGAGGCTCGATTGTTCCAAACGTATCGCCGTAGCGAGCGAAAACCGTTTTCATCCCGATGTTCGCTGCACCAACGATGTCACGTTCAGCCCAATCGCCGACCATCAATGCTTCTTCCGCTCGAACGTTGAGAAGCTCCAGTGTTTTTCTGAACGGTCCGGGATTTGGTTTCCGCTCACCTGTGTCATCGAACGTCACGACGGTATGAAAGATGTGATGAAAATTCAGATAGCACAATCGCAGCCATGCTTCACGAGCGGGTGCGTCGGAGACAACTGCAAGAAGCAGACCTTTCTTCAGTAATTCCATGAGCGTCATATACACGTGGGGATACGGGACGAGCGCAGCCTCTCTTGCACGTCGATATGCAATGATGCCAGCCGATAAAATCTTATAATCGACTTTGTTGAACACATCGTACAGGAGCTGGTCGAAGACATTTTGAAATTCGATCCCACGTTCTTTGTAAATAGCATCAATGCGTTGCTTGATGTCGGTTTCAGAAAGATTCAGCCCGGCATCGATCATCGCATGGACCGCCGCATCGATTGCTTTCCCCTTCATTGCCATGAAGTCGACGAGGGTATTGTCCAAATCAAAGACGACAGCTTTAATCATAGGTTATGATTTGACTTTAGTGTTTCGTGCAACCTCGTCTTCGATGTACTGCCGCAGAGTGGGTTTGATGTACGTGGTCTCGATGCCATATTCCGCCAGAGCCTGCGCAAGCGTCGATGCCTTACGGGAATCAGAGAGACGTTTGTTGACAACCAGGACTTTTTGCTCCTTCAGGATACAAAAACCACCGTCAAAATCTCCCTTTTCATAACGAAGCTGGAGACCCAGTTGACGGGATACCTCTTCAAGCTCTTGCAGTAATTGAGGATAATTCATTGATCGAGTGTTAGTTTCCTTTGAAAAAGAAATGTATCAAAAGAAGGATAACCATTTCCGAAAAGAAAATCAACTTTACTGAGCTTGGAGTTGAACTCGAATTGAATCTACTCGTGCCAGAGCAAAGGAATTCTCAGGCTGAAGATGGAGCACTTCCCGATAGGCATCCCTCGCAACGCGAAGACGTCCTTTTTGTTCAAACAGTCCTGCCATGAAAAGCATCGCATCGGAATTCTGATGGTTTTCTCCCAACGCCCGTTCCGCCTCATCAAGTGCCTCTTCGTTCAATTCAATTGTTCGGTTAAGCCGTGCCATGTTGAGGTGAATTCGACTTCTGTGTATTGGATCTTGAATTCTCTCCAACGAATCTCGATAGAGAATGAACGCATCGAACGCCCGCACTATTTGGTTCAGGCTGTCTATTCCCTTCAAATGTTTTAAATACACCTTAGCAGTTCCCATATCACCAAGTTGGTAATTAAAATGGAATCCCCAGAGTAAGCCGTTGAAGTATGTCGAGTCACGAGCGAGTGTACTGTTCATGAGACTACGAGCACGTCTATAGTAACCGAATTTCCAATATTGCAAAGCAATCTCAAAGGTTTTCACCGCGTGCATTTCCGGTGATTTAACGGATTGACTCTCATCCAATCGCTCCATCAGACGTATATGATTTCGTGCCAGCGGAAGATACATACCGGCTTGCGGTAATGTGATTAAACGCTGAAAATATAACGTCGCATTCGTTCGATCTTGTGCCATTGCGTGCGATATGATACACTGATGAACTACTTCTATAGACAACGGATCGAGAGCAACAGCTTGTGTAAGTGTTTGAGCTGCAACTTGGTATTGTTCATTGAGAAGTTCTTTCCTGCCCTTTCGAAGTAGTGCACTTACGGCAAATGAATGAGATGTGTCTTCAGGTTGAGAGTGCTGTGCTGCTTGGCTTTCGCGAAAGTGTGAGTGAATCTTTAACAAGACTAAATTTGCCACTCGATAGACAGGCTCGAACCAGAAACGGTTGGATTCTGTCATCAACAGTTCGTAAGCTTTCATGTCTTGCCAGCGTATCGGTGCGAGGATATAATCAATACCGTTATCTCTGATAAGTGACTCAAACGTTGGCAGGGGGATACCCGGATTCAGTTCAAGTACCTTGCGTTCTCCAACAACGACTGCAAGGTCTTTCACCGGACTTGCAATGATGATGTCTTGCGGGAGGTTGTCTTGAATCCACTTTCCCACGAATGACCATGGCTGCCCAAAGATAGCCGGATACCTGGGTAATTGTCGGATGTGCTGGTAATAGTCAATGGGCGATCGTTCGTAAGCAAGATTGTTCTTGATAATGTTCTGGAGTACGTAAACATTAGGCATCATAAGGATCATTGCCAGGACTAATGGATATCGAGTCTTTGAAATTGCTGCAGTTTCCGAGCGACGTGTGAAATACCGCTTCGCCCAATTGACACAATAATAAATCATCATAGGCAACAACGGTGCAAGAAAGCGGATATCGTGGATTGGATAGACAAAAATAAAAATCATTACCAGGATACTGAATAAGCAACGTACCAGTGCTGTGGTTGAAGTTTTAAAATCTTGATACATTCCAACTATTAATAGCGGAAGCACAATAAGAACAATGATAAACTTCCCATAGAAAAAGATCGACCGAAGAAAGTCATAGAGAGACGAATGATCCACAACGATGTTGAGCTGATGCGTTGCAAACAGCGGATAGAATAACATTCCTCCAATGTTGACGAAGTACTCTTTGAAACTCAGCCACATCCGCAAGGCAAACTCATTCACAATTGGCGCATCGGGCGGAGTGACGATGTGTTCAAGCACCATAGAAACATTGTCGGCTTGAGAGCCGGGTGCAAATCCAACCAGAACATGATTTCGGAAATACCAGACTCCGAGTAATAAGAGTGCAACAAAAAACACAACTAATCCCTTCTGAAACTGGTTTTTCAGTAGTAAATACATTACCACCGCGATAACGAGTGCAACTCCAACTTCACGTAACAGCCCAATTGTTCCCACAGAGAATGATAGTAAAACCAATAACATCTTGCTTTGATGATGGGCTGACAACTGCTCAACCATGAGCAAGATGAAGAGCATCAAAGCGATGAAGGGAGCCTCTGAAAGAACCTCAGTAGAATAGATGAATATGAGTGGATTACAAGCAAGAAGCAGAACCCCGGCAAGTGCAAAAAGTGACCCGACGCTTCTGTTAAGGTACAGATACATCAACACTAATGCCATAATACCAAAACATAATGTCCAGATTTTCACAGCAGTTAGTGAAAGTGGAAAGAAATATTCAACTGGTGCAATAAGCACTGAATACAGCGGCGCATGCATGACAGTGCGATCAGGCTCTGGCTGCGTAGTGTCTAGAAAACCGTCGCCATGCGCAAGAGAATTACCCCAGATCAAATATCGGGTGCTGTCGGGTGAATACAACGAGAGATCGTTCAGGCGAAGTAAACCTGTAACAAAGAAAATCGTACAGAGAACGAGGATACCGAGGTGCTTTTTCAGCGAGGCGAGCACTTGCAGGTTCAATTCATGATGTTCGGTAATTTCTTCCGCTGAAAGGGGCGAAAGATTGCCAGCCCAAGAATCGTGTAATAACACAACAGTGCAATCCACCAGGCACCGCCCAATGCCTCGAGACGATGAATAAAGAGCTTCCGGAATTCGACAAGGTCTTCCGACCCTATATAATCGAGATACCACATCTTTACATCGAGGATCATTGTGTATACTTCAACGGGAGTAAAGAAATAAAACACAATAGCACTCATCATTAACCATCCATGGTCTTTGAGGCGATACGAGGTCGTCTTCAAAAATACAATTCCTGCGACCCATGCGACGACATACGCAATGCTCAGCACCATTGAACTCTGAGCAATCAAGCTGAAGACTATACGCTCCACATAGGGATGGATATTCGGTTTGAAGTCACTTGTCCACGGTTGCAAGAGATTGTACCCAATCAGGGATCGAATATTAACCCCACCAAGCCAAATAATCCCACTCGTTAAAAGAATGAACAGAGAAATCTTTGCTGTACGAGGCTGCATGTTTGACAGGTTGAGTTATGTTAGTTTCGTGCGATCAAGGTTATAGTTCTTAATCCAACTTAATTCGTAGAGTAAGTCGTGAAGATTCTGCAGGCTAGGATGAGTGAGAATCAGGAATCGCTCTTCAAACGAACGGCTGAATTCTTTCGGTGCATTCTCAAGCATCGTCCGAAGAAGGTTGGACGTTTTCTCAAGATTATGTTGGTATTCGATTGAGAGCTTAGCAGTTTCTTCTGCCCCGACACCTGCTCGTTTGAGGATATGTGAAGCATTGACGACAAACTTTGCGAAGAACGTGAGATCTTCAAAAGCTTGTTTCATGCTCGAATCCGTAGCGATCTGGAGAAGCACTGCAAGTTCATAATGAAAATGAAACGTTCGGTTGGCAAATACTTCGACAGCTTTGACAAACGCTTCAATCTCCGGTCGGATTGTCATCAGCAAGGCAGTGCAATCGTGCCTTACGCTGGCAGGAGAACAGAGAAGGTTGAACCAACGCCCACTTGACTCTTCACGCTCACC
Source organism: Ignavibacteriota bacterium (assembly GCA_016209795.1). Classification (GTDB taxonomy): domain Bacteria; phylum Bacteroidota; class Ignavibacteria; order UBA10030; family SZUA-254; genus JACQVI01. The sequence goes on from JACQVI010000049.1 coordinate 6,437, forward strand.
TGACCACCATGAGCTTCAGCCACGTGCTTCACGAGCGCTAAGCCCAAGCCAGAACCTTTTTCATTCACAAGAGGAACGTTTTTCGCTTGATAAAACTTTTTAAAGAGTTTATTAAGATCGGTTTCCGGGATACCAACACCGCTATCTTCCACGTCGATCTTTACACATCCACGATTATTATTACTCACTCCATTGCAATCGAGCATTTTTGCAATCCTCACTTTGATCGTTCCATTGTCCGGCGTATACTTCAGTGCATTGGAGAGTAAGTTGCTAACCACTTGCGTCATCCGTTCACGATCGAGTTGAATGATGGGAATTTCATCAGCCTTTAAATCAAGATGGATTTGTCGTGTCTGAGCAATGAGTTGTGCTTCTTGCACAAGCGGATTCAACAGCTCGATAAGATTCGTCGGCTCAAAATTGAATTTCATCAACCCTGCTTCCATCTTTGCAACATCGAGGAACGAGTTGACAAATGCATTGATGCGGTTCGTAGCCTGATGCATCATGCCAAGGGCATCCTTTTGGCGCTGCGTTAAGGGAGGACCGTCTTTCGAATGGGAAATAGAATAACACCCCGCTTTAATGACCTGTAACGGTGTACGCATCTCATGAGAAATTTCCGACATCATCTGCATCCGCATTTCATCGAGTTGCTTCAACTTGGTGCTCATCAAATTGAAAGCCTGCGTTAAGTCCGCCACTTCGTCTGTAGTCGTGATAGGAACAGTTTCGTAGTTCCCCTCTCCGACTTTTTCCGTTCCGGCTTTTAAAGCACGAATCGGTCTTGTGATCGTTTGAGCAAACAAGAGGGAAACTGCCAGCGCTATTAAGAATATTATTCCCCCTCCAATAATAATAGCCCAACCTTCAAATGGCTTGTGCTGAAAGAAAAACCTTAGTGCTTTCAGCAAAGAGGAGTGTGACATTTGATTGATCGTACGTAAGGTTTGCATGACCGAGTCACGAAGCGCTGCCACATCTGGACTTACTCTCGGCTCACGGTTAGCGGATTTTTTCTTGTTCAACATTATTTGATCTTGAACAAAGCCACTGTATCGTTTATGGTGAGAGAGAAGCAATTGCATCTGCAGTGCCTCAGTTTTCAAACTTCTAATCTGCAGTTCATCAGCTCCAGATTTTTCCATCTCTTGCAGCACCACTTCGGTCTGACGGAAATGAGAAGAAGCTGTGTCATGGAAGAGCGTGCCAAGCCACTTCAACGTTCGAACCTCATTAGTATCACCCGTGTTAAAAAATTTCTCAGCCGCATCAGATTGAATTTGAAAAAGCTTTTCAAGGTATTGAGAGAGTTGATAACTTTGAAACTTATCCTCACCTGTTTTGAAAGCTTCACTGCGGGGGAAGAAGAAGTAGAATACAGCAGCAATCGTGAAGAGGGTGACAACAGCAGAACCAACAACTAATTTGTGGATTAAGGGGAACCGCCGCTTTGTCAATCGAAAAAATGGTTTATCCATCAAGCACTAACTTTTGAGCAAAAATGACATCAGTTTTCTAACGAAACCGAGGAAAGATAGTTTGGAAATGTGAGAAAGTCAAATGGTGAGTTGCCAAGATCAAAATGCAGAGGAAATATCGGAGAGCGCATTTTTTGCTTGCAAAAATTCCATCCTTTACGTACATTGAACACAATTCTGAAGAAACCTCTTAAACGATTAAATAGAAAGGATTCAGCATGAAACTCTTTTCACTCATTAATGCGGTCATCGTCATCAGTCTTATCCTTAGCCAATCATCTTACTCACTTCCCCGCTTTGCATTGATGACAGGCTCCAAGTGTGGAACGTGCCACATCAATCCTACCGGCGGGCAGATGCGCAATGAGTATGGCGTAAATTTCAGCATGGATGCAGTCCCACTCCGTGCGACCAAGGAAGATGACTTTTCATTTGATGCAAAAGTCACTGATAATATCTCTCTTGGTGCAGATTACCGATCGCAGTTTATGTACGATCAGAAATCAAAGACGAGCACATTCCAGTCGATGACAACCACATTGTATGGCGCAGCACAGCTTACAAAGAAAATTACGTTTTACTTCAAGCACGACATTGTGAATGGAACGTACAATGGACTCTTCGGTGGGATCTATAATGGGACAGAAGTGTTTGGCATCGCGCGAGTATTGCCACAAGGTTGGTACATCAAGGGTGGATCGTTTCTTCCCGACTATGGCTGGCGACTTGACGATCACACTGCGTATACACGTGGCGGTGATCTTGGATTTACTGGGGCGGGCTTTCATCCAGGATTACTTTTTATTCCAAACTACAAAGATATCGGGGCTGAAATCGGAGGGTACATTCAGAATCTCCTTATCACCGCTGGAGTGTTTAACGGAACGGGTCATTCAACCCCAATCGATTTTTCAAAACAGAAAGCCTATTCTGCTAAACTTGAATACATGGATAAGCTTGGATCGATTAATTGCCGCGTAGGTGTTTCAGGATATGGATATAAGAGTTTCAAAATGGGAGGAGTGACTGTGGGATTGGCAACAGCCAACAGTGTGATTGTGATTCTCGGTGAGATCGATTGGACTCACCACTATCTTGCTGGCTCAACGGTGCTTGAAGGAGTTCATACGATGGCAGCACTTGCAGAGTTAGATTACCGAATTATTCAAGGTCTCTGGTTTACTGGAAAGTTTGATATGTTTGATCCATTACGGGGTGTCAAGGATAATGACATGAGCCCTAGCACCAATTCGCTCAAGCGCATTACTATTGGACTCGAAATATTCCCATACTCTTTTGTTGAGGTTCGACCTCAATTTCGTTTGACGCTTGAAAAACCAAGTATTGATGATAACAATGTTGGATTAGTTCAAGTGCATCTCTGGTTTTAATATGGCGACAAGAGTCGCTCGACTGGTGAGCATTATTTCTTTCTTCGTTGCTCTGATAGGATGTCAAGAAGATGATCAGCCTGATATTCCGAATTATCTCTACGCAACACCAAATTCAGTCACGCTGAGTGCCGGAAGGGACACAACCGTCACCTTAAGTGGAGGAGTTCCGCCATATCGAATCACACAAAAACCCAGTCCAAATGTTGCCGTTGCGACACTTCAAGGATCGATAGTGACGATCCATGGCGTCGGTCCGCCTGACACTCGAATGACGGTGGCAGACACCGTTCAAAATGCCGCAATCATCACTATCACCGTATTATCAGACAGTACCAATTTGATGGATTCCCATGAGCAGTACAGACTTCATTCTTACTGACCAAAAAAGTAATCGTACAACAAACGAGAAACCTGAGCTACAGCAATCGTCGCTTTGTTATCAACTTGCTCTCCTAAATCCACCGAGCCATCACAAAAGATTGCATAGACGTATGTTCCCTTTGAGGATGATACGATCCCAACGTCGATTTTGCGATCATCAAGCGACCCGGTTTTGTTTGCAATCCAGAGCGTTGAATCTTCCATAAACGGGAGGTAACGCGCTGCCATCTGGATATCCTGCTGATTGCGCAGAATGCGAACCATCGAATCACTCATCGCCTGATTTATGATTTCACCACGTGCAAGCTTTTCAAGCAGAAGCGCCATATCGTTTGGAGAACTCACACCAATGCCAAACCGACGAGCTTCTTCTGTGTTCTTCTTCGTTGCAAATGAATAAAGTTTATTCAGAAGTTTGGTATTCTTGAGACCCAACGACCGCATTCGACTGTTGACAGTTTCTAACTTCTCCTCATGTGTCGCTCCTAACTGGTCGATGACATAGTTGGTCGCTGTGTTATCGCTGAGAATAATCATCAGCGTTGCTATGTCTATTAGCCTGAGTGTTTGATTTGCATGGAGGAATTGAAGTATCCCAGAGCCAGGCTTTTTCAGACTGTCCAAAAGCTCAATGGGTGTATCTGGCGAAAGTTTTCCTTCATGAAATCGATAAAACAATTCAACCAGCACAGGTAATTTGATAACACTGGCAGTTGGAAAAAGAGAATCTCCATTGATTATCACTGTTTCTCCCGTGTAAATATTTTCTGCTGAAACTCCAATCCTTCCACCATACGTCAATGCAAGCTCTCGGTTTCTTCGCTCAAAGTCACTCTGTTGAGCACAAAGAAGTAAATTCAATATAGAGAACAAAAGCAGCATTATCATTAAACGTGTAGCTCTCGTGCCTTCAAATTTTTCTTAACAAAGAGTTGGTTAGTGCTGTAATATTGACATCATATGATGTAAAAAATACTGATTTGATCTTAGCCCACTAACTAAGAATGCTTTGGAACCAATAAAAACTGATAGCGTTTCCATTGATAGAGAGGATATTGACAATCAGACTAATTTCTGGTATATTTTTTTAAGTGATACAGTAACAATATGGTATAATGTCATCAGAGATTTATGTACTATAGAACCAGAACACAATTTACTGAAAATGATTTCGACTTCATAACGCAAACGCTCGGTAAGTCCCAGCATGAACAAGGTGCACTTCGAGAATTGCTTGTTGATCCTTTCACTCTCACTGAACTCTTACATGAGAAGCAACTGTTTCAGCGATCAATGACAATCCCGCCATTATTTTTATCCATTTCACCGTCTCTGTTCTTTTACTTATTTATCTACCATGCCCTGGATAAGAAGGACATAGCTGATGATGACGTTGTCGATTATGTTGCAGGAATCTGTGTTGAATTTCGTTCGAGTAAATCGTTCTGGCATCTGCCTTCATCTGGTAAAACGATATACGTCGTCGACCTGCTGAACCTCTTGAATGATGTAGATAAACCTCAGCAATACTATCTTCGTCGTTACATTGGCAACGTAGCGCTCTTCCTTACAGGGTTCTTCCCAGATTTTATTTTTAAGCGAAGCAAGTCGAAAAGCGCTCCGCCAATCGAATATTATGAAAATGTTGGCAAAAGTCAGTATGAAACTGCTGCAGAAGATTCACTCAGGTACGATGAGCATGCAGCACCTGTTTTGAACATTCTTGCCGAACGCTTTGTTGATATCCGTTCAGCCTTGAACATTTATACAGATGCGTATCTACACCTGAACAAGAAAAAGCATTCCTTAGAGATTATCGAGCGACAAGCGGCGACGCTTAATGAGGAAAGCTTTCGCCAATCAATAGAGTTATAGAAAGCGTATCTTGCATGCTGTTGAAAAACTCTTCGCCAGTACTGGAACTCATCCCCCAGCCCCTTCTCTTACAAAGAGAAGGGGAGCATTCGGCTCGGATTGAACATAGTCCCCCCTCTTCCCAAGAGAGGGATTTAGGGTGAGTTCCTTATGAAACAGGTTGTTCAACATCCTCCTAGAACTTTTTCATCTACACAATAACTGCCAAGTCATTGCAGAGTTATTTCAGCTTTGCCTGTATGAATTCTCGATTCAACCGTGCAATGTGGGTGACAGAAATTTGTTTGGGACATTCAGCCTCGCAAGCATACGTATTCGTGCATCCACCAAAGCCTTCAGCATCCATCTGAGCAATCATTCGTTGAACACGTGTTTTTCGTTCGGCATGTCCCTGGGGTAGAAGTGCAAGTTGGGAAACTTTGGCAGCAACAAACAACATTGCTGATGAATTTTTGCATGCAGCCACACACGCACCGCAGCCGATACACACAGCAGCATCGAACGCCTCATCAGCAACAAACTTCGGGATAGGAATCGCATTCGCATCCGGCGCACCACCAGTATCAACGGAAATATATCCACCAGCTTGAATAATGCGGTCGAACGCTGTACGATCAACAACGAGGTCTTTGATCACAGGAAAAGCCTTCGCTCGCCATGGCTCAACGACAATAGTCTCTCCATCTTTGAACGAACGCATGTACAACTGACACGTCGCCACCCCTCTCATCGGTCCATGCGCTCGACCGTTAATGTACATGCCGCAGTTTCCACAAATTCCCTCACGACAATCATGGTCAAACGCAACCGTATCGTCGCCTCTCTTAGCAAGGTCGAGATTAAGCTTATCCAATGTCTCTAAAAATGACATATCGGGAGTAATGCCGGTTACCTTGTATTCGACAAATCGCCCCTTGGTGCGCCTATCCCTTTGTCGCCAGATTTTGAGCGTAAAACGCATACAGTTAATGGTTAATTGTTATTAGTTAATGGTGCAGATGGCGTGCTTGATCATCGCGTAATTGTTTTATGTTCATTCTTTGCTCTCGATAGATAGTTGATGTATCCATTCAAAAGTGCAAGCGCCTTATCTATCAATTCCCTACTTTTTACCAACTCCTCATGCAAAATATATCCCTCATCGAAAGCGGTAATGAGCTGGTCAAGAAACTCATATAATGAGCCCCTACTGTGTCTGCAAAATTGAATATTTTCTTGATAGTGAAATCGTCCGTATCCTCCAGCAATATTGTGCGTTGTGGAGCGAGCTGCTCTTTTCATGTCATTAACTAAAGCAAACTTCTCTTCGGGCGGAAATTTCTTTACAATTTCTGACACGTATCCTCGAACTTCTTTACACGCTTTCCAGCATTCTAAATCTTCGAAACTCTTCAACGCTTCTTTGATCATTTTGCCTATACAATTAACGGATAACCGTTAACGAATAACTACTTGTAGCTTCTCTGCGTCGGTTTCACATATTCAAACGTCAATGGCTCTTTGTGAAGCACCGGCTTCTCTCCGTCACCTCTGTATTCCCATGCAGCCACATACGAAAACTTCTCGTCATTGCGCTTCGGTTCGCCTTCCTCTGTTTGATATTCTTCACGGAAATGTCCGCCGCAAGATTCTTCACGATGCAATGCATCAAGTGCCATCAATTCAGCGAGTTCAAAAAAGTCAGCTACACGTCCCGCCTTTTCGATTTCGGGATTGAAATTATCCATACTTCCTGGAACGTTGACATCCCCCAAAAATTGTTCCTTCAATTGATAAATCATCTCGAGAGCTTTCTTAAGACTATTTGCATTTCGGGACATTCCTACCAAATCCCACACAACGTTACCGAGTTGTCGGTGAAATTCATCAACTGTTTGCTTTCCTTGAATAGAAATAAGTCTTTTCGTCGTCTCCCGAGCATTCCGTTCTGCCTCTTTGAAAGCTGGATGATCTGATTTTAGATACTCCAACTTTGTCGTTGCAAGGTAATCACCGAGTGTGTACGGAATAATGAAGTAACCATCGGCGAGACCCTGCATTAATGCACTTGCACCGAGGCGATTGGCACCGTGATCGGAGAAATTCGCTTCGCCAAGAACGTAGAGACCGGGAATCGTACTCATCAAATTGTAATCAACCCACAGCCCGCCCATCGTGTAGTGAACAGCTGGATAAATACGCATAGGTGTCTCGTATGCATTTTCGCCTGTAATCTCCTCGTACATATCAAAGAGATTGCCATATTTCTCTTCGACCCATTGCTTGCCATTGCGTTTGATCGTGTCAGCAAAATCGAGATACACTGCAAAACCTGTCGCACCGACACCATTGCCTTTGTCGCACATCTCTTTTGCTCGCCTGGAGGCAACGTCTCGCGGCACTAAATTTCCAAAAGAAGGATACAATCGTTCAAGGTAATAATCACGCTCATCCTCTGGAATATCTTTTGGATTTCGCTTATCGCCCGTTTTCTTCGGCACCCAGATGCGCCCATCATTCCGAAGCGATTCACTCATCAACGTAAGTTTGGATTGATGGACACTCGATACGGGTATGCAAGTCGGATGAATTTGCGTGAAGCACGGATTCCCAAAGAAAGCACCTCGCTTGTACGCCCGCCAGATTGCAGTGGCATTGGAAAGTTTGGCATTTGTTGAAAGGTAAAACACATTCCCATATCCACCAGTCGCAAGTACGACAGCGTCACCGACGCATGACTCAAATTCACCTGTCTCAAGATTGCGAGCAATAATTCCTCGTGCATGCCCATCAATGACAACAAGATCAAGCATTTCTCGTCGCGGATAGAAGTTCACTCCGCCTCTATCAATCTCCTTGCAGAGCGCCTGATATGCACCTAACAACAACTGCTGGCCGGTCTGACCACGAGCATAAAATGTTCTTGCAACCTGTACACCACCGAACGAGCGTGTATCCAACAATCCTCCATACTCACGAGCAAATGGAACTCCTTGTGCTACACACTGGTCAATGATATTATTGCTGATTTGTGCAAGCCGGTAAACATTCGCTTCTCTGGCGCGGTAATCGCCCCCCTTGATGGTATCGTAGAATAATCGCCAGATGCTATCTCCATCGTTCCGGTAATTTTTCGGAGCATTGATTCCACCCTGTGCAGCGATGCTGTGTGCACGACGCGGCGATTCGTGGTAGCAGAGGGATGTTACATGATATCCTAATTCTGCCAGCGAAGCAGCAGCAGAAGCACCTGCAAGTCCTGTTCCAACAACAATAATGTGGAACTTCTGTTTGTTCGCCGGGTTGACAAGCTTTAAATTGAATCTGTGGTTATCCCACTTTTCTTGTATGGGACCTTCTGGGATTTTCGAATTCAACGTCATGCTTAATGAAACCAATGACACCTACTA
>JACQVI010000045.1 GCA_016209795.1 Ignavibacteriota bacterium
AAACAACGTTGTAAAGCGTTTCATAAATCCTCCTGTGGATTAGTGAAATTTGTGGATAATCCGTCAAAGGTCGTAGACCTTTGGCGTGGTGGATTAGTGGATTAAACATGATTTTTGATTTCTGATATAGGGAACTCATCCCCTGCCCCTTCTCTAACAAAGAGAAGGGTGGGAATCGTCCCTCTCTTCCTAAGAGAGGGACCACAGCCTGCCCGCCGTCCGCCACGGCGGACTTTGGCAGGCGGGGGTGAGTTCCACGCACGAGCAACTCTGTTATCTTTCTCAACACTTCCGCCAAATTATTTTCGATGTCTTTATTCTGAAAACGCATAATCTTCATTCCCATACCTTCGATGATGTCGGTCCGTGCATCGTCATAGTCCTGCTGGTAATAGTGATGCCTTCCATCAAGCTCGATCACCAACCGATGACGGTGACAATAGAAGTCGGCAATATAAAATGCTTCCTTGCCTGACGGGTTCTTGAAAAAGATCGGGAACTGCCGGACAAACTTCTCTCCAAGCAGTTTTCTGTTCCGTACCTGCTGCCACAACATCACCTCGCTTAGTGTCTGCTTTTTCCGTAATTCTCAACATCGTTGTTTCGCCGCTTCGATCGTTTGTCTGTGCATGCTTTCTTCCTATGCCACTGATGCTTGAAACATCTCATTTCCTTATAGTCGAGCGGGACATGCTCAACACAATTCGGTGGACTCTCTCAGAGTCTGCCAACCTCTGGCGCAGTGGATTAAACATAATTTTCGATTTACCCCGTTGGATATTTATCTTCTATTTTTTTTACCCCATTGCCAACGGGTATATCCAACGGGGTGAAGATTTCAGATTTCAGATTTTGGATGTAAGTTAATGACTATCATTTATCAGTTTCAGCATTAAAAATTGTTTTGCTTACGCCAGAGAGAAGCTTTTTGAGCGGCGACCACGCCGATGTCCTGCATTGCGGGACGCAGACGAGCGGGCAATTTTGACAACTGCCCGCAGTGTCTCATTCACAATCTCAGAATTAGAAAACACCTTCGCTACATCGGGTTCGAGCACAATAATGTTCGTTCCTTTCGCGTATCGAGCGGCGTATTTTCCCCGCTCACCTTTGCTGAAATCATACTCCGGCAGCATGTCTTGATTATTTTTCTTCTTTTGAAGTTTCAGGTTTTAGGTTTCTTGTTCTTACAGTTTCACTTTTAACTTACAGTATACAATTCCACCGCCATTTTATCGCCGTGCTCTGGATTGGGAACGACAGTCCGTTTCTGTGGATCGGGGACAAGGTCAAGCGTTTCGAGTGCGATGTACCCTACCAATGCAGGAATACCGTCCGAAAGCTCCATGACATTTACCGTGCACGTGCGTCCTAGAATCGTCAACTGCGCACCACGGAAGACTCGCCGCTCCACTGGTCCTGCTGACGTCAGCGCAGTGCGTGTACCAAGAAGTCCTAACCCCAGCTTGGCGATAATATCCGGGGATAAACATAACAGCCTCGCACCCGTATCGACAAGAGCGCCTAGTTCCACTGCTCTTACCCGGACTGCGTCCATCTCTCCGCGTGAAGCCTTAAGGACATCCTCTAAGTTTTCGACCCGTATTGTTGCTTCAATTCTTCCCATATGAAGATTCACGTTGATTCGAGAACGGAACTGTGGCGCTTAGGGTTATCGAATTGCTTTTCCAATCCCGCTTGATGTCTGTAACTTCTTTCAATGAGGTCGAGAGGTTCTTTCATGAAGCGGTCGAGCCTCGTGTCAAGTTTCTCAAGCAGTGATTCCAATTTATCTAATCGCATCTCTAATTTAAACAAACGGATATCGAGATCGGCATTGCGACTTTCCCTACGCATCATTTTGATCTCAACATCATTTTTGATCGACTGCGCGTTGAGCTCAAGCCGCTTTTTCAACCGCTCTTCAAACTCACGCAATTCTTTCAGGAACATGGGGACTGTAACGTTATCGCCTACTTTTAGCCGCTGCGTTTTCATACTGACATTCTGCCTGAAAGCTGTTATCCGTTAATTGTTCTTGGTTAACTGGTTCATTGTTATCGGTCTTCCGAACTCAAAGCCGTCGATCTTTTCGTCAAGCCGCTTCTTAACACCAGCAAGCTCTTTTCTGAGCACTTGTTTGGTTACATTGCTCTCGTGCGATCTTGGTTTTTGCCCCTGTCGTCTACGCACCGCCATGAAAAAGTGATCTTTGCAAACATAGAATAAGGAAATAGAAAGACAGGAGAAGCGTGTGTGCTTGGAAAACTATAATGAGAGAAAACGTCGTCTCAACATTCATGGATTAAGGTTCTCGTATTGATTGAAGAATTCACTATCGCCTCAGGAACAGGCGACAAGGTTTTGTTCGGTAACTCTCTAAAATAAGAAAAGATTACCGAAGTGTCAAGGGTTTTCTTAACTTTTTAGGGGAATGAAAACACCCCTAAAGAAATACGGTTATTTTAAAAAAGCTTGCGAGCTTTTTCCGACCTCCTTAAAGGAGTAGGCTGGGGTTATATTAGCTTGCTAAGGTCACTATCCCCACCGTATGAGGCTGCCCGAAATGCCCCTGAATACGTCATTGCGAGTCACGAAGCGACGAAGCAATCTGACATTCCGAGTCGAAATCGAAGGATGGGATTGCTTCGCTCCGCTCGCAATGACTTTTTGGACAGCGGCAACAACGCTCGCTTATTTCAACATCATGACTTTGCGAACACTGATGAAGGCATCGGCAGAAGCCGTAACTGGTCGAGCCATCATCCGAACAAAATAGACACCGGTTGCCGCTTGGCTGCCATCACTCGTTTTGCCATCCCACTCGATCATATGATACCCAGCTTGCCGAACCTCATCGGCGAGCGTTGCAGCCTTCTGTCCCAACAAGTTGTAGACAACAACCTCGAGTTTCGAATCATAGGGCAAACCAACTTCAAACGCTGTCGATGGGTTGAAAGGATTGGGATAGTTCTGACCCAAGGAAAATTCCTTTGGAATAGAACTTCCAGCTCCAACCACAAGCGTGAGCTTGAATTCTCCAGCTTTTGCATAGACGATCTGTCCGCTATTTGTAAGGTCTATTGTTTTGCCATTCTTGTCATCGTGCAGAGAGAACTTCTTCCTGTCTTTGCTTGCGATAGTCCAGCTTATCGTCATCGGTGCCTGAAGCGCCCGAACGTTGATCTCGTATGGGAGATTCTCTTTCACGTGGGCTGGATAAGTTTCAAGCACACGTCCCGAGGTGAATTGGACGCTGAACTTTTCCGCATCAGGTGACAATGGTGGCATTTCGTAGTCCTGCAATCTGATGTTGCCTTTCTCATCCTGGCAGAACAACAGCGTCTGTCTGTTGCCTTCCTTGTCCGTGATCGTCAGCGTGTTCATTGCCTGCGGTGCATGTGAAGGCTCATCGATTCTTGGAAAAGCTGCCAAGCCGGAAAGAATAAAGTACCCGACAGAATCAGACTTGACCCAATATCCCTCCGAAGGTTTCAGCGTATCCTCGACGTTATACCCGCCCTTATATCCAAAGAACTGTGAGAGATGGTTGTTAGGCGGATAAGCCGTAATGGAGCTGGTCAACGCCGGATCGCCGATCGTCCCGGCGAGATTCCAGCCTGCTGCGACGTAAACTGTATCTTCAGTACGCTTTTCGCCGAGCTGGCGGATGATCTGGTCGTTACCGAACTTTATCCAGTATCCTTTCCTATGGTCCAATACCGTGTCTACGACATACGCACCTTCGTATGCAAAGGATTGAGAAATCGCTGATGGGAAAAGCGTTGATAGGTTGTACCCGGTCGTTGCGGGAAGTTGGTCTCGACCGATAGAAATGATATTCCAGCTTTTGCGATATTGATACGGTTCGCCGACAACAAAGTCGGAGTTTTGGCGCGGATCTATTTTATAGCGTCCGTAGCTGCCATAGATGATCCCAACAAGCGTATCAACCCTATCGCCTGCATGGAGGATAAGTTTATTGCTTGCCGTATCGCCTGGCTGGTTCGAATAGCTATTTAAACCATCTCTAAGGACAAGAATGGGACCTGTACCATCGTCGACTGAGTATTCAGTCGGATCGGAGAAATATGGGTAAACATCTGCGAGCACAGCATTGGTCAGGCGTACGAGCATCCCTTCGTACGGCTCGGCGATGGGATTTCCGTTCCCAATTGTGGGACCAAATGTTCCCGTCGTTAGATCGACCGGCTCAGGTACTTGATGACCGGAAGAATGGATAGTGACTAACGAATCAAGAATACGGGTATTTTCGAATAGGAAATTGAAGCTGTTGGTGTATTCCTGCACAGTTCCTGTAACAGTGACACTATCACCTCTTTTCATGGCGCTCAAGGCTGCATGTGTTGCAGAATCTCGACTCACAACCCAGATGCCGCTCCATGGAGTGTTACCACTTTGAATAAACCAGACGTTCGTACCCCCCGGAAGCGGTCCAAACGGCGAAAGGGCAAGATCAGACGTATCTGCCGTTACGATGCCAGACACCGAAACGACACCACCGACATAGGCTGACCTTCCGTTAGTGTATGGCGTGTATTGAACATCATAGATAGAGAGAGGACCATCTCGAACGGTATAAAAAAAGAGTCCTTTACTGGAATCACCTCCCAACTGAGAACTTGAATTTGCAAGGATTTTTTCATTTCCTGCTGTGTCAATACCTTTGATGAAATATCTGACGTTTGTCCCATTGGGCCAGGGGTTATGATCTACATCCCAGATGATCCCTTCGTACGTGGAATCTGGAGAAATCATTGTCATCGCCGCATCTGTCCACGGACCATTATTGATACTCGTAAAAAGACGAGCCTCAGCAATATCGTAACCGCCAGTGGTCTTTCTGACAATAGCATTGACACGAACTGTATCTTGAGATGTAACAACCACGGGATAACGTCGATGCTGAATAACGGTTGGAAGAGCAATACCATACACAACATCTCCCGGGTACAGAGGACAGATACGATAGCCGCGCGGATTTTCACCTCCTGCCACAGTTAACATCGTTCCTCTAATGGTGTCAATGATAGCACCGACTGGTGGATAGACAAACGATGGATCACCGGGAATATCCGTCGGCGGTGTTCCATGACCAAAGGTAAAATAATGGGAAGCATCATAGTCTGCAAGATAATTCCCTGCGTCATCATTCATGACCCATGTCCCACGACCGGTATTGAGCTGGGCATTAACGGCGAGGTTATATAACACTACCAGACTCCCTTCATAAGGCTCACCAGTTGAATATTTCACCTGTCCACCGGGATGAGCGCCAACGTAAAAATCCGAAACAGGCTTAAAATCAGGCTCAGGAATAGGAGCGCTACCGACAATATCAATGGAGATACCGGGATAGGGTCGAAATTGAGTCGTGCTATTTGCCCTCTCAGTGGCAGTAGTTGGGAATTCCTCGACCCATCCTGTTATCTTTATAACATCTCCTCGCTCTGGGGTGGTAAATCCATCTAACCTTGCTTGCGACGTATCAGGACCCGCACCTGTAACGCCAGATCCAACTCGTACAAGGATGCCGCCCCATTCATTTGAGTTAACCGCAGTGTCATGGAGGATCATTGTCCAACCACTCTGGGTAAACGTTAATCCCGGATATGGAGGATCACCGGCAAATGGCGTTATGACAATTGCTGTGATCACAACAGTATCTCCCTCTAATGGAGATGTTTGTAACGTCCAGCGGGCATGAGGATTCGATAGGCTTTCCAATAAGAGAAGCGAATCAAGAGGAACTTCTTGAATATCTCTTATCGTCACTTCGGGATAGAGTGCCCATTGCTGAGTTATTTTGTTGTAGCGCGGAATTAATTTCTTTTCTCCTGCATGGAGGTTTATAACGTATGCGAAAAAAAGGAACACGATGAACAAGCGCTTCATGAGGAAACTCCTTGAGATTGATTGAACAAAATTGTTATTAGACAATTGCGAGCGTGAAAAGAGACGCTGCACTGTGAATGTACAAAATTTACGGTGAAGGTGCAACAGATTTGAAAAACTTTTGCAGGACGAGTCACTTCGCAAAAAATCTTTGAATCCCACCAATAAAAAAAGCGTGAGCCCGGCAAAGTCGCATCAAGGGGAGGCGACTTGATGTCGACGTGGGGCGCCGGACCCACACTTGTTCGATTGATCATAGACATAACTTAGAGACTGCCTCACTTGATCAATACCATCTTCTTGATCTGTTGATACTCACCCTGATTGATAAGTATGCGATACACATAAACACCTGACGCTAAGGAGGAGGCATCGAAGCTGACTTCCTGACGTCCTTCATCTACTTCTTCCTGCTCAACAAGTGTAGCTACTTCTCTTCCAAGCATATCATAGATTTTCAATGTCACAATTGACGGCTCTGGGACATCAAACTCGATCGTCGTAGAAGGATTGAAGGGATTCGGGTAGTTTTGGTATAATTCATACTGAACGGGAATGCCTGTTACCTCGATCGCATTTGGATCGAATGCAAGCGGATTTGCAAGAGGTATAGCGCCAGGCTTCAAGAATGGCACACTATCGATATGGACAACACCCGTTACGACGAGCGGTTCCTTGCTCACAATCTTGAACGGACCGAGAAAAGCATGGTTTATTTTGCTCAGAAGAGAATCAAATCCTGCATAGTCCACCGGCTGAGGATATTTATGTCCATACGTCAGGAAATTATCAGCGAGCGCCGCAATCTCTCGGATCGATTTCCCCTTCATCGGAATTCCATTGACCGTATCCTCGAGGTCGTACGTAAGGTCGCCAAAGGTTGGAGGCGTTACCTCAGCGTCACTTGCTCCAATATTTATCCGGAGCGCTACCAACTCTCCTGCGAGATGGTTATCGTGCTTTTCTCTCTTCGGATTTTTCTTTTCTCCGATAAATGGTGCACCGTCAAACTCGTCAAAATTACTTGCTGTCCCAGTACCCGGAACAAACGCTGCAAGAGACTTACCTTTCGTGAACCGAATCCACCCGTAGGACTTTGCGCTATCTGGGCGAGCACTCCCCAATACGAGTCCACCAGGGGCACCAGGGAATCCTTTTTTGATCTTTGGATACGCTCGAGCAAACGCTGTATCACGTACGTTGGCGATGTTCGGATTAGACGTCTTAAGTTTTGCTCCCTTCCCTGCGAGACTATCCTGGATGAAGGTTCGGTACTTCAAGTTTTTAGGATCGACATACTTAATCGTCAGAAATTCTGAGCCTTTTGCTTTTGACTTGCTACTACCGGCAACATATATCTCCTTGTCATCCGCAGCGACAATCGCATACGGAATATCATCGCTATTTGCCGGTCCGTTGTAACGAAGGTCGAATTCCTCAGTAAAATTCGCCTTGTATCGGATGACAGCAAAATCTTTCCCTATACCTGCACCTGCACTGGTGGCAAGTACGTAGGGCTTGGAACCGCCTGTAACCTTCACACCGCCGTCATCGTCATTAGCAGTTCCATTGTAACTAACAACTTTAACTTGTCCAGTTCCATCTTGGTTATAGCGCAGTGTTACAACATCATTAAAACTTCCAATTTGGAGACTTGTACCTGTCACATACAGTTGACTATTTGCATTCAATGCCAGTGCATACGCGTTATCATCGCCATTTGCTTCACCATCATATCGTAAAACCCAATCTGCATTACCATCTGCCGCATCATACCTGATTGTCAAGTAATCGTATCCGCTTGTATCGGTCTGGCTGCTGCCGGTAACGTACACTTCCGTCGAGCCACGAAGAACAATGGCACGAGCAATGTCGTTTCCCGGACCCTTGTAGCGAGCAAGCCACAGTGAATCGCCGGTTGCAGCATTATATTTGATGGTTGTATAATCATAGCTGGTGTCAACACTTGTTCCTACAATAAAAAGATCAGAAAATCCACGTAGAGCTAACCCCAAAGCGCTATCAGTGCCGTTGCCGGGACCATTGAGCCGCTTCTCCCACTGTTCTACCCCATCCGAATCGTACTTGATCGTTGCAAAATCAAACCCGGTGCCAAAGCCCATACTCCAACCAGTAACGTAGACGTTCATCGAGTCGTTGACAGCGATAGCAACGGCTTTATCATCAGCATCACCGGGGCCATTATATGTTTTCGCCCATCCAGAACTACCATCACTGTTAAACTTTACAGTAAGATAATCGAGTCCATTACTAGTACGAGTGGAACCTGTCACATACACGTTACGCGCAGAATCAACAGCCATGGCATAGGCTTTATCTTCATTTGTTGATTCAGAATGAAACGCTTCCCATACTTTTTCTCCATCGGGAGAGTATTTCACGACCCCAACATCGACACCTGTGCTTAGGCGAGTAACCCATCCAGCAACATAGACGTTACCTGAATCATCAAGCGTCATAGCTGTTGCAACGTTATCTTTATTTTTGGCGCCACCTGAAAACCGTGCAACCCATTGGCGAGTTAATTGTGAAAAAACTTGTTCTGATGAGAAACAAAGAAGTAGTATAAAGAAGGCAAACAATTTCTCAACTCTCATGGAAGTTCTCCTTTTGAATAAAATAATGAATAGGCAGATTACTTAATGAGTATCATTTTCCTGACTTGAGATCGCAGCGTCCCGCTGTTTGAGAATGGCTTTGCAATCACCTGGTAGAAGTATACTCCGGAAGATAATTCCGTCGCATCTCCGCCAGAGGCGGATCCGCCTACGGCAGAGAACTCAACAGCCTGATACCCTTCTTCCAGCGCTACTTGATCAATAAGCGTACTTACAACTTGCCCCAACATATTGTAGACCTTCAGTGTTACCAAAGCAGGTTCAGGCAGTGTGAATTCAATCGTTGTCCACGGATTGAACGGATTTGGATAGTTCTGCCCTAACAGAAGTTTTTCGGGTAATGGTTCCTCAACAAGCTGTGGGTAGGTCGCTGGAATGATTGCCGGCGGCAAAGCACTTGGAATGAGATACGGAATAGAAAACAACGGACGTGTTGATGGAATACTCAATGGACGGGTCGATATCGTATCGAACGGTCCTGCAAATGCGGTATTGATAGCATGAAGCCAGTTTGCCAATCGTTCATAATTAATGCCTCCGTACCACTTCCACAACGTGAGTAATGAATCTACTCTAAGGACAACCTGTCTCAATGTTCTGTTATTGATGGGATTGGTAATATCAGATGTATCTTTGAACACTAAATCACCAAGGTTCCGTTCTGTTATCCCAGCATCACTTGCAGCAATATTGAGCCTTAACGTTAATAGTTCTCCCGCAAGTCGGTTGTTATAACTGCGCAGGCTCGGATTTCGTAACATCCGGACAAAATTCCTACCATTACGAGTGTCGAAAGCACGGGCGGTTCCGTTATGTGGCAATGCTCGTCGTACATACAAGCTTTTTGAGATGTAAATCCAGCCATACGTTCGAGCACTATCTCGCCGATCAATACCCAACGTTATACCAGCAGCAAAGAAGCCACGTCCAAAGATCGAATCTCGCACATTGCCTTCATTCGGCATGCTTATAATGCCACTAAATCTGGTTGAGAATTTCAATGCTTTCAAACCGAAGCTTTCTTGAGTGAAGGTTCGATAGCATCCGCCGGCAAACTTTCCATTCGCACCGATACGATGTGAGAAGATATCGGTTGTCCCAACACCTCGCCTGAAATCAGCCCAGGCGATGATTGCCCCATTGACTTGATCACTTGTCATCTGCGGTAAGAATTGATCCTGTGAAGCGTTAGAGATTGAGATCCCATTGATCGACCATTTGGGACTACCATTGAAATCAAAACTCTGAGCATACACATCGAAATCGGAATTGCGCTTATCCTGCCAGGTGAAGATCACATTCGGAGATTGAGCAACAAGCTGTGGATTATACTGATGTCCAGTGACATTGCAGACCGACTCTCCAGAACTTGACCACAGGGGCTGGCCTAACTGATTGATGCGCTGAGCATAGATGTCGTAATCATTGCCACGACGATTATCCTGCCAGACAATAATGGCACCAGAATTCTGGTCGCTTACCATTTGGTGAGCATACTGCACGCCCGAGGAGGCTGCTACAGCAACGCCGTTCGCTGTCCATTGAGCCTGTCCCAAGGCGTTGAGGCGCTGAGCGAAGATGTTCTCATACGTTCCTGCTCGGCGATCTTGCCATGTTACGATGGTACCCCCAGCACCACTGGAAATGATCTGAGCATTCCACTGAGTATTCGTTGCTACACATACTGCGACACCATTCGCAGTCCATGATCCTGTCCCGGAAGATGATATTCGTTGAGCATAGACATCTGAGAACCCTGATCCTGATCTGAAGTCCGTCCACGTAAGAATAGCACCACCGGAACCATCGGATGTAATTCTCGGATCGACCTGATCGCCAGATGCCGAAGACACAGATAACCCATTTGCTGTCCACAATACCAATCCAACTGAAGTTAACCGTTGTGCATAGATATCGTAGTTCCCAGCACGGCGGTCCTGCCAGGTTACAATGACACCACCCGCACCATCTGAAACAAGCTGTGGATTGTATTGATGTCCTGTGGCAGTACACACTGCGACGCCATTTGGAGTCCACAGTGAGATTCCTGCCGATGAAACCCGCTGAATGTAAATATCATAATCAGCTCCTGAGCGATTGTCCTGCCAAACAATGAAGGCACCACCTACGCCATCCGACAATATTTGAGGATAATACTGGAATGCTGCAGACGATGCTAACTGTAATCCGCCGTCTGTCCATAACGTATTTCCAAATGAGTTAACTCGCTGGACAAAAAGTTTGTCCATTGTGCCTGCACGCCGATCTTGCCACACCATAATAGCACCTTGCTGACCATCAGATGCAAGACGTATGTTCCACTGGTTACCTGATTCTGTCACAATGGGAATTGAAGTATCAGAACGGCAGGGCCATTCTCCGATCACATAGGCATTAAAAACGAGAGAGAATAGAAAAAGAATGAAGCTTATTTTTTGTATTGTCAACATTTCAGTGTTTGTTTTGTCACGATGAAACATATGGTCCAACCTTATCATCAAGAACAATACCTCTGACTCAGACCACGTTTCACTTTATGAAAGCAACCTTACGCACGGTAAAAAATTCTGCTGGAGTCACGTTACGATTTTTATGAAGCAGACGTGCAGTCATACGGATATAATAAATGCCGCTGCTCACCGCCATTCCATTGGCTCGTTTGCCATTCCACTCCAGACGATACTCCCCTTCTTTTTGAACTTCTTCAAGAAGTGTCGTGACTTCCTCACCAAGAACGCTAAATACTTTTACATGAACATGTGCATCAGAAGGAACTGAATACCTGATATGAGCCGTCGGGTTAAAAGGATTCGGATAAATCTCATCTAACCTGAACTCACGTCGATGCTCAGCACCTCCAATGCCTTGTTGAACCTTCAACGAATACGTCGACTGACGGGAAAGATGAGTTGTAAGACTTCCATCTTTGGTCAATCGTGTTTCTGCTACGATCTCACCACCCGACCTCTCAACCAAAATATAAGTGAAATTTTCTTCATTTTCTACACCCCAGGATAAATATATTTTCTCTGAAGCCGATTGGATCAAAATGGGCAATTCCAGTTCATTTTTAATGATTTTGGCGTGCGTTTCAGTCATACGTTGGGATAAAAAACGTGCATCAAAACCCTGACCTGGCGGAGGAGGTGGCAGCTCGTATGCATTCAAATTAATCTCAGAATTTTCCACTCCAAAATACAGTGTCTGCGAGTTACCTCCTCCATCGCTGACTGTGAGTGTATTCAGTGTCTTCAATGGATTCATCATTGAAAGCCCCGCCAAGGGCGGGGTTGGTTGCACCCAACTACCGGAAGAAAGAACGAGTTTTCCAGGAGAATTTGTTTTCACCCAATACCCTTCTCCAGGTCGAATGGTATCGGCGGCGAAATAACCACCACCATAACCATAGAAACTTGAAATGATAATGCTCTCCGGAATGGAAACGATCGATGAAACTGGAACCGGAGATGACAGCGAGCCGATAATGTTCCACGATTGTCTAACATCGATCGTATCAAAAGTACGAGGACACCCAGGGAGACTTGTCTGATCGGTTTTCAACCAATATCCTCTCCCATATTCTAATGTATCTTTTCGTATATACCCATTGACATAGGCAAAAGCGGGAGAAGCACTATATGGAAAAAGAGAGGACGTACGCCGATCACCAGTTTCTACAGGAAGAGAAATCAACGTCCAACCTCCGTCACCGGGATAGAAAATTTCGTTGCCTCTGCATTGTTTAATTTCGAATGCAGTAATGGATGAATCAACTATCGTTAAGGAATTTTCTTTTCTCATATCCACACTGACGAGAGAGCCGTGTGTGAGGGTGTCTCGTAGAATATACATTCCAGCGTGTAAACTGTCAGGATCCCACGAGAGGATAAACGGATATCCTGCAAGCCCGGGTTGAGTTTCCGCAATAAACAAATTTTCCGCATCGCTTTCACTGAGTGTATCTCGAATGTCTATTTTTGTGCCCTCAGTTCCTACAATTCTCCAGCGCACATCAAAACTTCCTTCAGGAGGCTTTGGAGGCAGGGTTGCTTCGCCGTATGCCGTATCGATGCCGTCTGTTGCACCACTCTGTGCGCCATATTCCAACGAATCATGGTTTGAACCATTATCAAAGAGATGGAGCAAAGCCCTGAACGTTGTTGATGACACGATGGTAAACAGCGAATCACCTTGATCGACAAGTGTCGTATCGATTCGACTACGAACTCGTATCTTACACGATGTCGATGGTGTATTCGGGACACTCCAAGAATATGTGCTCAATGATGCTCGCTGCTTGGTGATCCAGTTCCATGTCGATCCTGAATCAGTCGAATAGTGAAGATCGACTGAATCAATGTTGTACGCAACCCATGAGATTGAATGTACAGAACCTGAATACCACACCTCCCCTCTTGTCGGACTCGTCAACGTCAAGGGTTCATAATAAATCGTAAACGTCGTATCACTTATGTCTATTGCGGACGAAAACTGAACATCGGATATTCGGACACGACACTGCGATGAAGCGCTGAACGGTACTGTCCAGGAATACGAGGTCTCAGCCACCGAGATTGGATCGGCAATCAAATTCCAGTTAGCACCATTGTTTGTAGAATATTGCAGTCTCAAGTAATGTACATACGAGGCTGTCCAAGAAATAAGGTAATCTACCCCCGCTTGAAGGAATTCACCACCATTGGGAGCCAAAAGTTGAACAGCCGCGGGATACTGCAATCTGTATATGCCATTACTCTGCAAAGCAATCACAGCTAAGGAATCAAGGCAGAGTAAGCCGTAATTCAGGAGATTCGAATTTGTTATCCCTGAGTTAAGATTTTGCCATGTCGAACCTGAATCCCGTGAAATGTAGATTCCTGGTGGCGAAGCACCATACGTTCCGAAATAGACATACCCGGGATCGGTCTGAGAACAAGTAATCCACCATGTAGAACCAGCACCAATGGGAGTGGTAAGAGAAAACCATGTTTCTCCACCATCAGTTGTTTTTACCACCCCGCCGCCCCCGCTGAACTTTGTTGCGTATGCAACACGTGGATTAAACGGATCAATCGCAATGCTTGGGATTTCGCCTAAGGTTGTATAGACTTTCATCCACGTGACACCGTAGTCTGTCGTCTTCCAGATTCCAGATGCATTATCTCCAATGTAGATTATGTTGGCACTATCGGGGCGTACCTCAGCATCACACCAGGCATTAAACAATCCCGTCACCCGACGTACAGTATCCCAACTCGTACCAAAATTTGTGCTACTCCACAGTGTATCATTACCCATTGTATATACTGTGTCGGGATGTTCAGGTTTAAACTCTACTGGTCTGCCGTAATAATTAAATGTTCCACCCCACGTCTGAGTCCATGTAAGTCCACCATCGGTTGTTTTCATGATGCGATCGTATGATGTTATGCCGCTCATTTCAACGCCGACAAGCAGGTGAAGTGTATCCAACGGATTAACGGCAATCGATTTGATGACGCCGCCGCCAGGAATTGCATTCCCATACTGTTGCCATGTATACCCACGGGTTCGACTAATATACACTCTGCTATTTCCCGGACTTCCGTACAGGATATTACGATTCAGAGGGTTATATGCCAGCGGGTTACCCAGCGCACCACCTGCAACTTTCTGAACCCACGTCTGAGAATGTACTGCATGGATACTTAGCAATAGCAGAAGTAGTACTTTTGTACATGTCTTCATTCAATGTTGCATCCTTATTTTATCAACAACATCTTTTGAACATTTGTATATGACCCAGCAGTCAACCTGTAAAAATAAACACCGCTGGAAAAGCCGGCTGCGTTCCACTGCACAGATTTGAATCCCGCATCTTGAATCTCATCTACCAGTGCCTTAACTTCCTGGCCAAAAAGATTATAAACCTTCAACGTTACTTTACTATTAACAGGTAACTGATAACGAATAACTGTTATTGGGTTGAACGGATTGGGGTAATTTTGTTCTAAGGAAAATTCAGTTGGTACAGTCCTGATGCTTGAAAGTCTCAGAACGATATCCGCTTGCGGTGTGGAAATATCAAGAGATCCCTTATCCTTCATAACATGTTCATTGTCGCCAACATCCAGTGATGCTAGTACTGCCGCCTCTTTAGCTTCCCAGCTCACCTTGAGTGGATAGTATGCCGACGTCACGAGGATCGGAAACTCTTTAGTTTCGCCATCCTCGACAACTTCAAGCATACGCCCGGACTTGAATCGAGCATCAAAAAGACCGGCAGGAGCACTTGGAGGAAGTTCATAGAACTCAAGTGAACGTTTACTAACCGACTGCTCACCAAAATAGAGTGTTTGCTTATACCCTCGAGCATCTTCAACCATTAAGGAATTATAATCACTCAAGGATGACGCAGAAAGTTTATGAGGATCAAGATTTTCAAATCCGCCTCCAGATGAAAGAATAAGTCTACCGGCACTATTGACTTTCACCCAGTATCCTTTTCCAGGTTTGATAGAATCTGATGCACTGTAACCTGCATCATATTCATAGAATAGTGACATGATCGCTGTCCCTTGAGCCACCACTGACGATGCCAAAATAGGATTAGTGACAGAGCCAATTAAGTTCCAATTGCTTTGAACCTGTACAGTCTCCGAGGTTGTCACAAAACCATCGATGCTTACTTTTTCACTCCCACCAAATTTCAGCCAGAATCCGGGACCATTGGAAAGCGTCTCTTTAGCTTCATACGTTCCATAGTATGCAAAGGCGTCGGTAATCGAGGTGGGGAAGAGTGCATCTTTACGATAATCGTTCACGAGAACCGGTACGGAAACAATATTCCACCGAGCATTCACATTCACTTGGGCAGTTGTGGGGACTCCTCCAAAACCAGAAACAACCACAACACCACGTCGGGCTGGGGGATCATAAGAAAAAACCATCACACCAGTCTTTCCACCCGCACTGGTTGGCGTGAAGCTAAGAGCAAACGTTTGACTGCCCAATGGAGGGATACTTGCACTTGTTGGATCAACACTAAATTGAGAAGGATTGGTAGAAATAACAGAATCAATTGTCAATTTTGTGCCGCCAAGATTCGTCACTATCACACTGTCAACTTTCGTTGAATCAACACCCACGATACCAAATGCTCGGATGGCAACGAGGCTATCGGGTAACATTGCAAGGGCTTGCAGTCCTACTACTCCCATCGAGCCAATGACAGTTGCAGCCCCGGTCGATGTATCTATTTGAATCAGACTGCTTTGCGTAGGGCTTGTACCAATGAGACCATAGAGATTTCCTATCCCATCAAAGACAATATCTTGTGTTGGAACACCAAGACCAGTTGATCCAACGAGAGTTGCTACACCCGTTGTGAGATTAATCTTATAGATATTACCAGCACCTGTTGGACTTGTAGGACGAACAGATGCCCATAATTCATTAGTCCAAGGATTAAAATCTAATCCTGCAATATTGATGCCCGTTGATGCTATCTGAGTTGCCGAGCCGGTTGCAAGATCGACTCGATACACTGCTCCATTGAACCGTCCAATGTACAATGTATCATCTTTAAATGTCATTCCTTTGAGAGCGATGATAGGAATTGTAGACACTGGATGCGCATCCCCTCCTGCACTATTGATCCGAACAAGCAGAGCATTTAATCCCGATGGTACCAAACCGATTAACTCATGTGTAAACGGATGAACACGAACACTGACAACCTGTGTGTATCCCGTTGGACCAACTGAATTCGTTGATCCTGTCGATACATCGACTGTTCGCAAGGCGCCTGAAGTGGCGTACATTGTACTGGGCGCAACAGGTGTAACTACAAAGCCTGTACCACTGAGATTAATCGATATCGTTGGGTTGACCGTATCATTACTACCTATCAGAATAGACCCGTTGAGAGAACCATACGCTTCAGGTGCAAAGACAACTTCCAATGTTTCACTCTCAAATGTGGCGATGGATAGTGGTAAAGATGGAGAACTAAGAAGTGCAAAGTGAGAATCAGGCAGCGTGATGCTCGCAATCTCTAATGTATCAAGACCGTTGTTCGTGATTGTGAATGACATCGTATCACTCGTCACACCAACCTCATGTGTCCCGAAGACGAGCGACGTCGGATCAGCATCGATAAAGGCTCCCGGCAACGGACCCATTTTCACTTTGCCGACGTATGTTCCCCATGTGTTTGCGGGAGATTCAGCATACTCAGTGAATGCCCAGAAGCTGCTGCTATCGCTGGGATCGAGTGCGATTCCGTTGTAATCGCCCCAACGATTTCGTCCAGAACCAAAATCTTTAAAATAATTTGCTTCACCAGCTTTCAACAGAACACTTGGGGATAACCCCGCAGGATCGGTATCGCGCCTTCCAGAGAGATATGCGCCGATGTATTCTGTCGTGCTCGAACGGCTATACGTGAGGACCACGTTTTTTTCATGGTCAACCGAAATAGCAGGATATGAGTACCACTGCCCTTCTTGACCAAAGGCAACATCCTCAAGCGCAGTAGCAGTGAAGGGATTGATGCGTACATACCGTACATTTGAATACGTATTATTGGTTGCCATGGCTACGGAGTGCACTACCCACAACGAACTATCACGAAAGACGGGTTCATTCCTGATATTGGCACCTCCCGCTTCAACAAGACTTCCCCCTAACTGATTCGCATTCGGCGCAGGGAGATACGTTACCACAGGTACATTAACACCAGTGATTGAAGGAGAACCCAAAGGATCCATAATTGACCAGAGTGAGATGAAGGTACCTGTGCTATAGGGTGCATGATTGACTAAGAACGCCTTTCCCGGAGAGCCATAATGCACGGAGGGTCTGGTACCGAACACCCGTGTCGATGCATCATCAGGATCTCTCAGATCCCAAAAATCCGTCCATGTCAAAGCTCCACCCGTATTTGCATAGAGTTCAGATTTCGGTACAATTCTGACTCTAACATACTGAAAGGTTGTTGGACTGAATCCAAACTGGTTTGAGGTGATATACAACGCTTGATCATCGAAACCGACCCCTTCATAATCAGCCCAGTTACTGACAACCGAATCGCCAAGCGCATGTGAAGGGATAGCCCAATTATACCATGTACCAAGAGGATCAGCGTCATCGGAAACGGAAATCAAAAAATAGGCAGTATTACCGGAGCCGAAATCAAGCCATACCATGATCCAACGGTCGGAAAAATGATCATATTTGATTTTGGGATCAAAAGGTCCAGGGTTTGCTATCGTCGTTGCAAACCAGTCGTCTGCATCAATTGTTTTGAGGATAGTACCATCCTTGTCCCATATCCTGAATCGTGAATTAACACATGCCATCACATGATCAAGTCCTGCAGCATTAATCGGGTCTGGTGGAATCGTGACACCTAGATCCGGAATACCTTCAAACTTTTTCAGCACAACCGGGCGAGAAACTGGAGGGAAAGGAGCAAAAGGTTCAGCAGTGTCCTCAAAGAAGTTTGAACCTTCCGGAGCCGTCGGCTTAGTACCAATCTTCGGTGCAATGCCGAGTGGGATCGGTGCATGTTCAGGTGGTGTTCTTCTTTGCCGTTGTTTCAGCATATTCACCATGGCAGAAAAATCATCTGTCGTGACAGTAACAGCACTATCACCAGAACCAGATTTTGGTCCCCTGATTGTTGGAGGTGGATTTTCAGGTAAGATATTGAGGATAAGATCTCCACCAGTTGGTACATCACCACTCGGTCCTCCGCCTTTCCATTCTGCTACGTGCAAGTAATACGTTGTCCCTGATTGAACCTCATAATAAAGGACTGATTGACGCGTTCCTTCGGCGTCGTCATTACAGCGGACTTCAACCAAACTCCCACAGGAACCTGTAAACAATGCCAATGCCACATCGTAATTTGCAGGAGTACTACCCAGAGAACTAAATTTAATATAACCTGTCGTATCAGCAGTCCACACAAACCATATTGTCTTCCCTCCTCCCCCATCAGCGCATGAAAGAACAGGATCGTTGGTGTCTGGAGTTGCAAGACGTGTATTTTGAGTTGTAGAGTATGGAAGCGATGGAATCACCGTTGCTGCAGCACATGAATCGTTGGCTGGGACTTGTGCGGCGGCTATACTGAACATGAAGAGATCAAGTGCCATGAGTATGAACACGCATAGTCCAAGATAAGTCTTAAACATCATAGCAACCTCACTTGTTGGTTAGGAATATTCAGAGAAGCGGAGTAGCTTAGTTTGAATGTAAGCAGTTGAGAAAAAACCTTTAGCAATCGCTCCATACGCATCGAGTAACGTTGACTGTATAGTTCATAGGCACTATGTCCCTGTTCACTTCAAGACAACAAGTTTTCTTACTTGATTGAAAACCGCATGATTATTGTCCTCAGGTATAGCAAGAAGCTGATAGTAGTAGACTCCAGAAGGCAATTGCGAGGCATCGATCTGAACTTCATGATTTCCTGCCAGCTCTCGTCTATCGTTGTTTATTGTCTGCACAACTTCTCCCAACACGTTGAACACTTTT
This sequence comes from Ignavibacteriota bacterium, assembly GCA_016209795.1. Lineage (GTDB taxonomy): Bacteria > Bacteroidota > Ignavibacteria > UBA10030 > SZUA-254 > JACQVI01. The sequence continues at coordinate 19,080 of JACQVI010000045.1, forward strand.
AGTGTGATCCGTGATGAAACAGGGAGCGAATACCTAATAGTCGTTTGTGGATTGAACGGATTCGGATAATTCTGATGCAGCGAAAACGTCGCCGGCGCGACATTCACTGGTGATACAACTAATTCCATTGTCGGCGGCACACCCTCACTGAATACTACTTCTCCCCTACCGTTTAACTGAAACGAATTGGTCCCATCCTTCGATTTAATAGTTAGAGTATAAGAATTTGCAGATTGACTGTCGATACTCCAGCCAAGTTTTATTGAGGATTGTGACGATTGAATGAGGATTGGAAAGTGCACAGGAGTTCGAAGCTCATCCGAATAAACTTCGACAAACTTACCTGAACCAAAGCGTGCATCAAATCCACCTGCCGGAGGAACTGGAGGGAGCTCAAACTGTTCTATTGAAAACTGTCCATCAGGTTTCGTTCCAACATACAACGTTTGCTGATGACCTCGTTGGTCGGATATCGTTATCGTATTCATTTCCCCTAACTTCTCAAGCACAGAACCCTTCGCTGAATTGCCTGTTGAGGATAGGATAATTTGTCCCGGACTCGATTTCACCCAGTATGCTTTTCCGGGCTGAATCGTATCCTCTACATCATATGCGCCATTATAGCCGTAGAAACTCGACTGCAGAATATCCGGAGGTACCTGAATGATTGAACTCACAGCAACAGGATAGGAAATCGAGCCAATCAAATTCCACTTGTCTTTGAGAGTGATCGTATCAGATTCAATCGCATTTCCCGTGATCGAGAGTGTCGAATCAGATGGAAACTTCAACCAGTAGCCTATAGCATTAACGAGGGTCTCACGTTGAACATATCCACCATCGTAGGCAAAGGCATTCGAAATCGACGTTGGGTAGACGATACTTTTCCTCGCATCGGATACCTGTGCTGGCAAGGAAAGCATATTCCATCCGTCAGAAATTCCGATGGAAGTCTTGATCGTTACACTACTATCCTGTCCATCCCCCTGAACAACAACAGAATCAGGGCTGCCAGGCGCATTGTGAGAAAAGGTGATGTAACCATTCTGTGCACCGGAGGCTGTAGGTGAAAACGTGATAAGAAATGTCTGTGAATTTGATGGTGCAATCGAGGCATTATCGGGAGCAACACTAAATCGTGGATTTGTTGAAGTGGCTGAAGTCACTGAGAGTGTCGAAGTGCCCGTGTTCGAAACGTTAACACTATCCTGCTTCGATTGATCAACAGTAACTGTACCAAAATTGATGCTTGACGGCGAGATCGCAATTACCGGAGATAACTTCAACCGAATCGAATCGGTTCCTCCAGCTTCGTAATAGCGTGCGCCGAATTCTTGCAGATAAAGATTTGCCACACGGCTATCCTGGACGATGAGTGTGTTCTCATCATTCCTCGTTTCGGCGCTGTTCGACCAGTTGTGCGAGCCAGTGATAGTATACGGAGTTCCTGCCACATCTTCAGCATCGACAATCGCATATTTGTGGTGGAGCAATCCTGAGCCGCCTTTTAAATGAATATCGACGCCATTCGACTGTAAATAAGAAAATTGATTTCCTGTATCGGTATTGTTATCTAACACAACACGAGCTTTCTTTCCTGCATTTTTCCTTGCGATGATCGTATCCGCAATATCCCTGCGGGTAAAGCTCAACACGGCTACTCCTACTGAATTCTGTGCCTTATTTAAGGTCGCCCGAATTCGAGTAGTTGTGCGATCCGCTGGACTGAAATAGGCTTGGACGGAATGATTATCGACAACGAAATTGTGTGGCACATTGTCGCTTTTTCGTGCCCCAAACCGAGATGCACTTTGATTAGGTGAATCGGTACTGCTTCCCCACATCTCGTTGAACTCTGCTGTGTACGCACCGGCAAGGGCAACGTCTTGAATCTCAATTGAATTCTGTCTATCGGACGTTGTTCCCTGGAAGGTCGGATTCCATGAGCCAGTCCAGACCCACACACTTTCAGGTGCACCACCTCGGTAATCGAAAATCAGAAATTTATTGTGCATCAATCCCTCACCATCCCAGACAACGTCGTAGCGATCAGTGATCAGAGGTATGCCGCTACTTGAAAGTGTCGGGAAGCTGCTTCCGGGTGAATTGGAATTATCATACTCGCAGATGACACGAACTTTCACGCCTCGATTCTTTGCCGAGACAAGCGCACTGGCAATCACATCACCCTGATTGTTTGCACTGAGACTATACAAACATACATCAATAGAACGTTTTGCGTTGTCGATACGCGTGACAAGCTTGGATACCAAATCCTGATTCCCAAGCGCAGCTTCTCCAGACGAGACAGATGTGTTCACCGTTTTGTTAAAATAGACATTGATCTGACCAGTAGAGCCTGCGGGCGATGCAGTACTGATGACAAGATCAGGTGCACTGCTCGTATCCGTCCCTGAAACAGAAAACGCTTGAACGTGGTAAATCGTTGCTGCTTGCAATCCCGTCACGTCAATTGCATGATTTGTCCGAAGAATGTCATCCGGTGCGAGCACACCAAGCTCGTAGGAAGTAGTTGTGCCATACCGCAGCCGTGATGTGCCGTTATTGACCGTTGTCCAACTGATGCGGAACGACGATGTAGTGATGTTGCTCTCGACCGGCAGCGTCGCAATCATAGGACCACTGGCAAGGATATCTGCGCTTGAACGCGGCAGCAACTGGTATCCGCCAATATATGGCAATGAGGATTTGAATTGTCCAACAACCCCAATGATCGTGAATGTCCCTTGCGGCGCCGGCGTATTTGCAAAATCAACGTTGTTATCGACCCGGATATCGACATTGCCAGATGCGTCTGTCAATCGATAATTTGTTCCTGCACCGCTTACAGTCCAGCTCGCAATAGGGTTATTAAATGTATCTGTCACAACAACGCTATTGATGCGCACGAGTAAGCCTTCGTAGGCTTCAACGCCGCCAGCTCCATCGTTGAAGAGTTGTGAGCAGGTTACAACGAGCGGTGTGACTGAATTCCCCGTAGTAGGGATTGAATGGAGATAGGGTGATGTTAATTCCGATAACCCGTTGAAAGGATCGACTTTCCCCGAAACGATCACTTCATCCCCAACAGCGACCACAGATGAAAATGAACTTCCGAAGATTCCAATCCCTCCCGAATTATCTTGCAGATACGAAGGACCTCCAAATTCATTTGCCGCTGTTACAATCCCACGAATCGTCACCAGCTGCCCTAACCGTAATGGAACTCCGTTTGCATCGTTCCCCTTTACTTCCTCGATCGTTTGCGCAACGCCAAAGACGACAATTTGCGGCAGGGGGGCGACATTGTCATATTGAGTTTGGGCTTTGGTTTGAACTTTGATCTGATAGTATGCCGTGCTATCTGGTGCCGTGACATCAGCAATCGTAATAACCGTCGAATCGGCTGACATCGTGAGAGAAGTGAAATAAATGGTATCACCGCTGATACTTTCCGTGGCTGTCATATTGGTGAAGCTGACGTCATCCACGGAATGAGACCAGCCGAAATTCGAAGGAAGAATAATGCGCATGTCTGTGACGGTAAAAGCGTTATCGCGATAATAGACAATCGTCATGGTATAGGTATTGCCATGATTCATCGTATCGGGATCGACAGTTGCGGAGCCTGATCCATCGGCACGAAGACGCAACGAACTTATCCAGGCAGAGTTTGTTGCCGTGTTGCCGGAGCCAGCCGTTGATGTGGCTGTATTAAATGTCCAATTGGATGTTGATGTGAGTTCTCCTTCTGTGTCTTCATTAAAGTAGATGGTATTTCCACCGCTCATACCTCCGGAAAAATGAACTTTTGGTGAAGGAAGACTTCCTGCATTGTTCGTTCCCCACGATACACCAAAAATATGTGTGTCGGATGCATTACGGATTTGGACAGCATCACTCGAAGCAGCAATAGAAAAAACGCCAGTTGCTGTAAAGTAAAGGCTGTTATTTGCTTTGATGATCAGGAGATAATCTGAGGGATCAGTATCTTCCGTAAAGGTTGTTGACGATGTACCTACTACTATAATCGTCCCTTTGCGAACAGAACTCCAAAGACTATGAGTTGTGAACGTTAGAGGAAGTTGGGGACTTCCCGTAGAACTATGATCCCGAATATCCCAGCTTCGCAGATCAAGACTGTCTTGAACAACAAGCAGCTCAACCCACTCATCGCTCCCACTTGAGTTGTAGAGTTCGTTTATGATGATCTGCTGTGCACTCAGTTTTCCATACACCACAACAAGATATACTAAGAGAGTGAAGAACCACCCCCGAATCGTACTACAATGTCTCATAGACGTATCTTTCAACATGAATGATGAATCATGTTATTACTCCTGCTCCGTGCATGATTCATCATAACGCCCGCCGCAGATTGTCAATTCCACTTTCCAGACCCTACTTCAACAATATCATCTTCCGGACATTCACAAAGTCTTTTTCCGGGACAGGCACTTCACCCTCCTTATCGCTTTCTTCTGCAAGAGGACGTGCTATGAGGCGATAGAAATAGATTCCCGATGGTAGCCCACTTGCATTAAAGTCAACTTCCTCCAAGCCAGAATCCATCTCTTCATGATCGAGGAGCGTTGCCACCTCCTGACCAAGCGTGTTAAAGACCTTCAGCGTGACAAGCGCAGGCTTCGCCAGATCAAATTCAATCGTCGTCGTTGGGTTAAACGGGTTTGGATAGTTCTGATTCAATGCAAACGCTTCCGGCTCTCTGAACTCAAACGAAGATTCCGGTGAAATATTCACCGGTGAAGCTCCACTTGGATTTGGATGTAAGTACGGTACTTCAAACAGCGGCTTTACTCCCTTCATGACAACCTTCCGACAGCCCCATCGAACTGTATCAAGTGGTCCATTGAATGCATTATTGATGTTCTTAAGAACCTGAAGGGTAACTGAAGGATCAGCACTGTCTTTTGGAAAATTGTTACAGGTCAGGAACGAATCCACCTGTGCCATGATCACTCGAATCTTTTTTCCATCAAATGGTGTTGGAGCGGTGTCATTATCGTACACCAGATCACCAAAGCCCGGCGGGAAGCAGCCCGAATCGCTCGCCAAGATATTGAGTTTCAGCGCGAGCTGCTCTCCAAACAAACTATTGTTGTGCTTCACAGGAGGCAAACTCTTTTGACGTTTGCTGATAGGCTTATCGTTCATATCAAAATTATCTAAACAGCGCGGAGGATCGTCATGAAATGTCAGTTGTTGACCCTTTATCTTGATCAACGATTTCTGCACATCTTTAAACTTTGGATGGTACACCGTATGGGCACCATTGCCCTCCGGATCTTTACTCTCGATACCGACGACGATATTGACCCCTGTCTGTCGCGGACCGCCGTAGATGCACTCACCCACATTCACAAGGTTAGGCATTGCTGGCCTCAGCCCTGGTTTGAGTGAGTCCCTTGGTGTTACTCCCTGATTGCCAGGAAGCTGTCCCCTCACGATAATTTGTGGCTCGCCTTTCTTGACCCACGCGTACCCTACACTAACAGGTTTCCCTTTGAGTACTCTCCCATCTATTTGGATTACCTGATTAACTTGCGGAGGATCATTTGGAAATGGACAATTAAAATCAAGTTCCCACTCCTTCCCTTTTTGATCAATTTTCCGAGAAAGCACACATACAGTATCTTCCTTGGACTTGTTTTTATGAACTCGGAGATATTCCACAGATGTGTTGAATTTCAAGATCAGTCGTGTAGCAGCTCGATTAGTACCCGTGCTCTCTTCAGGCACCATGAGATTGAGCTTAAAATCATTAATGACAGGCTTACACTTGACTGCCTTCAGCTTGCCTTTCTGGTCACGTGCCAACTCGTATGCCCAATCTCTCATCGAGGCGGTGCGGTATTTGGTCGTATCATCAACTGTTGCAACGAGGAAATAGTTATCAGCGCAGACGGTGCCGTTCATAACAAAAATATCCAACGTCATCTCGTTGACTCTGATTACAGCACTGACTTCACCTCCATCGCCGGTGACAGCGGTGTATCCCGGTATGGCATCGAGCGGCACCCAGCCTGCAGGCAGGAGCGGGCGAATTCTGTAGACAGTGCTTCCGGGTAAGAAACGAAATGAAAAATTTCCGTTCGCATCCGTGACAACAGTATCCATGCCCAATCGCTCAACTGGTGTTTTAACGATCCGCCATCCAGCAAGTCCCGGACCCGATGAAGACCCTTTCAAGAGTTTACCATGAATCTCACAATGATCTGCTATGAGTGCGGTTGTTGAAAAAAGCGTCAGGATAATAACGCCAATTGTCGAACCTTTCGTAAACAACTTCATAAATCGTTACTCCTTTACAAATGTACTACCTTATTTTACCATCATGACTTTTCGTACAGCACTGAACTTGCCACTTGTCATCCGGACAAGGTACACGCCACTTGGAACAGCAATGTGGTCGTTTGACTGTCCATTCCATTCGATGGTATGGTACCCTGTTTCCTTCTCTTCATGCAGTAATGTGCTAATTTTTTGCCCAAGGATATTATACACAATCACATCAACAAATGCTCTCTTTGGTACTGCGACAGTCAGTTTCGTCGATGGGTTGAAAGGATTGGGATAATTCTCGCTGAGCGAAAACTCCTTCGGAAGAGCTTCACGATCTGTGATCTTCAATGCGAGACCCTGAGCTTCGTGTTCAGTGAGCGTAAGCTGACCTTCGCTGCCGAGTGCTTGGATACTTTCTGGTTTACTATTCAGTGAACGAGTCAACACAAACACCTTTTCCCCATTTGAAACAACTTGCCAGCGTATCGTGATCGGATACGAAACGGACTGAATGGTAATTGGATACTCCTTTATCTCTCCGCGTTGTGTTGCATACGCCTCAACGTAGCGATTCGTAGCAAAACGCACATCGAAGATTCCCTTGGGAGGTAACGGTGGAAGCTCGTATGACATGGTTGGGAATTTCCCATCAGGGTCGACACCAAAGTAGAGTGTTTGCCGATGACCTTCAGCATCTGTTATTGTCAGGCTATTGAAGCGATCCAGTAAATTCATCGAGGAGGAGGCTTTGTTAGGAACAATGACCGACGATGAAAGAACCAATGTCCCTGCGGCATTTGCTTTCACCCAGTAGGCTCGTGCGGCTTCAAGCGTCTCTGCTACAGTATAGCCACCCTGATAGCCAAAGTATGAAGAAACAACAATTCCTGAAGGAACCTGAACCACATTATCTTTATCCACAGGATTGCTGATCGTGCCGATCATGTTCCACCCTTCAACCACGGGGATGGAGTCAAGCGTGCGTTCGACACCCGTGAGTGATACAACTTTACTGGCGGGAAATTTTAACCAATATCCAACACCATAATCTAATGTATCGTCTATCTGGTAGGCTTGCACATAGCGAAATGCGTTAGAGATAGCGTTTGGGAATAATGTGGTTTTCCTCTGATCGGCAACGGTTAATGGTACAGAGATCATGTTCCAGCTTGCATTGAAATTGTAGTCAACCGATGCTGCACCGAGTGGATGCGCAGCGTCAGAAGCTGTCCAGCGTGAGAGCGAATTCACACCCGTTGCATGCAAACGGTGTAAGCCAACATCCACCGTGCTGCTCTGAAATGACCATGTTGTCCCTCCATCAGTCGATTTCCAGAGTTGGAGTGTGGAAGCGTCTTGACCTGCAAGCTCGCTGTCATCATAGTAGAAATCGAGCGTCGCATTCAGCCCGCTGTTGAATCTTGGTGAAGCATCGAAGTAGCGTAGAATAGAAGAATTTCCGCCCCCAGAAGAAGCGATACCTGTTACTCGTGTAACGATTGTCGTATCCGGTGCGGCACTGGCGGCGTTGATGGTCAATCCTATCCCGCCAAAATTCTCATCAACACTCTGGGCAACAACACGCATTGCCTCAACAGGTCCGATGACGGTGTTGCCTGGTGTTTCCACAAGCGTTCCATTCAGTGTCATTTTGTAATATGACGGCAAATTCACATCCTGCAGAAGGTTCAAGGTATCCCCTGAGTCCACAATGATGTTGGCAAACTGCCCTACCTGAGTTCCACTAATCGTCTGCTTGGTCGAAGATGCACCAACTGGCACTCCACCAATGTACACATTATAGATACAACCGATGGCACTGTTGGCAGCTGACCGTTGATTGTTCCTCGCTGCACCGACACGCAAATCAATGGTACCGTTGTTCGTAATACCTCCCCCATCTAAGTTGATGGAAGCAACATTGACGCCTCCGGAAAAATCTTGATTAATCAGGCTCGCACCACTTTCTACAGTAATCCCGCCGGTGAGAGTCGGAACCCCTGAGGCAAAGGCGTTCCCGATATCATTGGCATTTAGACCAGCAGCATCGCCAATCAAGAATGTGGAACTGCTCTTAATTGTCAGACTCCTGATCGAGAGCGTCGCTCCCGTTGTTGGCGCCCACACAAGGATCTTATTACCTGCACTTTCTCCACCGATTTGAAGATTCCCGAGTCGCAACCCCGCACCGTTCTTCAAAGAGTCAGTTGTTGAGCCAATGAGTTTGACTGTGCCTTCATTCATATTCAAGCCGGCGTTGCCATTACTTGTCGAATTGCTGGACGTCGTTCTGATATTTTTCTTAATAACGAGTGTAGCAGATGAATTTCCATTGGAGGTCAACTGTGGCCTTCCTCCGCGATCCCCGCTGCCTCCGCCTGTTCCACCGCTGATCGTGAGATTGCCGTTGATGGTCAGTTGTGGCGTACCAGTACTCATGAATTGAAGGACAGGTCCAGAATTCGATGCAGTGCCGCTGCCTGTCATCGTTAAGTTGTTGCATTGAGCATTGGAAATATCGATCGTCACTGTAACATTTAACGTGGACATCGTGACATTATCGCTCGGACCGGGCACCTGGTGGCTCGACCACGTTAGCGTGTCGCTCCAGTTACCCGGGCTGACGGCTTCAAAGGTTGTAGGAGCACTCACACCCATGTCTGCAGCCTTCCGAGGTTTGAGTCGCTGGAAGCCACTCCGGTACGAGAGTATTCCAACAGCATCGACAGGTGTTGAAGGAATCGTCGTCCCGACAAGTGTATTGAGAACACCGTTGCTCTCAACTCGAACGGTAATAGTGTCCGACTCACCATCGCGATAGCTATAGCTCCGAAACGCCGTAAACGTTCCTGTGGAATCGGTTGAAAGAGCTTCAATCTTGACAACCTTCCCTTCGTTGGCATACGCTGGAGATTGTGTCGTCGGAAGTGTGATGGTGACTGGCGTTATCGATGATGTGCCTAAAGTTGTGTCCACAAATGAAAGATTCGGTGTTGAAAGCTCATACGCTCCGTCAAATTCCTGAATCGTCCCTTGAACTTTTACATTTCTCCCTTCTTCGAAAACAGGCAATCCGCCTGCTTGGAACATCTGCAACCCGCCCGTTGCATCCTGAATAAAGCCTTGACCGTTTGTGAACAGGTTCGTTCTGACATTGATTGTGCCATTGATGCGAGCCCCATAACCCACAATGCTGGCAACCGAAGACGACTTTGAGCCTTGAAGTGCAGAGATTGCAGAGAGCGAATATGACTTGATGGACGAGATTGGTGCATCTCCAACAAAGAATCCTTGCGGTGTTGCGCTCGTCGATGAATACTTCGAGGAATCATCTATCGCCGAAATGAAGTACTCAACCAAGTCGCCTGCAGTGGCATTTTCACCTACAGGAATAACTCCTTGATATTGAGTGCCCGAGACGAACACCATTGTCGTGGATGAATCGTCTGCGCCGCCATTGATCTTGATGTGGAGACGGACAGTAACGACCGTCCCATCGATGTCGTTAACATTAGCAGTCACTGTGTCTGTGACCTCTCCAATAAACGGTGAGCGAGAAACATTTGAAATAATTGGAGGATTGTTACCGAGCGTGGGTGGTGTTTCAGTTGATGATGAAGTGTTCTGTGGCTGTGAAGTGCCTGCTGAACGAGTGATAAAATCTGTGCCATTGTCACCAGCATCCCAGCCATTCCCGTTGAATTCATCAGAACCGCCAGAACCCATAGAGCCAGCGGTTGATGTACTTTGAGCTTTACGTTCGTAAGAGGTAAGCTCTGTAGGACTTCCAGCTAACGCTGTTCCTTCCTTAATCAATGGTGAAGTTCCCCACCCAACTGCATCAACCGTCGTAGCTCCGGATTTCAAAAAGACGGAACCACCGGAATTAGTCAATGAGAAACTGGCATTTCGCATGTCCGGTGTTGGACTCGTAGTCGAATCACCAATGAGATAAAATCCATGTGCAGGGATAGAGCCAGTGAGAACGAATGTGAACTTATTTAATCCTGTTGCATTCTGCGTAATCAATGTATCGCTCGAAGTGAACGTTACAGGAGAATTTGTTGGATTATATAATTCTACAAATTCATCAAGTTCTGTACTTCCAGCCGCGTTAATGTACACCTCACTAATCACAACATGGTTGGCAATTTGTGCGGTAGCTTCTCTCCAAAAAAACAGCACGGATAAAAAAAATAGATAAAATGCAATACTCTGCAAAGAGCTATACCGTTTTATTGTACTCATATATGGATTCCTATCAAAATTGTTTTTAATCATAAGACTGTTTTTCAAATTATCGAACAAGAATCATCTTCTTTGTACTGATGCCGTCTGACGTTATAAGCTGAGAAAAATATATTCCGCTGGGAAGTCGCCTACCTAAATTGTCCTCTCCGTCCCAGATGAATGCTTGCGCATTCCCCGGTTGGTTATCATACGTTCCCGCTGATAAGTAACCAAGATCCATTTCACGCACCTTTCTTCCAAGGATATCATAGATGATGATGACAACATTTGTTGGGTTGGCTAATTGGAATGGAAGATATGTACTTGGGTTAAACGGATTAGGAAAATTTGTTAGTAACCTCGTTACAATTGGAATTGTAGGACGTGGCGGATTCACCTCGATAGTTTCTCCACCGCCATCGACGGTCTTCAAGATGGCACCATTGCTACCGACCACCCATCCGATAGATGCATCTACAAAACGTACCGCATAGAGATTACGGTTTGTGCCACTCCATAAAGCTGACCAGCGTTGTCCACCATCCACCGATCTAATTATTGCGCCGTTGTTTCCCACAGCCCACCCCACGCTATCGTTGGCAAAATAGATAGCATGGTAATCGAAGCGAAATGGAGTTCCTTGCTGTAGCCAGGTAATGCCCCCGTTCGTCGTTTTTAAGAAGCTGCCTGCGCGACCGGCAGCAAAACCTGTGGTTGACGAGATGAACCTGATCGAATTCAGTCGCAACGCTGGTTGAGAATAAGAGGAAATCCACACACTGCCTCCATCGGTACTTTTGAAGATCCTCCCAAATCCTGCTGAGTCACCTGCAGCCCACAGCGTATCGGCGTCAATGAACTGAAGAGAAGTAAATGTTATCGATGAATCATGCGGGACAATTTCCCACGTACCACCACCGTTCGTAGTTCGGAAGATTGTTCCCTTTTCCCCCATGATAATTCCGTTTAACGGAGTGAAAAATTTTATGTCAAACAATGCAGAAGAGGTTGGAAGTCGGCTCGGCATCCATGTCGTGCCACCATCCACCGTGAAAAGAACTGTTCCGCTATCCCCCACAGCAAACCCACTATCTGCGTCGAGAAATTCTACTGCATGTAACCTTACAGTTGTGTTACTTCGCTGGAGAATCCAACTTTCGCCACCATTACTTGAGGCTAAGATGATTCCACTTTCGCCGACAGCCCAGCTCGTTGATGTATCCAATGTGCTCAGACCTCGCAGGTTCGGTGTGGGACCACTCGCATAGGAATCCCATGTAATCCCTTGATTGGTTGTTTTCCACATCCGACCGTTTGTTCCGACAATCCATCCAACGGGATCCGCCTTCAACGAGATGCCCTGAAGATCGGTTGACGAATCGAGGGTTGTTGTAGACCAACGTGTCCCACTATTCGTTGTGCGAGCGACTGCACCTTCGTTACCAATGACAATGCCGGTGAACGAATCAAAAAAATCCAAGTCGGAGACGGCTGTTTTCGGAAAGATTAGTGAAGACTCCCAGGTCTTTCCAGTATCGATCCTTCCAATCGTTCTAAAAACAAAGCCAAATCTACTCGCAGTCCACCCGATAAGCTCGCTCGTCAGGTGCAGTCCAACAAGATCTCCAGGCACCGGGAGATCAATCAGTTCCCAAGAGGATCCGCCAGTGCTCGTTCTCAAGATGGTATGATCCGCACCGGATGACAGACAAAATTGTCCGGTAACCGCCTCGACGCGAAACAGGTTAGCCGAAAAGTCCGACGATTGTCTTTGCCAGAGGTTACCGCCGTTGGACGTTCGTAAGATGAGACCATTTTGACCCACAATCCATCCCACATTTCTGTTAACAAAATGAACGCCATAGAGTGCCTCCGACGAATTCCCGAACGGGCGTTCCGTCCAGCTATTACCACCGTTTTCGGTGCGAAGAATTTTCCCATTGTCTCCCACGGCAAAGCCAGCCAACGTGTCGGTGAAGAAGATCGATCGGAGATGGATACGAACATCTTTAATACCGGATTGCATACTCCAGTTCCTCCCTCCATTGGTCGTCAGCAGGATTGTGCCGGCAGCCCCGACTGCTACAGCTCTCCTTCGATCAACTGTAAAAACACCGTAGAGATCATTGCCTTGGGGCAGAGGATTCTGCCAGAACCAACCTGAGGGCGGAAGAGGTTCGGATGAGATTGATGAAAAGATCCCTTGTCCCATAGAATACCTCGGTTGCAGAAACACTGCCATGCAGACAGCGCTAATCTTCATCAAGCAGCTATGCACATCTATCCGAATGGCTTTCATTGTATGCGGTCTGTGCCCCATCTTGACTTATTTACCGTATATACAACATTTTGGTGATAGCTTGATACTTTCCGTCGCGTGAAGAGAGTCTTCCAAAATATATGCCTGATGCAAAGTTGTGTGCATTAAACGTAACAGAATGACTTCCCGCAGAAAATTCCTGATTCTCAAATCCCTTCACAACTTCTTGCCCGTAGATATTGTAGATTGTCAACGTCAACACAGTATTCTCGCTGATCGTGAAGGAGAGGACTGTCGACGGGTTAAAGGGGTTAGGATAATTGCCGAACAGGACAATCTTGGGTTGTTGACTGATGAGCTGCTGAGAAGTAAAACCACTGGTAGAATCATATTTCATAATAGTAGAGTTCCGCCCTACCGCCCACCCTGTATTCGTGCTGGTGAAGTGTACACTCGCCAGGTGATTGGATGTCCCGAGTCCAATTCTACTCCACGATGTTCCCCCATCGGTCGTATGGAGGATGGTACCCCAATCGCCAACGATCCATCCACTGTCAAGATCGGAAAATGACACGGAACGTAAGTTCCTCGTGGTTCCAGAATTCTGGGTAAACCAACTAAACCCTCCGTTCGTAGTAGCAAGGATGGTTCCCCGAACGCCCACAGCCCATCCCTGCTGTGAGTTTCTAAAAACGATCGAATAAAGGTTACGTGTTGTTACAGATAACGATGATTGAGCTATCCATGTATCCCCACCGTCTGTCGTGGATATAACCATACCACCTCTCCCCGCTGCCCAACCTTGCTGCTGGTTAAGAAAAAATACACTGTAAAGTGTATGGCGTAGTGGTGAGAATTTCTTAACCCAGGTAAATCCACCATTACTGGTTTTCAAAATAGTGCCGTAGGGTCCTCCAACTGCATATCCAGTCTGAGCATCGACAAAATAGACCGATGATAAGTTCGTTGTTGTTCCAGATGCCTGGCTATTCCATGTTGTTCCAGCGTTCGTGGTGTTGAGGATCGTGCCTCTCTTTCCGACTACCCACCCTATTAGTGGATCAACAAAACTTACACTCAAAAGGTTATTAGTCGTGTTCGATACCTGATTCACCCAAGTGCTTCCGCTATTCGTCGTCATAACAATCACACCTTTGTCTCCCACAGCCCAACCCACCTCGTTGGTCGGAAATGAGACTGATCGGAAGTATCCTGCCACGCCATTGTTGAGCATCATCCAGGAAACTCCTCCATTTTCCGTTTTCAAGATTACTCCACCAGTACCCACAGCCCACCCAAGCATAGAATTTGCAAACCGAACACCTGTAAGCCATGCAGTGGTCCCAGATGGCTGGCTCACCCACGAATTACCGCCATCACTCGTATGAATGATGGTTCCACCATAGCCGACAGCCCATCCATTGCGTCCATCGACAAAATGGATTGATTCGTAGTAAGATGCCGGGACATTTTGAAATGCCCAGGTTGTTCCGCCGTTCCTGGTTCTGCGAATTACGCCAACGTCGCCTGCAACCCATCCCGTATCTTTATGAATAAAGTCCACTGAATTCAAGTTCCGACTTGTTTGAGCATTTTGCTCAAACCAGAAGGAGCCTCCATTCGTTGTTGCGAAGACCTTTCCACCATCGCCAACAGCCCACCCCCTCAGCGTGTCAACAAAATCGACACCCCGGAGTCGGACAAAACTCGTCAGGATCTGCCTTACCCATGATGCGCCGCCATTGGTCGTCTTGATAATGGTTCCGCTAAGTCCGACAGCCCAACCTGTCAGTGCAGTGACAAAGTCAATTGCGTGCAGATGAGCAGAAACACCTGAAGGTAATACAGACCAGGTTCCACCCCCGTCCGTAGAACGTACAATTAAGCCGAAGCTTCCTGCAGCATAAATAAGGTGCGTATCTACAACCTCGATGCTGAGAATCCGATTAGTATTGAATCCAATAGAATGTTGAACCCGCCATGAGAGACCTCGATCGAACGTTTGCAGAAATGTTCCGAATGAACCGGCGGCACACATGCCTGTATCGCGAAAAACATCGACAGTGTACATGCTGTTGCCCTGGGGATATGGATTCGACCATGACCAGGCACGCCCTGCGAGAATTTCCTCTGCCGTCAAAAGCTCATCTTCTTCGACCGAGAAGAGGCTATTGAGACTTACGGATTCCGGATCCTCGTCGGAAGTATCCACGTCAACCTGTCCTTGAAGGCCGGTAACTACTAAGAGCAGGACTATTAAAACACCAACAATTTTTCGGTACGAACCGAGCACTTTTCTCCTGAAAAATGAGTCGTTGGTCTTCATGTCAATCTCCCTTCTGGCATAAACTATTACATTGTATTGTTTACTCTAATTCCCCATCATCGTGGGGTGAGAATAAAATTCTTATTTTCAATCACATCTCCTTCTGGTTTTGCCATCACATCAATCTCATAGGAAACGGGTTGAGCGCTATACCCCAGTAGTTCCAGTTGAGCCTCGTCCAAAGCGATGCGGTACTTCCCCGGTGGAACGGTCGAAAACTCGTACTCTCCTGTGGAGAACGTGGAAGTAGCGTATTTCCTCACCATCTTTTCTTCACGAGACTTCATGATAACATTTATGCCTGGAGCAGGATCTTCCCTGCCGTCTTTAGTAACGACTGCACCACGCACGATGCCGCCTATAACCAGTGGGATGTCCACGCGCTTAAGATAGTTCGGTTCTGCCAGGACACGAACGCTGCCACGTTCTGGCACCAGGAGAGGATTTTCGAGCGTTTTCATATCGACGTAAACATCATACTCTTCATAGTTCAACAGTCGTCCCAATCTCAGCGACGTTATTGGTATGGCAGTCGATTGGGTCTGTCGCGTGAAATTGGCAAGAAAGATCCGTGATTTCTCAAGTGTTTCCTCTCCCTTATCTGGAATACCGTTGCCATTAGCATCATAAAACGGGTTTATGACGATACCACCGTGCCCTGGTAAATCTATTCGGTTGTTAAAATACAAATATGGTGTTGTGGGATCGAAACTTATTGTTCCAGTCGCACCTGTAGAATACTCGTACTGACCGTGACCGGTATTGGCAGCACCGGCTTGTACCCTCAGATACGGAAGACGATAGCGGATCTGTATCCCAACATGATAAAACTGTACGACAGGTATACGACGGTATGAAAGCTGAACGGTCAAACCGGCTGCGAAACCTCTGGCAACATTGGCTTCGAATGACTCGATACGGTGATGCAGATGATTGTACCCTGTCTCCATCTGCAGAACGACTCCGGCTGGCATGAATACCCCTAACGATGCGATAGACTGATTAGAGAGTGTGACGAGGGATCCGTCAGGATTGATCCGCCACGTTATCTGACTGCTTAAACTGGGATTCACCGCTCGCGATCTGTACAGGATGGCACCTTGCAGCTCGCGTAGAACATCGTTCTCAAAACCCGTTTGACTGGCAAATGCATTAGCCCAGAGACCCCGAATAAGAGGTTGACGCAGGATAAGCTCGAGACTGTTATTCATTCTGGCCGGATTGAAAAAAGCATTCCGGGAAAACTGCGTTCCTATGAGTGTGAATTCGCTCAAGGAAGGGAAAATCCAATTCAATCCCACACGAGAAAATGCCGACGGTGCAACAAGAGCATTAACAATCAGACCATAAAATAGTCGGGATGTCGCAGTCAGCGCAGGATACACTTTCGTTCTGACTGATGAGAGATTAAAATAGTCAAATTTTGTACCGAGCGTAAGGCCGGAGGAAACTCCCCATTGGAGGGAGCCTGATGATGCCGCCACCTCGGATCGATTGCTGGTTCTCCCAGCCGTCAAGGAGTATTCGATCTCTCCAGGCGGGATCAACGTCGTGGGCAAGTTAAGCCGGTAGCGCAATACGCGTTCCTGTCCCCACTGGTCATACCCACGCAGCTCGATGTTACCCAGACCATAGATAAGGGGAATCTCAAATTGATAATTTCCTTCTTCGTCGGTTCGTTGGTATCGAAATCCTGTTGCGATGTCATATCCTTCGATGTCGACATTTGGTTCCAGTTGTCCGCGGAACACCTCTGGTGAAAAAAAATATCGGGCTTGGAGAGGTCGATTCGTCACCTCGACGCCGGTAACAAGCGTCGGCCGCAATCCCGCAGTCGTGATCTCGCCGATTCGAATTTGCTGCACGGCTTTGGTGTTTAAGAATGGATACCGGAATTGAGCACGGAAGTCACTTCTATCCACTCCGCGGGCACGTGTTCCGACGAGCCGTGCCGTGAAGTCTCCACCTAACAGCTTGGACCCGAACGTGAGATAGTAGCGCGTACGAGGGGGATTGACCGTCGAAAAACGAGAGAAGACGTTATAGCCGAGGCGCCCAGTACCGACAAAGGAAAATCTCCGACCTATGTAAGCCTCGGGCTCCGGGATGATCTCGCGCCTCGCAAGTTGTCTCTGCAATCTGATCTGGCGTTGCCTCACAAGAATGGCTGGCAAATCGCGAACGAGCGGCAATTCAACGGTCAAGCGGCGAGGCTTATAACGAAAATTCAAGCCAAAAAAATTATTGATGAACCCGGTGCGCAAATACAGCCGACCTTCGCTCACGATAAAGTCATCAGAGCTGAGGCGAAATACTTTATCGGCGATAGATGCCTCTCCAGTTTTACAATCGATCACATACGTCGTATCAGTTGTTTTAAAAAACCCTTCCAGTCTCTGGTCTTCCGCATCAAATTCGTTTTTGATCCCGAGGAATGTGAACACAGTATCCACAGGAAGGTACGCATTCTGATCCTTGACAACTATTTCCAGAGTTTTCCTCCCCAAGCTCGCAACCCTCAATTCCACGGGAATTTTTTCCCAAAGCTGTTGCGCTACAATGCTTCCCATACTCCACCCAAACCATATCAGACAATAAATAGCCTGCCTCATGCTGGACCTTTTAAGGAATTTCTATATTCATCGAGAGCCGAACCGGTGCTGTTGGAATTTGCTTTTTGTTTTTCCCATCCGACACAATTTCAACCTGAACCGTATATCTGCCCGTCGGAATCGCGTCGCGAGAAAATTTCTTCTCCAGGAAGAACGACTTAAAGACGACCAGGGGAAATGTTGACGTACTGACCACTTTACCCTCTTCATTCTCAAAACGGATTTTCCATCTGCCAGCGAAAGACGCATTGCCGGTTCTCGTGAGATTCATGGAACAGACAATATCCGCATGTGAAGGAGTGACCCTGAAATCCGTCACCTCTACTCCGGTTGAAACGTTACCCTTACGGTAGTGCACCGGCAAGCCGATGGCTTGTGTCATGACGAGTCCCGACTTACCCTTCCCCTGTCCGGCTGCCGCGGTTGGAGGCGGCTTCCGTGGAACCCCCGTTACGATAATACGTGCCCAGTATTCGCCATCAGGAAGTCCGGGGGGCGGATAGGCAACCAAACGAACGGTCTGAATTTCGCCAAACGGTAATATGAATCGCTCTGGATACGGCTTGATCCACTCAGCCGCCGAGGTTGGCTCGCCGGAAAGTGTATCCATAACGATGGCCGGTTTGCCGCTATCATCTGAGATGACGTAGCCGTACTTTACTTCGACGCTCACCTCGAGATCCTGTGATCCTGTATTATTCACCCTGAGCGGAACCATTCTCTGAGATGCATCCAGGACGATATACCGCGGGTAAACGCTAAAGCCGGCAAAAAGACTCGAAGTAAAACTAAGGAAAATGATAAGGGCGAAAACAGTATGCAACCTCAACCGATGATCCATATAACAATCTTTTTCCTCTGTTCAAAAAATCTGTTGATCAAGGTCTATTATACAAAAAAGGTAGCTTGCAGGTATATCGTCAAGCTACCTCTTTTTTGTGCTGCAAACGACACCCTTCAGTGCGCAGCGAGCACTGAGAGCAACCAATCACTATGGTGTTGGTGTAATGTACTGCGCAGTGACAATCGCCTGACCTTCGTAGGTGATTTCCTCTAGGAGATTGGTCGGGGTACAAATATCGGGGCTTACCCATACCAAAATTTCCCCGCTAAACAGGTTCACGACCTGTGGACCACTTTGGGGATTAAAGAAGACGAATGGGCCCCCATCCGGTCCCCAGGCTGCGGAGGTACCATCATAGCTTAAGCTGAGCGGCGGGGCTTCTAGAGCTGCGCCACCTAACAGTGTCGGGACACTGATCGACACCTGCACATCAGCACCCGGGTCGCCTGTGATTGTTGCTCCATCGTTGGTGTAAGCTTCCTCACCCGTTTTGAGCGGATTGATGTAGGTTCCGTCCCCCAGGGGATCTGCAGGGATATCGTAGCACGTGCCCGGCGCTAAGCCCTCAACCGAAAACCCCCCTTCTCCAACCTCCAATGCCGCCGTGAGCACCGAGACCTCAAACGGATAGATCGCCTGTTGTACCTGGGCGAGCACGCTATTGATGCCACCTGCAGCAAGCACAATAAGCATAACGAACATAAAGCGTTTCATATTAACTCCTTTTAATGATTTGTTTGTGAAATGGTGGATTAGTGAATTAAGAATTTGGAACTTAGAATTACAAAAACTGTACATATTCAGAGAAAACCTTGCAAAGGCTCTCGACCTTCGCAAGGTTCACCACATACTACTTCACGAGCATCATCTTCTTGACGCTGGTGTAGAGTCTCTCCGTCGCATTGCCGTCCTCGTCAATGCCCTCGACAGCGATACGATAGAAGTAGACGCCCGAACTCAACTCTGATGCATCGAACTCAACATCGTTCAAACCCTCAGTGAATTCCTCACGATCTGCTAAGGTTGCCACTTCCTGCCCGAGCATATTGTACACCTTCATCGTGACAATAGCGTCTTGAGGGAGTGTGAACTCAATCGCGGTAGCCGGGTTGAACGGGTTCGGATAGTTCTGACGCAGCGAGAACGCCTGAGGCAGCGATGCGATATCCACAAAGGGTCTTCGCTCTGGCGCAGGTGGTATTACCGCTGTTGGGCGATACAAATGTTGAGATAGACCAACAGCGCTATGACCTGTGAACTTCGTGTGTCCGCCCTGGGGTGAAGGTGGACTCTTGGTGCCGCCGGCAAAGCTGATCGTATCTAATGGACCGTCGAACTCCCGATTAATCTCCTGAATAACTGCCAGGAGTGATGTTGAGTCACCTTTATCCAGCCCGAGGCATGCTAAATAATTATCAGCCTTTGCTGCAATCTGCCTTACCGTCTGTCCATCGAACAGATTGCCAGGATTATTATATTTCATGTCGCCGAATAATCCCGGCATTTTATCCTCATCACTCATGGCTATGTTCGCCTTGAGGGCAATTGCCTCAGCAAGCAGAATGTTGTTATGCTTCGCTGGAGGTGCGCTCTTCTGGGGTTTTGTCCACGGTTTTCCACCAATGGTGTTCAGACAGGAGGGACCACCTGTGTGCATACCGGTCTTATCCTTCAAGGTCTTGTAAATGGCAGCCGCTTTCTTCGGATGATACACCTGATTCGGTGCACGACCAACATATAGACCCGAGTCGATATAAATCTGACCACCTTGTTGGTAGACTTCATCCAATGCGTTCCAGACATTTGGCATTGGAGGATATAAGTGGCTCGTGCCAGGATCTGGCAGTGCAGTCCCCTCACCAATCTCATCGACGCCGCTTGTCCATTCATAACTTTTGATCGTCAGCTCTTTTCCTTTATTTCCTTGGGCGTAAATGATCACAGAGCCACTATCTGCAACGTTACCGGTAAAATTCCATTCCTTCGGCTTTGCCGGATCTTTCGGACCTCCTGACATGCCGCCGGAGATACTTAAAATGGGATCTCCGAACGCGTCTTTTCGAACTTCCTGACTGAATTTGAGGTGCAGATCGAGGGCTTTCTGTCCTGTGTTATTGACTAGTGTGAAGGTGGCTTCACTAAACTTAGCCTTTTTCTTAATACCCTTTCCTTTGGCTTCTTTTCCCTTTTCGGTCTTTGCAAGGGCTAACGATTCAGGCGGGAACGAGCGCATCAGGTACGCATCGTACGTCATGATCTCCACTTTCTGATTGATATCGCTGTAAAGCGGATGCTGGTAGGACGACGCCGTTGTCATATCGAAATAGACATCGGTGGGGATATCCGGAGGATCGGCAAGGACGTGCAATATCCAGCCACCGCCACCTATGCTACCGATATTCGGGTCCCAGGAAAACATTACACCGCCTGCGCCCTCAGATGACGATTTAAACCTGACGTAGAACGTATCGGATTGTGTGTCTCGCACGAGATCGCGGATATCGACGTACGAACCTCCAGAACGACAATCGCCGGGACTGCGACCAATTAATCGTGCATCGAAGACGCCATCAGGTCCCGGGGGCGGTGCTTCAATTTCCGCAGGGGTGATACTGCTATCATCAAGACAGTAAGTTGCTCCCGGGTCGGTCCCAACGACTAAATCCGCTTCACCCTCTTGCCCTCCGGAGTTATCGGAAACGTGAATCGTTGTGTTCCACCCTTGAGCCAATACTGCCTGGGTCAGCAAACACGAAAGACCCAGACACAGTAACAAAGAAAACATTTTGAACAAGTTCATAACTACCTCGCTATGTAATGGATGATAAAGTTAATGGAGTTAAAGTTTTTGAATTCAAATTTGGAGATCCCGCTCTCTCCTCCCCACGTCGTGAGAACAGGAGAGAGCAGGACGCTATACTATTACTTATTTACCGATGTTACGCACTGAACGTATAATGATAATCTGCTATCATACGACTGTCGGAACTCATCCCTCTGCCCCCTTCTCTTTTAAAAGAGAAGGGGGATCGAGGGGGTTGAGTTAGGATATATTTCACAAAGAAAGTTCGT
>JACQVI010000059.1 GCA_016209795.1 Ignavibacteriota bacterium
AAAGTCGGCAATCGTGAAATCGATCTCGTGTCCGACTGCACTGATAATAGGGATTTTAGAATCGTAGATTGCCCGTGCGACAATTTCCTCATTGAACGCCCACAAATCTTCAAGCGAACCTCCTCCCCTACCGACGATCATAACGTCAATTTCTCCATATCTGTCAAAGTCACGAATGGCAGTTGCTATTTCTTCTGCTGCTCCAGAACCTTGAACCCGAACAGGATATAAAATTACTTCGACTGCAGGATTTCGTCGTGAGATAATGCTAAGGATATCCTGGATTGCTGCCCCCGTTGGAGACGTTACGATACCAATGCGTGCAGGATACCCGGGTAGTGGTTTTTTATGCTCAGGAGCGAAGAGTCCTTCAGCAGCAAGCTTTTGTTTCAGCCGTTCAAAGGCAAGCTGAAGTTCACCAGTACCAAGTGGCTGAAGTTGAAGAACATCGATCTGATAAATACCACGGACTTCATAAACGGTTATATTTCCTCGAGCAATGACTTTCATGCCATCCTGAGGAGTGAAAAACAAGTTCATTACCCTTCCACGCCACATAACGGCTTGCAGTTGGGAGGATTCATCTTTCAACGTAAAGTATAAGTGACCTGAAGAATGCAGCTTGCAGTTAGAAATTTCTCCCTGTACAGAGACGTCGAGAAACCCTGTTTCAAGGACACTTTTTATGCGGCGAGTAAGTTCACTGACAGTGAGTATCTTTGCCTCAGGATTCATACTCGAACAATATATCTAAATCCACTTCGTAAATCAAATTTCTTTGCGTTTTAGTCCTACGTTGTCTATATTCAAAATTATTTTTAGGAGATGACGAATGGAACTTGACATTCTCGCCGTTGGCGCTCATCCAGACGATGTCGAACTGTGCTGCAGCGGTACCTTGGCAAAAGCTGTAAAGCAAGGCTATAAAGTCGGCATTATTGATCTGACGAAGGGTGAATTGGGCACTCGCGGCACACGAGAGATCCGTGCGAAAGAAGCAAAAGAAGCTGCGAAGGTACTTGGAGTTTACGTCAGAGAGAACCTCCATCTGCCCGATGGGAGATTCGAGGTCAATGAGAAAAATAAACTGAAAGTGATTCAGCTATATCGCAAGTATAGACCGAAGATTATCCTCATCCCACATTGGCACGAGAGACATCCCGATCATGTCCACGCACATTACCTATGTCGTGAGGCATGGTATTATTCTGGATTAAGGAAAATCATAACGAAGCTGAACGGCAAGAAACAACAGCCCTGGCGTCCACATCATTATTTCCACTTCATGCAAAAGTACGAGTTTACTCCCTCCTTTATAGTCGACATCAGTGATGTGTATGAAATTCGTGTCAGAGCAATCCAAGCCCACAAATCCCAATTTTACAATCCTGAATCTGAAGAACCTGAAACACTGTTAAGCCAAAAATCATTTCTTGATCTTGTAGAGACACGGGCAAAGTATTATGGACAGCAGATCGGCGTGAAATACGGCGAGCCGTTTTATTCCGTGGAGATGATTGGAATTAACGATGTGTTCATGCTGAAGATGTTTAAGGGGTAACAGAACTAAGCTAAGAGCAGTGGGCAAACCGGTTTTTCCTATTTTGTAGCAACAAAAAAAGTCCTTGCGATCCAAACTTGAAAGGATCTTGACTCAACGATCCATACGACTCGAGGTTAACAAAGCCAGCCGCTTCGAGAAGTTGGCAGAGTTCTCGGTACGTATAAATCCGATGAGAGCCAAATCGTTTTTCCATGTTTCCGTTCCGCACAAATGTGTACTCTGTATCGAGCCGACTTAGGACGTGATCGTAGTGGTTCACTTCTATGAACCGAATGTCCCCAACTTGCACCTCTGTACGGTCTTGGATTTTTGGAAGAACTGCCTCAGCAACACTGGCGGCATCAAGTACAAACCGCCCACCCTGCTTTAAAATACGATTGACTGCTTTCAGAAAGTTAGCATTGCCGTCGTCATCAAGGTAGCCGAAGCTGTTGCCGAAACAAAAGGCTCCATCGAATTTCCCCTTCCAAGGTAGATCACGCATCTCGCGGCGTTCAAAGACAATTTCCAATTGTCGCTTGGTAGCTGTCAATCGAGCCTCTTCCAAGAAGCCCTGCGAGATGTCGACTCCTGTCAGTCGAAAACCCCTCGATGCTAATTCAAGCGAGATACGACCATTTCCACATGGCACATCGAGTACCTTGGCTTTTGGTGTCAGTTGAAGCACTGTTTGAAGAAAGTCTGCCTCAGCGCTCGTCTGCTCTTCGCTGATAGCCGCTCGCCACATGTCCAGTGTGAGTCCTGTAAAGAAGTCTTTCCACCATTCTACTTTTTGCAAGTGTATAGATTCTCCCTAGCCTTGGCAGCCTTTTTTGCCGTAGGAATTGGCACAGGCGTATAGTGTGCCGTCATCGTCTGGGTTCATCGTGAGATGATTGACATCTCCTCCCTGCAAAAACGGACCATGCTGTTTCCATTTCTTTCGATCCAAGTTTGAGGTTAACATGAATGCGCCTTTGTGCGTGCCGACGAGAAGATAGAGTTTTTTCATTGCCGTGTTCCTTGTAAAGTTAAGTATTGGAGTATCGTGCAAGTTGGAAGATGTAAAAACATAGCTAAAACCTCTTAGAAAGTCAAATTCTATACTTTGGGTTTATCAAAATTGAAGTAGATCAAAGCACTTTGTTAAATTACTGTATTGACGGACTCAGTTCTTATTGTGATTTATCGGAGAAATGACTACATTTGTTCGATATTGATAAAAGGTATGTGTAAGGCTTTTAAAATAGCAATCATTCTTTTTGTAACTGTCTGTTATTCTTTGGCTTTTCTCGTGCTGACAGTTACTCACATCCATGAATTACAGTTGAAAACAGATACATCGCTTGCACTCAGTTCTTCTGGCAAGAAACCAATATCAAAATCTCACCAGTCGTTTTGTGCTATTTGTTTTCGTATTAAATCTTCTCAAGCGTCTTTGTTTGATACATATGCATTTCACTTACCACTTCCTGTCGTACGCACATTTTATAATCTTGAAGTTAGCTATTATCCATCCGGTCTACAATTATCTTTTCAAAGCAGAGCACCTCCTACTTATTTGCTGTGAATAAAGTAACGTTTCCCTTCACCAGGGAATGTTATAGATATTTTGTTAATTAATTCACTTTAAAACAATTTTTTATTGTGGAGGGATCATTATGATTCTAAAATATCTGCTTATGGTATTTATTTATTTACCCATTCTGCTCGTTATTAGCCAGGCTCAGAGTGATACAACGGACATGCACTATGAAACATTGAAATTAGAAGTGAGGCAGTTAAGACATGAACTAGACAGCCTGCAAAACGTTCGTACACAGAGTCAAATGGGAGAGCTTGATGAATTCGATCAGCTTGAAGAACGTCTCGAAAGACGTTTAACGGATCTTGAGAAGAAAATTGATGCAGTAGCCCGATCATCTGCGCCAATCGTGTTAAATCCACGGACGACAGCATTCATTAATTTTGCTGCGAGAGTAGACGATAGGACAGTTTATGCCGAAGATCAAGAAACTGAGATTGGGGATCGACCCTTTCTGCGCACACTTGAGCTTGACCTGAGAGCACCAGTTGACCCTTATGCTGAAGCAATAAGTATTCTTGCATTTGAGAATGAAGCTGGTGAAAGTTTTGAAATTGACGTTGAAGAAGCGTATGGACTCATTAAACGATTACCCATCATCGAAGCAGCACCGCTTGGGATGAAGCTGAAAATTGGGAAATTCCGCGCGCCACTTGGTGTCAACAACAAACTGCACATGCATGATTTACCATGGACGACTCGTCCGCTTGTTGTGTCAAAGTATTTAGGTACTGAGCAGGGAGATTTTTTCGAGTCAGGCTTCAATCCGACGGGGG
Organism: Ignavibacteriota bacterium; assembly: GCA_016209795.1. GTDB lineage: Bacteria > Bacteroidota > Ignavibacteria > UBA10030 > SZUA-254 > JACQVI01. The sequence continues at coordinate 3,905 of JACQVI010000059.1, forward strand.
TTGATATAGACTTCTTTCTTCCCTCTCCCATTCCTCAAACGACGCTTGAGATGAACCTTGATGTTGTTCGCACAGGAGAATTAGGTCTTTCTCAGAATGAAGGTACCACACAACTTGCATATCTCAGTCATCTAACGTTGTCAAAAGACTGGTCAAACGAGCATTTGCTTGTCGTAGGAGGAAGCGTGTATTATGAGCGAGAACCTTTATCAACAAGGCTCCTGAGTGCCGATATTACGTACAAATGGTTGCCTTCAGAACGACGACAACATCAATCTTTTGTAGCTGGAGGAGAAATTTTCTGGGCTAAACAGAACTATCTTGATACGCTATCTAACGAAGTCACCAGTTCGCCTTACGGTTGGTTTTGGTACTTGCAATACCAAACTTCCTATTGGCTCTATGTTGGTGTGCGTTATGATTGGCTTAAAGAACCCATCGATGACCAGCTTGAAACAAAGTCCATCGCTGGATATCTCAGTTATTACACAACGGAGTTTCTAAGATTCCGCATCGGCGTCGAACACCGTATGAGTGATATCCCTGCACATGACGACATCACTTCCGGTATTTTTGAAGTCAACTTTGTTTTTGGATCTCACCCCACTGAACCTTATTGGGTTAATCGTTAAGGAGTAGAACATGAAAAAGATATCTTTCACATTTATTCTAGTTATAACTTCTTTGTTTGCGCATGAGTTGATCCATGCTCAGCAAAAATTAAAAGTAGTAACCACGCTCAACGTTTTAAAATATGTTGCTCAACAAGTGGGTGGAGATAAAGTTGAGGTGACTGCTCTCGCAAATCCGAAGCAAGACCCGCATTACGTAACACCGACGCCCCGGATGAACGAGCTTGCCAGGAATGCCGATCTATTCGTAGAGTTAGGATTAAACTTAGATCTCTGGTCCAAGAATGTCGTTGATGCCTCAGGGAACCCTCGCATTCAGTCTGCGAATGAAGGACGACTGATCGCCTCGATCAATGTTCCAGTCAAAGAGCTGCCAATCGAAGTCTCGCGCGTGTGGGGTGACCTTCATCCTCAAGGGAATCCCCACATTTGGCTTGATCCTCTTAATATCAAAATCATTGCGGAGAACTTTACAGAGCGACTGACAAAGTTAGATCCCTCCAATGACGAATACTACCAAGCACGCCTTGAAAAATTTAAGCATCGAATAGATGCAACCATGTTTGGGGAAGAACTTCTATCAGCTTTAGGTAACAAGGCTGGGGATATTCTCAGTAGGAAGACAAAAAACAATGAGCTTGAGCACTGGCTGAAATCAAAAAATCTTGAAACCAAACTAAACGGATGGATGAAAAAAGCACAAGCCTTGAAGGGACTAAAAATTATCACCTACCATAAAACGTACATCTACTTTGCCGAGCGTTTTGGCTTAAACATCATGGGTGAGCTTGAAGAGAAGCCGGGAATCCCTCCCCCGCCAAAACATCGCGACGCTATTGTTGAGTTAGTGAAACGAGAAGGAATGAAAGTTATCCTCAATGATAATTTCTACTCAAGAGATGCAGCAGACTATGTCGCCAGCAAAACTGGAGCCAAAGTTTTAATGACCTATATCGATGTTGGTGCTTCAGAAGAGGTAGACACATATGAGAAGCTCATTACGTATTTGCTTGAAAAACTGATCCAGGCAACTTCCTAAGTCCATGCTGAAAGAATAATCTGATGGAACAATTATTTTACATTCCAGAGACCATGCTCTGGCCCCTGATGGCTTGTCTTGTTCTCACGGGTATTCTCGCCTACCTTGGTGTGCATGTCATCGCTCGACAAGTTATTTTTGTAGATTTAGCTTTGGCACAAATTGCGGCACTTGGCACTGTAACAGGCGTGTTGCTTGGTTATGAGGTCGGCAAAGATGTAAACGCACTGTATTTCTATTCGCTAGCGTTTACCTTCCTCGGTGCATTTATTTTTTCAATGACGAAGATGAGAGGTGAGAAAGTCCCGCACGAGGCAATCATTGGTATCGTCTACGCTGTTGCGTTTGCCGCAACGATTCTCGTTCTTGCACGAAGCCCGCTTGGACCACAAGAACTTGATCGCATTATCAAGGGCGAATTACTGTGGGTCCAAGCTCCTCTTGTGATCAAAACAGCAATCATTTATTTGATTATCGGATTTTTTCACTTCCTCCTTCGCAGCAGGTTCATCCCAATCTCGTTTAATTCAGCAAAGGCAAGTGCCTTGGGAATGAATGTTCGTTGGTGGGACTTTCTTTTTTATATGTCGTTTGGATTTGTTATTACAAGCTCTGTGGCAATTGCAGGCGTGTTTTTGGTGTTTAGTTATTTGGTAATTCCTGCCGTTGGTGCAATGCTGCTCTCAGATAAGCTCAGCACACGACTTGCAATTGGATGGATTGCTGGAGCGATTATCAGTTTCATTGGCGTGAAGCTTTCATGGCATACGGGATTGCCAACAAGTCCATTGATTGTAGTTCTCCTCGCACTGGCATTGATTGTTTCTGCAACAATTCGATATGTGAGAACATCGGAAAAAAGAATTCCTGCTCTACGCAATGCCCTTGCTTCGCTCCTGCTCTTTGTACTGTTCGTAGCAGGAATTTTTTTGTTGCGGAAACCTGAAGAGGATCCCCTTCAACACACACTGCACCTCCTTAATAGCTCTCTGAGTACCGATCGCCAAACTGCTCTTGCTCAATTAGGGTCGTTTGCAGAACAAAAAGATCACTGGATTGCACTTGCAATCGAGAAATTAGGGGATCAAGATGTAGAAGTGAGGAAAGCTGCAATAGAGCTTCTTACACGTATTCAAGAACGATCAGCTTTACCGAACATTCTAAATCTCTTGGACGATCATTCTTTTGAGGTGAAAAAAAGTGCACTTGAAGCAGTCAGAAGCCTTGGAGACAGTGCGTTCGCAACAAAGCTTGTTGATGTTGCTAAAAAAGAAGACGATCCTGAGCTAAGGACCACCATGTTGGAAACAGCATTAGAGTTGGGAAATTCTCAAGCTATTCCTCCTCTCATTGAGATTGCGAAAGAAGGAGGCATCTTTGCCGACGACGCTTATGATGCCTTGCGTGGACACGTACAACTTGAGTTCAGGAGAGATGAAATTGGAAAGGTTCAACAATGGTGGAATAAAAACCACGAGAAGGTAGAATGGAATGAAAAAAACAAGACATTTTTTGTGAAGCGTTAACAGCCCTGCTATCATAGTGATGCTTGCCGTTAGGATACAAAGCGATAAACCTGTGAAAATTCACTGTCCCTTTGTCTGTAAGAGTTAGCTCTGGGCAGGGTGCCAACGAACGGCAGAAAAGTTCTCGTTCCGAAGATGTAAATCTCAGAAGATCATGGCTTCATGGCAGTCTTTGAAGATTGTGAGGGAAACAGGGTTGCTCTGCACTCGCTGAAGTGACTTATCTCAGGCAAGCCATTACATCGTTGGCGACCAAAAAGTCTTTTGTTGTCACTCCCAAGTGCTTCTATCGGGAGTCCAGAGCTTGGATTCTTCAAATTATCTGGATTCCCGATTACAACATTCGGGAATGACTGATCATTTGTTACTTCTTGGACACCTCAGCGATAGGGCGAGTCCCGAAAAGAAACTCCACCACATTACAAACGTATAACAAAATGTAAACTATTCATCTTTTATCAAGAGAGCCTAACCATGGAAACATACAAAGATGCAGCGATGCGCTCACAACTCCACACCCGCCGTGAGCAGTTAGTACAAGCCATCACGCAAACAGGAGACAATCAGCAGCTCGTCCGTCTCTTACAAGACGTTGACGCAGCATTAGAACGTATCGACAATGGTAAATTAGGCATTTGCGATGTGTGTCATGAACCGATTGAAGACAGGCGCTTACAAGTCGAACCGTTCGCAACGATATGTCTCTCTCACCTTTCAAAAGAGCAGCAGGATGCATTTGAGCGTGACCTTGAGCTTGCTTCTGCCATTCAAAGAAAGCTGCTGCCAGATAAGCAAGAGCGCATTGATGGATGGGAGGTACATTACCATTATGAGCCTGCAGGATTGGTGAGCGGTGATTACTGCGATTTGATCAAACCGGAATCCAAGGGAAGGGATGCTTACATTCTTTTCGGAGATGTTTCTGGCAAGGGCGTCGCTGCTTCACTGTTGATGTCTCGTCTTCACGCTATCTTCCGCAGTCTGATTATTTCAGATTTGTCTTTTCACCAACTGGTTGAGAAAGCAAACAAACTATTTTGTGATAGTACACTCTCTGCACACTTTGCCACGCTCGTTTCTGCAAAAGTATCGAAGGATGGGGACGTTGAGATCTGCAACGCAGGACATTGCCCTCCCCTCTTGATCCGCAATGGTCAGGTTACAAGCATTTCAAGCACAGGCATACCCGTTGGGATGTTCTGTGACACACGCTATGAACTAAAGAATCTGAACCTAAACAAAGGCGATACTCTCCTGCTGTACACCGATGGACTTACTGAGACACGAAATCCTTCTGGAGAAGATTACAGCGAAGAACGACTGACAAAGTTTGTTGCTGACAATCACCATCTAATACCGAGTGCATTGATTAGTGCTTGCTTGGCAGATTTCAATACCTTCCGCTCCGGAGCGTCAAAAGTGGATGATCTGACGATAATGGTTCTTCGACGAAACGGATAGCTCCTGATTTGTTCTGACTTGCCC
>JACQVI010000001.1 GCA_016209795.1 Ignavibacteriota bacterium
AACAGGACGGAGAAACTATGAAACTATTTCAGGCATTCATCTTTTTACTCTTATCGGTTATTTTTTTGGTACAATTCTCTGCAGGACAACAAGATACTTCAAAAAACGTAATGGGAAAACCAACGAAGGCAAGCAAGAAAATGGATAGTCCCAAAAGTGTGGTCGTCGTAATGAAGACCTCGATGGGAACGATCAAAATCGAACTGTATCGTGATAAAGCTCCCGTTACGGTTGATAACTTTCTCAGTTATGTTGATGACAAGTTTTATGATGGCACGGTCTTCCATCGTGTCATCGAGAACTTCATGATTCAGGGTGGCGGATTTGCGGATGGAGAGACAATCCGACAAAAGTCAACTAAGGCGCCAATCGTCAATGAATCATCGAACGGGTTAAAAAACGATCGTGGTACGATTGCTATGGCTCGGACGAGCGATCCCAATAGTGCAACTTCACAATTTTTTATCAACGTGGTCGATAATCATAATCTCAATCCTGGGATGGGTGATCCTGCCGGATACGCAGTCTTCGGCAAAGTGATTGAAGGGATGGATGTCGTGGATAACATTCGTAAAGTGAAAACTGGGACAGCACCTGCCATTGCTCTTTACGGTGGCAAAGAAATATCGGCAACGTTTCGTGATGTTCCTCAAGCGAAAGTATTTGTAGAATCCGTTCGCCGCCTCCAGGCGAAAAAGTAAACGACACACAGGTGATGAGAATTCGCTTTTATGGCGAAGCAGAGGTCGAACAGTCTACGTCTTGAAGATATAGAGAGATCATTTCGAGAGAAAAAGTTTTCTCCGCTCTATTTGTTTTACGGTGAAGAAGATTTTCTTGTGGAAGAAACTCTTTCTACACTGATCGAAGAGGCACTCGGACCTACCACACAAAGTTTCAATCTTGATATCGTGTATGGCAGCGATGTGGATGGAAAGGATGTTGTCTCACTTGCGTCAGCCTTCCCTATGTTGGGTGACAGGCGTGTCGTTGTCGTCAAAGAATTTGATAAACTTCCGAACAAAGACACTCTTCTACCGTTCATTGAAAAGCCGTTAGCTTCGACACTGCTCGTGGTCATTTCATCTAAGCCCGATTTTCGACAGACGATCTTCAAGAGTCTTGAGAAGAACGGTACAGTCACGGAATTCAGATCGTTGTATGATAATGAAGTCCCGGGCTGGATTCGTAAACGGTTTGAAAAGTTTGGAAAGAAAGCTACGGTTGAAGCATGCCAATTCATCCAAGGCTATGTTGGGAAATCTCTCAGGGAAATTCAAAACGAGGTAGATAAGCTGATCATTTATGTCGATGACAAAGAAACAATAGATGAAGATGATGTTACCAGAGTTGTCGGGATGTCGAGACAATTCAATATTTTCGAGCTTTCAAAAGCAGTTGGAGAGAAAGATTTATCACGTTCACTTGAAATCCTTGAGCATATGATGCGTGTTGGTGAATCTCCGCTCCTAATCATTATCATGTTAACACGATACTTTCAAAAGCTTTGGATGCTTCAGGAAATGAATGGCAAAACTGCATCACAAAATCAGCTTGCTGCTGGTATCGGAGTAAGTCCATTCTTTCTTAGAGAATATCTTGACGCCTCAGGTAAATACCCTGCTCTTCAGATCGAGCAATGTTTTCAAGCTCTTACCAAAGCTGATGAAACTCTCAAATCGACAAGCACAGACCCAAACCTCGTCATGACGTTGCTGGTCTATCAGTTAATCAGGCAGCAACAATCTATCCCTGTTGTCTCAATAACCTGACGTATGTTCTTTCATACGTTGATTTTCCGAGAGAATCTCATGACGTTTTCCTCAACAAGAACGGGATGGGGGAACATTCGAACAAGCGACACAGTTAAAGAATAGGTTAATGTCCGAAACACAAACGGCGGTCAAGCTGCGTTCTGACGAAGAGCTGATTGCAGCATTTCAGCATGGACAGATTGAAGCGTTCAATATTCTTGTAGGCCGGTACAAAGATCAACTGATAAATTTTGTTTATCGCTACCTTAGTGACTATGATGATACAGATGATGTCGTGCAGGAAACTTTTGTTCGTGTGTATCGGAAAAAACACCTCTATAAACCGGTTGCAAAGTTTTCGACGTGGCTATACACCATTGCCACTAATCTCGCTAAAACAAAGCTTCGGCAGCGTAAGCGAGAAGCATGGTTCTTGTTAAGTCGTCGCGGTAAAGAAAGCGATGAGAAAGATTACGAGATTCCCGATGTGCGTTACCCTGCGGATGGACAAGCAGAGAGTTCACTCAAGCGGGAAATAATTCAGAAAGCATTGAATTCGATTTCCGCAACATATCGGGAAGTTGTTGTACTGTGTGATATTCAAGAGATGACGTACGAAGAGATTTGTGAGATTACTGGATTGAATATCGGTACTGTAAAATCGCGCCTCAATCGAGGACGAGCAAAGCTTCAAGAGTTGTTGAAAGATTTGATTAACGAATAAAAGAATTTTACCTTATAGTGAAGGATGATCGATACAATGAACAACATGGACGATTCACATAACCCTCTCCGCAAGCTGCTGAAGGGTTTGCCGAAAGTCAAAGCCTCTGAAGACTTTGAGGCACGGTTGCAGCGGCGGATAACGAGTGAAGAGTCTCGACGTCCAATCCTTGGTAGAGTTTTTGCTCCTCGACGAATACCTGTCTTCGCCTATTCACTCGTCACAATTGTTGCGGTCTGTTTGATTTCGTACTATGTCTTCTTCAGAACTGGCAATGTTCCGATGCCAACAGAACAGGAAATACCAGCTACGAGATCAGATGAGATCACTCCGTCGGTGCAAGTCCCTTCTCCTGAGCGGTCAACGGATGATAAAACTCTGGAGAAAGCGGGGGCGCAGAAGGGTCGTTCCCTTCCCAAAGAGCAGGCAAAAGCTATACCTCATTTGCGTACATCTGAAGTGCAACAAGAGAGAGAAAAAGCTGAAGAGGTGAAAGAGCAATCCATGCCTGCAGCAAAACAAGGTATTCAACCTCCGATGGAAGGTCAGATTCAAATGAATCAGGAAAAAGAAGCCGATGAATCACGACAACCGGAGCGACTTGAGATGAAAAAGGAACAGCGGGGACTTGAATCTCCAATGATGAAATCCTTACAACACCTCAAGGCTCCAGCGGTCACCAGTTTTTCGGAAATCCAACTCGACTCTGCGGCGCGTGACTCCGCCGCACTCACTGATAGTCTTCGATTGGATTCCCTCCGACAATTGCAGAAACTCCTGCCGCAAAAGAAGACAAAGAGACCGAACAACTAAGCAGTTTAGATCATTGCCACTGCTTTTCCTGTTTCTTTCACGCAAATTCTTCGTGGAGTGGTTTTGAAGATATGAATACCACATCTTCCCAAAAGGGTCAGTTAATTAAAAAGTGTTACCGGAGCCCCACGCCCTGATAGAAGCAAAAGCTACTTGTAAGGGCAAATGAGCGCCTTGAAGCCATCGCAACAATAGTGTCATACCTGACATCATAGAATTGATGTCCTCCAAGGGTCATCGCCAGCCAACTTTTTGTATTTTTGACTAATACCCCCCTTTCTCGTACATTGCATAAAGAGACTCTATAATTCTAATAATTTTAAGCGAATAGTTCATGTTTTCCCAAGTTATTGGGAACATCATTTTCATTCTTCTGCTTGTCCTTGCAAATGGCTTCTTCGTCGCTGCTGAGTTTGCAATTGTTAAGGTGCGTGTATCCCAAATTGCACAAAGGGTGAAGAAGGGACATCGGTACGCAGCGCTTGCAAAAAACATCGTCGAGCATTTGGATGCATACCTTTCGGCTACTCAGTTAGGTATCACCTTGGCAAGTTTAGGTCTTGGTTGGGCTGGCGAGCCGTTACTTGCCGACATGCTACGCGGACCACTTTCCATTCTGGGAGTCACAACCGAGCAGGCGCTCCATGCTATTTCCTTTGGGGTAGCCTTTGCAATCCTGACCTTTCTTCATATTATTCTTGGTGAGTTAGCACCAAAATCTCTTGCCATCCAGCATGCGGAGGCGACAACGCTCGTTGTTTCGCTTCCGCTACAGCTTTTTTATCGCATCTTTCAGCCGGTCATTTGGGTGCTGAATACCGCTGCGAATTTTCTGCTCAACCTGATCGGCATTCCTCCATCAAGTGCAACGGAGTTGCTTCATTCACCTGAAGAATTAGAGATGATTGTCAGCGAAAGTGCACGGTCGGGTGTCATCAACAAAACTGAACAGGAGCTGATCACAAGTATCTTTGAGTTTTCTACTACAACAGCGAAGGAAATCATGGTACCCAGAACTGATGTCGTTGCCATTGACTACAACACATCTCGTGACAAACTCATCCGCATCGTGACTGAAGAGGGATATTCACGTATGCCTGTCTATAAAGAATCGATTGATAACATTGTCGGTATTATTTACACAAAAGATCTGATTAATCTCCTGGAGCATCGTGATCTTATCGTGTTACAGGATATTATTCGTCCTGCATACTTTGTACCTGAGACGATCAAGATCAGTCAGCTCATGCGTGAGCTGCAGGAACAGAAGATGCACATGGCGATCGTCGTCGATGAATTTGGTGGGATGCAAGGAATTATTACGATGGAGGATATCCTCGAAGAGATCGTCGGCGAGATTCACGATGAGTATGATGAAGTCCTGAAAGATGTTGAGCAATCTGCAGACGGTTCAGCATTAGTCAATGCACGTATCAGCATTCATGATTTTAATGAGAAGTTTGGTGCTGAGGTTCCCGAGGATCTGGAGTATGAAACATTGAATGGCTTTCTGTACAAATTGACTGGTCGCATTCCAGAACAAAACGAAAATATACGGTATAACAATCTTACCTTTACGGTCATGAAAAAAAGCCAGCGACGTGTTCGGCAGGTGAAAGTGCGGAAGGTTGCTTAGCCGAGCTAAGCCATAGATCGCAAAAAAAACAAACAGTTCACGATTCATGAAGAATCTTATTCCAACAACTATTCTTTACCTTGCAGTTGCATCTATCCCATTCGATACGGTTATAAAAATCAGCGTTGCTCGTGTGACTGTTACTGAAATGTTGTTTTCCGTTGCCATCATGATGTGGATACCGAAGATTGTTCAATCGCAGCAAATCCTCCGATTCAAACCGTATCTGACGCCACTTCTCTTTTTTCTGGGAGCCTGTGTGTTCAGCCTGATCCACGCTCTTAATAGGCTTGTTGTAATGCGAGAGCTCCTGCAATTCATGTGGCTGTTTGTGGTGTTCTATTTCTTTGTTTATGCCATTCGTGATAAGGATCAGAAACTTTTGCTGTGGTCAATTCTTGTGCTTGCGGCTGGACTGGCATCATGTATAGGAATTTATCAATACCTTTTCCTGAGGGAACCTATCAATTTTCAGGTAGCCGAAACGCGGCTGCGAGCATACGGTACATACGATCAGCCTAATGCATTTGCTAACTTTCTCATCGGTGTGCTTCCGGCTGTGTTTGGATTTTACTTTCTTCACTCAACTCAAGCATTGACAGCAAGAGACACGGTTCATCCGTTGATCCGCATACTCGGGAAGCGATGGGTGATAGTCAGTTTAGTATTTGTCCTGTCAACCGCATTGGTCGCGACGTTTTCACGTGGAAGCTGGATTGGTATGGTCGGGGGTTTTATTGTTCTTGGCTATTTTCTCCGAAAGAAACATGTCGCAGCAGCGTTTGCAAAACTGATTGGAGTGGTTGCGCTTGCCGCTGGAATCATAGCTCTCGATCTATCGGTCGATAAGGTTGTGCGCGACCGTTCATTTTCAAATGTCCAGCGCTCGCTGTTGATTGACGCAGCTTTTTCCATGTTCAAAGATTATCCAATTTTTGGTATTGGATTTGGAAATTTTAAAGACCGATTGTCTTCTTATTCTTCCACTCAGCTCACAGGGCTTCTTCACAAAGATTATGATCATGTTACTCAACGGTCGTTCTTTAATCCAAACAAACAACCGGATATTGAGCTTGTCCACAACACACCCCTTCAGGTTGCAGCTGAAACGGGTATTATGGGATTGGCGGCTTTTGTCTGGCTGTTTTTGGTCTTCTATCGAGAAGCCTTGAAGCGAATACGGGAATCGTCTTCCGATCATGACTATTACTTCCGCGTTATAATGGTTACTAGTGTCACTGCAATTCTAGGAAGCGGTATGTTTGGCTGGCCCTTTACGCACGGTATTCAGGAAGTCCTGATGATGAGCATGGCAATGAGTGTGTCTCCCCATGGCTGATGATCATATTACAATGATAGAGAAGGGAACGCTCTCCATCCTCAAGAATACATCTGCAACTATTGTTGCACGGGGAGCAGCTGGTCTTGTTCGTATTGTCGCCTTGCTATTGATCGCCAGAGCATTTGGAGCTGAGCAATTTGGCAACCTTTCTCTTGTGCTCTCCTTTATAGAAATTTTCAAAATTGTCGCTGATGCAGGTGTCGATACAATTTCCGTTCGGCGTTTTGCAGCTTATACAAACGGGCGAGAAGAACTTCTCAACAATATTGTTGGATTGAAGATTATTCTTTCCATCATCTCGTTCATTGCAGTTCCCATCATCTTCAAGATCATCTACGGAAACGGACAACACAACGACATTCTACTGATTGTTGCGTCATCGATTTGTACAACGTTGGTATTGAATGCATTTGTAAGCTATTTTCAGTCTCAGCTGGCAATGGCAAAAGCGTTGATTGCCAACCTGATTGGAAGCAGCTTTTTTCTACTTTTTATCATATGTGGTGTTGCTCTCCAGCTTCCACTTGTCGTGATGACGATTGTCTTTCCACTCGCTGAAATTATTTCTCTGATCGTTATCATGAAGCAATACACCCAGAATCATCGAGTGAGGATTGGATTCGATAAGGAAATTGTCTGGACCATTCTGAAGGATAGCGTCTACGCAGGGTTAGGGGGAATTATTGTCGTTACATACTTACGCCTCGACACACTTATGATTGGCGGAATTCTCGGAGGTAGAGAAGTAGGTGTATATTCGGTAGCGTATCGATTAATCGAACCATTCTTTCTTCTGTTTTCATCTCTGTCGCTGTCATTGTATGCGTCGCTCTCGAGTTCATGGGAGGTTGCACCGGCATCTCATTCAATAAAAATGATGAACAGAGTTATTGTGCGTGCGGGAGTTCTTGGCTTTCTTGGAGCAAGTATTGTAACGTTTGTCGTACCCCAATTCGTCCCTCTTATTTCTGATGAGTATGCTAAGGCGGCGCAAGTACTTCCTGTACTGGGCTGGTCGGTATTCTTCAAGGCTGTCAACCCTCAGCTGACGGCTGTGCTGAATTCTTTGGGAAAATTTCGTATTATAATGGTCATTGCTGCTGGAAATCTGATGATGACTCTCATGTTCAATATGATTCTTATCCCGCTCTACGGGATAGTCGGTGCTGCCGTAACGGTGGTAGCGGTGGAAGGAATAAACACACTCGTTCAATCAATAACTATTGTGGTTTTTCTTAAATCTCGAGTCACTGTCGATTAACAACCTATGCGATCACGCCATCGAACGACCGTCGATAACAGCCTATTGTATCAATGGGGAAATGAAAAGCTGACAACTCAACAGCAAGAGAAGTTCGTGAGCCAATTCAAGGGCGTGCCAGGAAAAGTCCTGGAAATCGGATGCGGACACGGAGTGATGCTAGATCTGTTCAAGAAAGCCGGGATAACGGCGTACGGTCTCGATCTTTCAGAACCTGCAGTGGAAATTTCTCTGAAAAAAGGATTGGAGGCAGTTCATAGTGACGTGCTGTCGCACTTAGGATCGCTTCCAGATTCCTCGCTTGGAGGAATCTTCTGTGCACATGTTATCGAACACTTGGTACCTTCTGATGCTCTGACACTCATAACTGAAAGTTACCGGGTTTTAAAGCGGAAAGGGAAAATCATTTTTATTACTCCCAACGCGAAGGATTTACGAACAACGGAACGCTTCTGGTTGGATATTACACATGTCAGACCCTATCCTGAGAAGTTGATACGAGTGTTGTTAACAAAGCAAGGATTTACTTCGATAGAAACATTTTGCAATGCCGAGCCTGCCACCAATGCTCTGGAACGAATCGTGAAGACGGTGATGCGGCTCTGGTTTCTCGGATATCTTTTTACTGGCGATCTTGTTGTCATTGCTCAAAAATGAAGGTCCTCATGATCTCCAAAGCGCTCGTCGTTGGTGCATATCATCAGAAACTGGTTGAGCTGACTAAGTTGGGTATCGACGTACACGTCGTCATTCCGAAATCATGGGGGCATCAGTTTCCTGAAATAACAAAAGGGAACGGTTACTCGATTCATTTTCTTCCTGTTTATTTGAGTGGGGAAAATCATTTTCACTTTTATTCAGACCTCAAGAAAACAGTACAATCTGTTCGACCCGACGTTCTTCATATCGACGAGGAACCGTACAGTGTCGTTACATACCAGGCGATGAGGCTTGCAAAGGGCTACAGTATTTCATCACTCTTTTTTACATGGCAGAATATTTACAAACGGTATCCTTTTCCATTTTCATGGTTTGAAATATACAACTATTCACATGCCTCAGTAGCTATTGCAGGAAACAATGAAGCGCTCAATGTTTTGCAACGGAAAGGCTTTGCCAAGGAAATATTTGTCATCCCTCAGTTTGGGGTAGATCTCTGCCTGTATACTCGAAGGGATTCATCGGCACTTAAAAGGGAATTGTTTAGCTCGAGCGAAGCTGGGGTCATTGGATATGTTGGTAGACTGGTCGAAGAAAAAGGGATTATGGATCTGATCGAAGCGTTTTCGAAGGTGAAGCGGAACATCTATCTATTGATTGTAGGAAATGGTCCACTCGAACACAGGATTAGTGTCAGAGCCGCACAATTAGATATCCTGAAACGGGTAAAAATAATCCCCCATGTTCCCTCCGACCGAATCCCAGAATACTTGAATGTTATGGATTGCTTAGTTCTTCCATCCCGCACGAGAACGACTTGGAAAGAGCAGTTCGGTCGTGTGTTGATCGAAGCAATGGCTTGTGAAGTTCCCGTTGTCGGATCGACTTCTGGTGAAATTCCACATACTATTGGCAATGCGGGCCTGCTTTTCGAAGAAAGTAATATCGACGATCTGTATCAAAAGATAAGCTTGATTTTGTCCAATTCTCAGTTGAAGAAACAACTTCGTCACGAAGGTCGTCGGCGAGTTGGCGAGCGCTTCACTCAGCGGCATATAGCTGCCCAGACTCTGGAAGTTTATAAAAAGATATTGCAAGAAAATTAAAGATGAAAATAGGCTTTAACGCTCAGATTATTTCTGGTTCGAACACGGGAGTTGGAGTTTATGCGAAAAATCTTCTTGAAGCGCTCTTGCAGCTTGGATTTCCGCATGAGTTTTTTGTGTTTGGGAATAAAGACTATCTTGACCAACTTTCCGCAGGAACTGCTACCTTTGTTCCAACGCGTGTCTTGCTTCGGAAAAGCTGGCAAAGGATTCTCTGGGAACAGCTTGCATTGCCTCATAAGGTTCGACAGTATCGCCTTGATGTGATGTACTATCCGGATCATACCACCTCTTTGCTGATGAACACCAAGGCTAGCATCATCACAATACATGATCTTTCATTTTTGGCATTTCCAAAGACATTTCCGTTTATGACACGGTCATACAAATCCTATGCAGTACGGCATTCCGTTGCAAGGGCTGATAGGATCGTCGTTGACTCGCACGCTACAAAAACAGAGTGTTTGAGACTGCTTGATGTTCCAGAAACAAAACTAGAGGTGGTTCATAATGGTATTGATAAGTGCTTCAACAGAGTCACTGATGTGACAAAGCTTCATGAAGTACAGAAAAAATATAACCTGCCAAAAAATTTTATCCTTTGCGTTAGTACTCTTGAGCTTCGAAAGAACATCACAACGTTAGTTAAAGCGTATTCCAGTTTGAGGAGGAGGCACACTGTTGATCACAAGCTCATCGTAGCCGGAGGCAAGGGTTGGCTGTATGAAGAAATTTTCAGGACTGTTCATGCGCTTTCGTTGGAAACTGATGTTATATTTTTAGGATATGTTGGCCGAGATGATCTTGTTGGACTCTATAACCTTGCTGATGTGTTCGTTTATCCATCACTCTATGAAGGTTTTGGGTTTCCACCACTTGAGGCAATGGCGTGTGGATGTCCCGTTGTGGCATCGAACAGTTCCTCGTTGCCAGAAGTTATCGGGGATGCTGGATTGCAAGTCGATTGTAGGAATGAGGATGAACTGACGGGTGCTGTACTGCGTGTGATCACGGACTCCGAATATCGTAATACGTTAGTGGCGCGCGGTTTTATGAGAATAAAACAATTTACGTGGGGAAATGCTGCTAAGAAACTCTTGGGCGTGTTTCAATCATTGTCGTAAGGCATAATCTTCAGGATTCAGTACTATTCAAAGAAATTCCGTCTTTCTCTGAAAACACGTATATTGGAATTAATACCCCAAGAAACAACTGTGCAAAGAAATACCTTCATATTCATCAAGACCAGCTAAAATATGTATTACCATAATGTCATTATAATCTTCTCAAAAACGCCGCAGATCAATCGCAAGCCGGATGAGCCATTTGCGTCGCTTGCCTGGGGTGATGTGGATGCACTGTTTAGTGCAATGCTTGGTGACATTATAGAAACAAGCTGTCGAGTGCTCCAGGCAGATGTTCATCTTTACAGAAATCCCACCGAATTCTCTGATGACTACCTTTCTCCGTTTCGTGAACGTATCCGATGTTATGATGTTCAGGAAACACCACTCGCTGAACAAGTGCAGCATGCTGTCGATACGGCGTTTGCAGAGCATTATTCACGCATCGTTGTTTTGCTGGACAACAATCCGTTGATCACATCCAAGTTCCTTGAAAAAGTTCTTAATCAATTGGAGTATGAAGATGATTGCCTTATTGTTTGTCCCACAGTTGAAGGAAGATTTTTTCTGATTGGTATGAAAGCAAACTATAGTTCCCTCTTCGACACGTCTGCAGGAGATCCATTGGCAAAGCCGGATCTTTTGATGGAGCGAATTTGTGACCTGAATGTTGTCATCTTTCCTACACAAACGAATTATATGCTTGATTCCGGGTTGAATCTTGCACGCTTGAAGGACGAGATAGAAACGTTACGGATGACCAAGAGTGAATTTCCTCGCAGAACCTACGAGATCTTTAAAGTGTTTACCAAAAAGTACAAGGTGCGAAAAGTTCCTCAATGAATCTTGGAATCTTTGGTGGAACATTCAATCCGCCTCACATGGGACACCTCATCGTTGCCGAGAGTGTACGCGATCAGCTTCATTTTGATAAGATTCTGTTTATCCCTTCTGCTACTCCTCCTAATAAGAATGACCCTGCAATGCCTGATGGTGCGCGACGCCTGGAAATGACTCAATTGGCAATTGACGGTAATTCAGATTTTGAAGTTTCTGATATAGAAATTCGTCGTAGGGGGATCTCATATAGTGTGGACACCATGAAGGCTCTGACAGAGCTCTATCCAAAAGCCTCACTTTCCCTGATCATCGGAGCCGATAATTTCTTGGAATTCCAAACATGGAAATCGCCGAATGAAATACTTACTCTTGCAGAAGTAGTGGTGATCAGTCGACCAGGATTCGATGCACACAGCGTAAAGTCCGAGCTGGCAAGATTAGTGAGATTTGTCAACGTTCCGCAAATCGGTATTTCGGGAACGGATATTCGACGAAGGGCTAAATTGGGCAGATCGATCCGATATCTTGTTCCTCAACAGGTAGAGGAATATATCAT
The DNA here is from genome assembly GCA_016209795.1 of Ignavibacteriota bacterium. Taxonomy (GTDB): domain Bacteria; phylum Bacteroidota; class Ignavibacteria; order UBA10030; family SZUA-254; genus JACQVI01. Next base: position 11,817 of record JACQVI010000001.1, read on the forward strand.
GTTCCATTCATTATACAAACATTAGTTTGCGATCAAGAAAATTATTCTTTACATTGAATCAAAACTAACAATCAATGTTCACACTCTAAACAAGGATGATGTCATGAATTTCAGAAGGCTGTTCTTTGTAGCAATTGTTCTCGCATTGTGTGGTGAAATTTCATACAGTGGTGTAAAGCAAAAACCACAGAAGAAAAAACTCCCATTGGATGGCGTGCCGAATGTCGTCATGAAGACGCGTGAACAAAGTAGATACCGTCCAGATGTTGTCATTATTAAACTCAATGCTGATGTGACTTCTTCAAACGCACAAGGAACGTTTGGAGCCTCAATGCTGGATAATGTTGTCCAGCGCTATTCACCGATCTCGATCGAGAGGTTGTTTCCGAATCACTCTGCTCCGGCAAACGGAAAGGGTGTCGACTTAACAAAATTCTACATTATGAAATATACCACTCCACTCGACCCGTTTACAGTGGCAGAGGAAATCTCTAAATTGCCGGATGTCCACTATGCCGAGCCATCCTTTATATATGAAACTGCAGATGCTTTGACATGCCGACCGAATGATCAATATCGATCAGATCAATGGGCTTTGAACCTCATTCAAGCAGACACCGCATGGTGTGTTAATCAGGGAGATACAACTGCGGTTATTGGGGTTATCGACACTGGTGTTCAGTGGACACATGTCGATTTACAGCCAAATATTTTCATCAATAGTGGTGAATATGGTCCGGACGGTTCAGGGGGAAATAAGGAGACCAACAACGTCGATGATGATAGTAATGGGTTTATCGATGATTGGCACGGCTGGGATTTTTCTGGCGCAGATGAAAACGCACCATCTCGAGACAATAATCCATCTCCAGCAAATCAAGCTAATGGTCATGGTACGCACGTTGCTGGCGTTGCTTCAGCCGCAACAAACAATGATAGTGGGATAGCAGGAGTTGGTTACAGGTGTCGTCTCCTACCCGTAAAGGCAGCAGCCGATAATGCTGATGGTAGAACTATTGATGGCTTGGCAGCATATCTTGGCATTGTTTACGCTACAGATATGGGTGCCGATGTTATTAATCTTAGCTGGGGAGGACCGGGTGCGTCTCAGACTGAGCAAGATTTTATGAATTATGCTACGACTCATGGAACACTTGTTGTAGCGGCTGCCGGCAATAACAATAATTTTTCTCCTTTCTATCCTGCAAGTTATGAGGGAGTTATTGGTGTTGCAGCGTTGAGGAATAATGATTTCAAAGCATCGTACTCAAACTATGGGAGTACTATTGATGTTTCAGCGCCAGGTGGAGATGGAACTCAAATCCCGGGTCTTGTTTTAAGCACGTATTACCTGAGTCCTAATGGAACCTATGCTTACTCATCCGGAACATCTCAAGCATGTGCTTTTACTTCAGGGTTAGCAGCTCTGGTAAAATCACATTTTCCAACGTACGAAGCGCTGCAAGTAGGTGAACAACTTCGTGTAACGGCGGATACAAGCATCTACAGTTTACCGTTTAACGATGTTTTCCGCAATAGACTTGGGAGAGGTAGAATCAACGCCTTCAGAGCATTGACCATTTCATCACCTTCTATACGCATGACATCGATGGTGCTGAGTGATTCTGTTGGTGGTAATAATAATGGCACACTTGAACCCGGAGAAAGCTTTACTATTACATCAACGTTTACAAATTATCTCCAGCCAACAAGTAAGAGTGCAACTATCACCTTGACTACGGCCGATGCTAATGTCCAGATCACCAATGGAAACTTTGCGATAGGTGCTTTAGGGACTCTGGCGTCCTCGATTAACAGCGGAAACCCCTTTCAAGTACAAATCAATGCAAGCGGTGTACCCAATTCACATAATGCTACATTCACTCTGACTATTACCGATGGTAGTTATCGTGATCTTCAACTCTTTACTGTGCTCCTCAACCCGCTCTTTAGTACACATCGTGTGAATAATGTTGCATTCTCTGTTTCGAACTTTGGATCACTGGGATATTATGACTATGTTGCAAATATTGCCTATGGTGAGGGATTTCAATTTCCCATCGGAACAACCAATGCGCTGTTCCATGCCTCAGTGATGGTAGGTACCGATGCGGCGCATGTTGCGGATAATGCATACGGAAATACCACTAATGCAACAGCCGTTGATTTCATGAAAGCGTACGATGGCGGATTCAGTTTTCTGAGTGAAGCCTCTGCTGCTCAAGTCATTAAATGCGCCTATACGGATTCAGGCATCACGTCAGGTACGAATCGATTGGGAGTACGTATATCTCAACGTTCGTATGCCTACACGACTCCGTTCGATTCGGACTATGTCATTGTTCGTCTTGATGTGAAAAATGGTTCTGCATCTCCAATTACCAATGCCTATGTTGGTATTTATGCTGACTGGGATGTTGGGAGATATGATAGAAACTTACTTGGTTACGACGCAGGGCGTCGGTTGGGTTACGAATGGGATTCCGTAGGCTCGAATTATTATGGAGTCTGTCTTGTGTATCCGCTTACGGCAGCATCGTATCGTGCTGTCAATAATCCAGCGTATATTTACGATGGTTTCAGCGAAGCAAACAAATATGCTTTCCTCTCGCAAGGATTTGTGCTGACACAAGGCTCTCCCGTTGACGATTGGTCGATGATTCTAAGCGCAGGACCGTACACTATCAATGTTGGCGATAGTGTCACTGTGGGATTTGCTTTTATTGGAGGTGTGGACTTGCTTGATCTTCAGGGTAATGCGGATGCTGCCAAGGCTATATGGCCATTGATCTTAGATGCTGAAGAAGAGAGAGAGGGTATTCCTCGAACGTATGCCTTGCATCAGAATTACCCCAATCCTTTCAATCCAACAACGTCCATTACGTATGATCTACCTCAGGCGAGCATTGTCTCGGTGAAAGTCTTTGATGTCTTAGGGCGTAAAGTTGCCGTGTTAATCGATGGTGAACAAACTGCAGGGCGACACAGCATGCAGTTCAACGCATCATCTCTTGCAAGCGGTATGTACTTCTATCGAATAACTGCGCGTAGCATTGGACTTCAATCGGGACGAGATGGTTCATCGAGTGTAGATGCAGGCTTTGTTGATGTGAAGAAACTGATGGTAGTGCGATAGATAGATTCCTTCATCCAAAAAGCCTCGTCATCGCACCGACGGGGCTTTTTTGTTTTTAGGACGTCACATTTCAGACCCTGCACTTGAGACTCCAGCAGATTTTTGGTATATTTATTTACTGGGCAATATCAAAAATAGTGGGATGTGTAACCCAGAGACTCAAAAAGGCACATCTTACATCAGATATTAATCGACTTTCGGGGCCCCGTAGCTCAATATGGATAGAGCAGAGGTTTCCTAAACCTTTGGTTGGAGGTTCGAGTCCTCTCGGGGTCACAAGTAATTATAATAATTTCAACAATCCCAAGCCCAATGCGACTCAGTAACAGTTTTATCCCGACTCTCAAAGAAATTCCATCGGATGCATATATCCCAAGTCACCAGCTCATGTTGCGTGCTGGGATGATACGTCCGCTTGGCGCAGGGGTTTATTCCTTCCTCCCGTTAGGATATCGCCTCGTGAAGAAGATCATCGAGATCATCCGCGATGAAATGGATGCGATTGGTGGACAGGAATTCCATCTTCCCGCGCTCAATCCACTTGAGTTATGGGAAGAAACTGGGCGTGCTAAAGACTTTGGGGATGTTTTGTTCCATATCAAAAATCGCCCGCTTGTTTTAGCTCCAACACATGAAGAAGTTATCGGCTACATCGCAAGCAATCATATCAAATCCTATCGTGACTTGCCGCAGATTTGGTATCAAATCCAGACCAAGTTCCGCAACGAGCCGCGTCCTCGATCCGGTGTTATTCGTGGACGGCAGTTCCTGATGAAAGATTCATATTCACTCGATGCGACATGGGAAGGGCTTGATCGGAGTTATGAGCTTCATGCTGAGGCGTATAAAAAAATCTTTACACGCTGTGGTTTACGATTCTTTGTTGTCGGTGCATCGAGCGGCGCTATGGGTGGTAGTGCTTCACAAGAGTTTATGATTGAGTCTCAGTCAGGCGAAGACACGTGTGTACGCTGTGATAACTGTGGATACGCTGCCAATCTTGAGGTAGCACAATCGAACGTTGCTAAACCTCAGCGTGATGGACAGAGCAATAAGCTCAAAGAGATTTACACCCCAAATGTCCGGACGATCGATGAGCTAAAATCCTTTCTCAACGTCGATGAAAGGCTATTGGCAAAATCTTTAATCTACATGAAAGACAAAACACCGATCCTTATCCTGATGATGGGCAATGATCAGCTCAATGAATCAAAACTTCAGGCTGTTTTAGGAGCGGATGTGCGACCATCGGTTCCAGAAGAATTGAAAGGTCTTACAGGCGCTGATGCTGGCTCGATCGGTCCTGTCGGTTTGAATGATCAGTTGCCTGAAGGAACACGCTTTAAGATTATTGTTGATAAACGTCTCGAAGGTGCAAACAACCTTATCAGCGGCGCGAATAAAAACGATTACCATATCACCAATATCGATTTGCAGCGAGATGTCAAAGTGGATGGTTACTATGATTTACGGATAGTGCAAGCCGGCGAGCCTTGCCCATCATGCGGAAAACCGCTACGGATTGTTAATGCTATTGAGCTAGGGCATATCTTCAAACTTGGAACAAAGTATGCTGAATCACTCGACGCATATTTCCTTGATGAAGATGGCAAAGAACAGCCAATCATTATGGGAAGTTATGGCATTGGTGTGGAGCGTATTATGGCTTGCCATATCGAGCAGAGCCATGATAAACACGGGATTATTTGGAATAAGGCGTTAGCTCCATTCCATGTACACTTAATTCTCCTCAACGCAAACAATGAGAAAGTTGTCAGTACTGCAGAGCACCTATACGAAAAGTTTCAGGAAGCTCTGATTGATGTGTTGTATGACGATCGTGATGATGTCAGCCCCGGATTTAAGTTCAAGGATGCAGATTTACTTGGCATGCCACTACAGGTGATCGTCGGTAAAAAGAATGTTGACAGCGGTAAAGTTGAAGTCAAGGAGCGGGAAACTGGTAAACGTAAACTTGTTGAACTTGGAAAGATTGTTCATTATGTCGAGCAGTATATCGAATCTTGAGATGGCTTTGTTTTTCCTCCCTAATTGTTTATCTTCCGATTGTTTCTGAAGAATACTTTTATCTGTGTCTGAGTTCATCCACCTTCATAACCATTCGCATTACAGCCTACTCGATGGTGCTGTAACCATTGAAGGGTTAGTTCATGCTGCTGTTGAACAGAAGATGCCCGCCGTCGCTCTTACCGATCATGGTGTCATGTTCGGTGCGATTGAGTTCTACAAGACCTGCAAGAAAGCCGGTATCAAACCGATCATCGGCTGTGAGGTGTACATTGTCACCAAAGGAAGTCGGTTCGAGAAAGAAGTCAATGCACAGAGTTTGAAGGAGGGGAAAGGACGGGGAATCTATTATCATCTCGTATTGCTTGCAAAAAATCTTAATGGCTATCGCAACCTGATGAAACTCTGCAGTCTGGGACACACCGAAGGCTTTTACTACAAGCCAAGAATTGACATGGAGCTAATGCGAACATATTCTGAGGGACTCATTGCACTTTCCGCATGTCCAACAGGGATTGTATCATACCATCTTGTCAATGGTCGTTATGACGATGCCCGGGATACGGCAATCGTTTTCAAAGAAATCTTTGGCAGCGATTTTTATTTGGAGATCCAGAATCACTCCTTAGATAAAGAAAAACCTATTCTCGACGGCATGCCAAAGTTGGGCAAAGAACTTGGTCTCAAGCTTATTGGCACAAATGATATCCATTACATCAAGCAAGATCACGCCATTGCTCATAATGTTATGCTGATGATCCCCGACGCAAGCATGATCAACACGACGGATTATACGCAGCTTCGGTATCAAACCGATCAGATATACTTCAAGTCTGCAGAAGAAATGTGCGAGTTGTTCAAGAGTGTTCCTGAAGCAATCGAATCAACTCTGGAAGTTGCAGAGAAAATCGAACAGTATCGCATCGAGCCTGAGAAACCGTACATGCCGGCTTTTCCTATTCCTCCCGATGCAGGTGTCTCGACGTTAGAGGATTATCTCGATCGACTTGCTCATGAAGGATTGGAGAGACGGTACAGGATGAGGACGAAAGAAATTGAGGATAGACTTAATCATGAGCTGTCCGTGATAAAAACAATGGGGTATGCCGGATATTTCTTGATCACACACGATTTCATCAAGGCAGCGAAAGAGATGGGCGTTGCTGTTGGACCTGGACGAGGAAGTGCAGCAGGGAGCCTTGTCTCCTATGCACTTGGCATCACAGATGTTGATCCTTTGAAGTATGGACTTCTCTTTGAACGGTTCCTCAACCCTGAACGGGTCAGTATGCCTGATATTGACATTGACTTCGCAGATGATAAACGTGAGAAGGTTATCGAGTACGTGAAAAATAAATATGGCGCCGATTCGGTCTCACAGATTATCACGTTTGGGACGCTCTCGTCTCGTGCAGTGCTCAAAGATGTCGGACGTGTCCTTGGCGTTCCGCTCAATGTCACCGAATCAATAACCAAGCAAATTCCTGTCATTCAAGGGAAGGTAACACCCTTGTCAGAAGCCCTCGAAACCAACCCGGAGTTGAAATGGGTGAAAGAAAGTAAGGATGAAAAGATTCAAGAACTCATTGACATTTCACTTGTTCTTGAAGGAATGAATCGCAACGCATCAACTCACGCTGCCGGTATTGTGATCGCTCCCGGTCCACTGATTGATTATGTACCGTTGTTCAAAACTCCGCAAACTGAGTTGATGACTCAATATAATATGCTTGATCTTGAAGAGGCAGGCATGTTGAAGATGGATTTTCTTGGTTTGCGAACTCTCACAGTCATTGAAAATGCACTAAAACTCATCAAGGAAAATCAAGGTGTCGACATCGCCCTTGATAATATTCCCGAAGAAGATCTAACGACGTTTGAGCTATTCGGCAAAGGTCAAACGACCGGGGTTTTTCAATTTGAATCTTCCGGGATGCAAGACTGGCTCAGGAAACTCAAGCCGTCGTCAATCAGCGACCTCGTTGCAATGAATGCCCTTTACCGCCCAGGTCCCATGGAGATGGTTGGTGAGTTCATCCGACGGAAGCAGGGACTTCAGAAGATCGAATACGTCCATCCCAATCTTGAACCTATCTTGAATGAAACCTATGGTATCATTGTTTATCAGGAACAGGTGATAAAGATTGCTCATGAAGTTGCAGGATTCTCGCTCGCAAAAGCCGATCTCATGCGCCGTGCGATGGGGAAAAAAGATAAAAAGCTCATGGCAAAACAGAAGTCGGAGTTTATCAACGGTGCAATAGAGCATGGTTATTCCAGAAAGATTGCTGGTGAAGTCTTTGACATGATTGAGAAGTTTGCTTCGTACGGATTTAACAAATCTCACAGTGTTGCATACTCAATTCTCGCCTATCGGACGGCATATCTCAAAGCTCACTATCCGGCGGAATTCATGGCAGCAACAATTTCTGCCGAAATTGGAGATACAGATTATGTTGTTCAACTCACTGATGAATGCAGGAAAATGCAGTTGCCGGTGCTTCCTCCAGACGTTAACGAGAGCGATGTGCATTTTGTTGTAACGCCACATGGAATACGATTCGGGTTGAGTGCTATAAAAAATGTTGGAGTAAGCGCCGTTGAAAATATTATCCAAAGTCGAACAGAGAACGGACCCTTTGCAAATCTCTTTGATTTTTGCCGACGAGTTGATTTACGGTTGGTGAACAAGAAAACATTGGAAGGCTTGATCCAGGCAGGCGCTTTTGATGGGATTACTCCACATCGTTCACAATTATATGAGTGTGTCGAAAAAGCGATTCAGTTTGGACAGAATGCCAAAAGTTATTCATCGAGGGGTCAGTCATCGCTGTTCGGGGGAGAGTCACATGCACAATCGTTTGACCAGTATCCTCCACTTCCACAGGCTGAATCGTGGAGCGAGTTTGAAAAACTTTCTCGGGAAAAGGCAGTGCTCGGATTTTATGTTTCCGGTCATCCTTTATTGAGATATGAGAAAGAAATACAAGCGTTTGCAACGGCGCAATTTTCTGATGCATCGGCAGCAAAATCAGGAACAAGCATTCGGATTGCAGGGGTTGTTTCCGCTGTGAAGAAAAAAATTGATAAGAGAGGAAACATGATGGCATTTCTCACGCTTGAAGATTTCTCAGGCAAAGGCGAATGTATTGTGTTTTCGGATGTCTATCGACGTTACCAGAGCTTTTTGAGTGTTGATTCTATGGTCATGGTTGTTGGGAACGCCGAACACACTGGAGATTCTTTACGCATCATTGTGAAGGAAGTCCATCCAATGGAAACAGTCCGTGAACGATTTGCCAAGAGTGTCAACCTCTCAATTAACTTGGATAAGGTTCGGGAAGACGTCATTGATGAATTATACAAAATTGCTGAACAGCATCGGGGAGCGTCTACCTGCTATTTTACTGTTCTCCAATCAAAGGGTGAACAGTCGCTGCGGCTTCAAGCAGGAAAACTTGGTGTACAGTTGTCTGATGAGTTTATTGCAGAGGTAGAGGGTGTTCTCGGTCCGAACAGCATTGAACTTTCTACCTAGAAATTTTGTATATTATCTGGAGGCAAGAAGAAAACTTACATCAAAAATTTACAGATAAGGAACATTAATGAAGCCCGTTGTTGTAGATGATTCAAATTTTCAGACTGAAGTCTTGAATGCCGATAAACCCGTTTTAGTAGATTTTTGGGCAATCTGGTGTGGACCGTGCAAGATGATTGCCCCATTTGTAGAAGAACTTGCAAAAGAATATAATGGCAAATTAAAAGTAGCCAAAATGGATGTCGATGCTAATCCGCGCACAGCGATGCAGTATGGTATTCGCAGTATTCCTACGTTGATGGTTTTCAAGGGAGGACAAGTCGTTGAACAGATTATTGGTGCTGTTCCGAAACGGCATCTTGTGGAGAAAGTAGCGCCACACTTGAATTAAGTTTCCATATAATTATTGTTTTAAAAATACTTAACTACCATACATCAGCTACCTTGATTCACTTTTAGAAGATCAACAATGGGAACAAAAGACAAACGAATCGATGTGTATATATCAAAGTCCGCAGACTTTGCAAAGCCAATCCTGAGCCACCTGCGTGAGCTTGTCCACACAGCATGTCCTGACGTGGAAGAGACCATGAAGTGGAGTTTTCCGCACTTCAATTATCACGGCATCTTGTGCAGCGTGGCGGCGTTCAAGCAGCATTGCTCATTTGGCTTCTGGAAAGCTTCTCTGATGTCTGATGGCCAAGAAATTGCTCTCTGGTGTAGGGGAAACAGCTATGGGACACTTCGGTCGGATAACTAGCATCAACGATCTTCCCTCCGACAAGGTTCTCATCTCCTACATCAAAGAAGCTGCAAAGCTGAACAGGGACGGCGTAAAAATTCCCAAATCCAAATCGACTGGGAAGAAAGAGCTTGTAGTGCTCGACTATTTCACGGCTGCTCTGCGGAAGAACAAAAAGGCGCTGGCAACGTTCGAAGGGTTCAGTTACAGCAACAAGAAAGAGTACGTCGAGTGGATCACCGAAGCGAAAAGCGAAGATACCTGCAACAATCGTCTTGCAACCGCTGTCCAGTGGATGGCTGAAGGCAAGGTAAGGAACTGGAAGTATATCAGAAAGTAAAGGTTTCCCTGCGTCATTCCGTCCCGATGGAATCAGGATGTTCGGAGTCTGATAGAGGCTGACAATGAGGCATATCAGTATGACGCCAGAACAACAACACCAACCATCCTTTTCCCCGTATATTACGTCAACCTTTTGCTTGTAATTACTGTCTAAGCGGTATCATATGCACCCATCATGCGCTCTCGTTCTTTTTCTTCTCGCAGCTTGTCCTGTACAGACACTTAGCCAAACTGAATGGCAACGGAAAGCACCTTCTCTCAAGGCTCTAAACCTTATCGACGAGCCGATCAATATCGACGGCAGGCTCGATGAGTTGATCTGGCAGAAGGCAGAAGTAGGAACGAACTTTATTCAGCGCGATCCGCAGGATGGGAGTCCCGCCACAGAGCAAACAGAAGTACGCGTCCTCTACAATCCCAACGCTATTTTTGTCGGCATTCGTGCGCTCGACTCGCAAGCGGGGGAAATCCATGCTGAGCTTGCACGTCGCGATAAAAGATCACAATCCGACGAACTTAGTGTTGTTTTTGATTCTTTTCATGATACACGAACGGCATTTGAGTTTATAGTAAACCCGAGCGGCTCTATCCGCGATATTTATTACTTCAATGACTCGCGCGACAACTCCGACGTGTCTTGGGACCCGGTGTGGGAAGTGAAGACATCAATCGATACGGCGGGATGGACAGCCGAGTTTCGGATTCCGTTCACGCAGCTTCGGTTCGAAAAAGATAACACAACATGGGGCTTACAGGTCTGGCGGTTGCTTCAGCGTGAAGCGGAGTATTCCTATTGGTCGCCGTACTCAAAAGAGGCAAGCGGCTTCGTTTCAAACTTCGGAAGGCTTGAAGGACTCAGCGGGCTTTCATCTCCTGTACGCTTTGAGCTTCGCCCCTACACTGTTGGAAACAGTCGTTTCCGGCCATCGAGCAACGGCAGTGTCTACACGCCTGCTCGGCAGGTGGAATTTAACGGTGGAATCGATCTGAAATATGGCCTCACATCGGACTTCACACTCGACCTTGCTCTTAATCCGGATTTCGGGCAAGTTGAAGCCGATCCTTCGGTTGTGAATCTCAGTTCGTTTGAAACGTTCTACCCGGAGAAACGTCCGCTCTTTATTGAGGGTTCGGGATTGTTTTCAGTCGGTCTGCCTGTAGGACAGATGTTTTACTCTCGCCGTATCGGTCGAGCGCCGCGCGGCGGTGCTATTCCTCCGTTAGGCGGTACAGTAGAAACGCCGGAAGTTTCTACTATCATCGCTGCCACGAAGGTTACAGGAAAAACCGTCAATGGACTCGGCATCGGTGTATTGAGTGCCGTGACAGCAAAAGAGCTTGCAACGCTCCGAGACTCGACGGGTGCGCGTGTCGGTGAAGGCGTTGTCGAACCATTGACGCATCATTTTGCCGGCAGAATCGAGAAGGATTACGATGAGGGAAACCACACCATCGGCGGTATGTTTACCGCTGTCAACAGGCGGCTGACGGATGAAACGAATTTTCTCCGTACTGCAGCATACGTAGGCGAGCTCGACGGCACGCATCGGTGGGACGATAAGGCGTATATTTTCCGGTGGAGAATTGCCGCAAGCGAGCTTCGAGGCAATGAAGGAGCAATTGACCGTGCACAACGGTCGGCGCTCCACAACTTCCAGCGCCCCGATCAATCGTATCTTGACTATGACCCTATGCGCACGTCGCTTTCAGGTTATACGGTCTACCTTCAAGCTGGAAAAACTGCCGGGACGTGGCAATATGTCGTTACGGCGGCGAGGATAAGTCCGGGCTTCGATATCTCCGATCTTGGCTTTCAGGGTCAGGCAAGTGACGTGCAGCCTGTGACATTGTGGACACAATATTTGCAGTCACGTCCGCAATGGATTTTCCGTAATTACTCAATCAGTCTGAATGTAGAACGTTACTGGACCACGAATGGTGACGTTACATGGGGATGGATTCGCCCAGTCCTGTTCAATGGTACATTCGAGAACAACTGGTACATTGAACTCAACCCGATGGCATTCGGCTCGCTTCCCTCGGTAAGCACTTCAGCACTGAGAGGTGGACCTGCGCTTCGTGAGGATGCGTGGCATAATTCCTTCGGCACGATCGGCACAGATCCGAGGAAACCGGTATCGGTAGAAATCTCAGGAAGTGCGGGCGGAACCTTCGAGACAAGAGCGAAATGGCATGATTACTCCCCGTCACTCACCCTCCGACCGAGTACTGTCTTCAACATATCGGTCGGATTGAGTTATTCCTGGAGTCGTGACCCTGCACAGTGGGTTGGGAATTTTGTCGTGTCTGATACGACACGTTATGTTGTTGCAGAGATCCTACAAAAGACGCTTAGTCTTACAACACGATTGAACTGGATTTTATCACCATCACTCTCGGTAGAGCTTTATGCCAGCCCGTTCGTTTCATCAGGTGAGTATTTTTCCTTCAAGCAAGTACGAGAGCCGAGGGCGAGTGAGTTCGATAAACGATATAAACGCTATCAAAACGTGATTGATAACGGCGATGGAACAGAAAGCATCGATGTGAACGATGACGGCAGTTACGATTTCTCGCTTGGCAAGCCAGATTTTAGCTTCCGTCAGTTGCGCTCGACGCTGGTCATCCGATGGGAATATCGACAAGGCTCGGTAATTTACCTTGCATGGCAGCACGGCAGAGAGCGCTTCCTCAAAGATGGGTCATTTCATTCCTTCAGCGATATCGAAGACATCTTCCATCATGACTCGGATAATACCCTGCTGCTGAAGCTGAACTACTGGCTGAGCTTCTAAGTTTTCAAGTTGTCTCTCTCTTCACAGCCAATCACTACGCACGACAGGAAATAGAGGTTTGTTACTTCACCGAAATTTTCCTATCTTCACATTGTCTTAACCTATTGATTTTTCAATTACTTGAAAGAAAATTCCTTTCATGCACTACAAGAAGCGCACGCACACCTGCGGTGAGTTGCGTGTGTCAGATATTGGCAAAGCCGTAACACTCACTGGTTGGGTAGATACCCGGCGTGATCTTGGTGGCGTGGTCTTCATCGATTTGCGAGACCGCTATGGAAAAACTCAGGTTGTCTTCAATCCACAGAGAAACCAAAAAGTCCACGATCTTGCGGGCGAATTACGGAGCGAATACGTCATCTTGGTGAGCGGGAAGGTTGAGCGTCGCCCCGCTGGTACCGAAAATCCCAATTTAGCCACTGGTGAGATTGATATCATGGCTGACGAATTAACGATTCTGAACAAGGCTGATACGCCACCGTTTCCTATCGAGGATGAAGTCAACGTCTATGAGGAAGCTCGACTTCAGTACCGCTACCTCGATCTCCGGCGTAGTCCCATGCAACGCAATCTCATCACTCGTCACAAGATGTATCTCATTACTCGGGAATATTTTGACGAGTTAGGATTCATAGAAGTCGAAACTCCTGTCCTCATGAAAAGCACACCCGAGGGAGCTCGAGATTACCTTGTTCCCAGTCGCATTCATCGAGGGAAGTTCTTTGCACTGCCTCAGTCACCACAAACGTATAAACAAATCTTAATGGTTGCTGGACTGGACAGGTATTTTCAAATCGTCAAGTGTTTTCGGGATGAAGACCTTCGTGCTGATCGACAGCCTGAGTTTACACAGATCGACGTTGAAATGTCGTTTGTTGATGAGGATGATGTTCAAAAGGTTGTCGAAGAGTTGATGGCTCGCTTATTCAAAGAGATTAAAGGAATCGATATCCCAACACCGTTTCCTCGACTTACCTATAAAGAAGCGATGGAGACCTACGGCTCCGATAAACCCGATACAAGATTTGAACTGAAGCTTACAAACATTAACCATGTGATTCAAGATTCGGGATTCAGGGTGTTCAGTGAGACGGTGAAAAAAGGTGGGGTTGTTGCTGGACTTGTCGCTCCGCACTGCGCCAGTTACACTCGCAACCAGCTTGATAATTTGACAGATTACACGAAAAGTTTGGGCGCTGGTGGTCTGGTGTGGATGCGTGTAATGGATGGAAGTATTGAAACGCCGGGTGAAAAATTCTTGGGTAAGGAAACCGTCAACATTATCCTGGAGGAAATGCAAGCAAAGCCCGGTGATCTTATTCTCCTGATTTCTGAGACGTGGATGAAGGCATACACAATCTTAGGTACACTTCGTCTTGAGATGGCAAAGCGGCTCAATCTCATCGATGAGAGTAAACAAGCATTCGTGTGGATTACCGATTTTCCGATGTTCGAGCATGATGAAACCGAGAAACGTTACGTTGCGGTTCACCATCCGTTCACATCACCAAAGCTTGAAGACTTGCATTTACTTGATTCCGAGCCACTGAAAGCTCGTGCACGGGCGTATGATCTTGTGCTCAACGGGAACGAGATTGCAGGAGGCAGTATCCGCATCTATGATCGAGGCTTACAGAGCAAGGTCTTCAATCTGCTTGGCATCGATGATGAACAGGCGAAGAAGAAATTTGGATTTATGCTTGATGCTTTTCGGTACGGTGCGCCGCCACATGGCGGCATAGCCTTTGGCTTTGATCGCATCTGCATGTTGCTCTGTGGTGAGAAGTCGATTAGGGACGTCATCGCATTTCCAAAGACGACAAGCGCAATGTCTCTGATGGATGATTCGCCCTCCGAGGTTGATGCGAAGCAGTTGAAGGAGCTGCATATCAAGATAGTTTAATGGTCCAAGAGAACGAATTATGAGTGTGAGATACAATCGATCAGTATTATTGTTCATTTTGTTATTCATATCCGAAGCTATACTTTTAGCACAAGACATTGACACAGCATTGCGGAAGACTGTTAGTAATAGTGATAAGCTGAATGCCTTTGAGGTACGAGGAGGTTTTGATGAACGAATTGAAATTGAGTATCGACATCTCTGGCTATCATTTGTTAGTAGTGACCTGACTGTTGGTATTGGTCATTATGATGGCATTAATGTCGGATTATCACTCTTTCCCTTGCCATTCATCGTCGTCCAGCCCTCTGTTGGAATAGCAAACTGGCATGAGCTAATTATTGATGCTGCTGAGCTTCAACCAGAATATGTTTACAAATTCCGTGGTGGAATGCTCATACCTGTTGGAAATGTTCAAGATGGTTTTTATTTGTCTCTGACGGCTGGCACTGCAACATTAGTGGACAATAATTACTGCTATAATTGTGGATTTAGACCTGCAGGAGATTTTGAACCGCTGAAATACCGGACCGAACGTCGCACGATTAATTCTTTTTCGTTTGGATTAGGAGTAAAATTTTAGCAGGGACTAATGAAAAACAACATTCGTGTCGCTTGCGGTCAAGGCTTCTGGGGAGATCTTCTCACCGCACCGATTGATCAAATCACAAAAGGTCCCATCGACTACATGATGATGGATTACCTTGCTGAGGTAACCATGTCCATCATGCAGAAACAGAAGATGAAAGATTCCTCACTCGGGTATGCCAAGGATCTTATCCCACTCATGGAGCAAATTGTTCCAATTTGCATCGAAAAGAATATTAAGGTGATTACAAACGGTGGTGGAGTGAATCCAGAAGCTTGTAGGGATGCAATTTTCGAGGCTGCTAAAAAACTTGGAATTAAAGGATTAAAAATTGGTGTAGTATTAGGCGATGATATCGTGGGATGTTTGGACACCTTGAAACAAAAGGGAATTGATCTTAAAAACATGGAAACAGGGGAGAGCTTAGATGCTGTTCGTGATAGGATTGTCAGTGCCAATGTCTATTTCGGTGCAAGACCGATTGTCGAAGCGTTGAGTCAGGGTGCACAAATTGTTATCACTGGTCGAACAACGGACACAGCACTCACGTATGCACCGATGATTTATGAGTTCAACTGGTCATGGACAGATTGGGATAAGCTTGCGACTGGTGTTGTGGCTGGGCATATCTTGGAATGCGGCGGACAAGCAAGCGGTGGAAACTTTTCTGCTGATTGGAAGTCTGTGCCAGACCTTGCACACATTGGCTTCCCGATAGCTGAAGCGTATCCGAATGGTGAAATCATCATTACGAAGCATGAGAATACAGGCGGCATGGTCACTGTGCAAACTGTGAGCGAGCAGTTACTCTACGAAATCGGCGATCCAACAAATTACATTACTCCAGAGTGCATAGCCGACTTTACCACGATAAAACTCGAGCAGGTAGGAAAAGATCGTGTAAAGCTTTCGGGTGTGAAGGGAAAAGCTGCAACGAACTTTTACAAAGTCTCCATGTCGTACGCTGATGGGTATTCATCGGTTGGTACATTGACGTACGCCTGGCCCGATGCGTTAGAGAAAGCGAAGAAAGCAGATGAGATACTTCGTACACGACTTGCTGATTTAGGATTGCAGTTTGATGAGATTCGAACGGAGTTTGTAGGATTGAATTCCTGTCACGGTCCAGTTGCTGCGATGCCGAATATAATTAACGAGGTTGTTCTACGTGTTGGTGTGCGAAGTCATAACTACAATTCAGTCGAGCGTTTCGGCAAAGAAATTGCCCCGCTGATTCTCACAGGTCCTCCTGCGGTGACAGGCTTTTCTGGTGGAAGACCGAAACCAAGCGAAGTGATTGCCTATTGGCCCTCGCTGATTCCGAAGGATGCAGTGAAGGCGGAAGTGGCTGTGCAAGAAGTCTAGTGTTTTTTTTAATTGGGGCCGGGCTGAGCCTTCCCGTACACATGACCGGATAGTGTCGACGAGCCGGGTAAGCGTTTGATTCCGATGTAGCAACCCGGCAACGGCTATCGGCCAAATTTTGTAAATACGAAACTGTACATTCATATGCGAATTCAACTCATTCAAATAGCCCACGCCCGTTCAGGCGATAAAGGAGACACTGGCAACGTCGGTTTGATTGCTTTGAAGCCAGAGTATTTTCCGATCATCAAAAGATATGTAACAGCCGATGTTGTACAGAAACACTTTGAAGGAATTTGCCTTGGGAAGGTCGAGCGTTACGAGCTGCCAAATCTTGATGCGCTAAACTTTCTTCTTCACAACTCGCTTGGAGGTGGTGGGACAATTTCTCTCAAAAATGATGCACAGGGGAAAAC
>JACQVI010000046.1 GCA_016209795.1 Ignavibacteriota bacterium
CCGTGTTTTCGAAGTGCTTCTAAATGCTGCGGTGTAGCATAACCTTTATGCTGTGCAAAACCATAGTGTGGAAATTGCTTATCGTATTCAACCATGATGGTATCTCTAACAACTTTAGCAACAATCGATGCTGCAGCAATAGAAAAACATTGTGCATCCCCATCGACAACGGCAGTGTTAGGAAAGGACATCCCTCGAAACCTCGGTCCATCCACAAGGACATGCTGTGGTGTTGGATTCAATTGTGAGACTGCTTCCGTCATCGCACGCATCGTTGCCTGATAGATATTCACTTCATCGATAACATCGTGAGGAATGATACCCCATCGCACATTGAGAGCTGAGCGTAAAATAACATCAAAAAGTTCCTCTCGTCGACCGGGAGAAAGTTTCTTTGAATCGTTCACTCCATGTATCCATACTTCCGTTGGAAACATGACTGCTGCGGCAACCACGGGTCCGGCAAGTGGTCCACGTCCCGCCTCGTCAACACCGGCGATGTATTCAATCCCACTCTTCCACCATCTCCTCTCAAAATGAAAATCCAGCATTTGAAATCAGTAATCTACAAGCAGGTATCCGTTATCTGTTATTTGTTATTGGTTAGTAGTGAGTCGTTAGTAAACAAATTAAAACTCATTGATTAATCCAAAATGAAGTTTTGCCTGACTGAACGGATCACCTTCACCAAGTGCGAAACTAACCCCAAGATTTCCAAGAGCGGTTTCCAATCGGATTCCAACGCCATAGCCGTACTTCAGACGCTGTGTGGATGGGATTCCTTTCGCATCATCGCTTGGGAAAAAGTAATAGCCAGTATCAAAAAATCCATAAAAAAAAGAACGCCTCGCAAGAAGGAAACGATATTCTACGTCCGTCCATGCAATGCGAGAGCCAAGGAATTGATTTTCGCGGTACCCACGAAGTGTGTTTGTTCCCCCAAACCGATACAGATCACCAAGCTCGATCTTACTGCTGATAATTTGACGACCGTGTAAGCCCAATGCAACGACCTGGCGCTGGATTGGCTGCACAAAGACATCGACATCGACACCAGTTCTTTGAACATTTATCCGCGATGAAGAACTATAAATGTTCTTATTCCCGTACCGATAATCACTCCGGTAATGTACGCCACTGGTTGGACTGAGAACGTCATTCCTCGTATCGTATTGTATCTCAACTCCCAGTGTGATGGTCCGGCTATTGAAAACAGACTGAGTGATCGTTTGACTCGAAGGAATAATGTTTTCATGACTGAACACGCCACCCATTGAAAACGACTCTGTCACAAGTAGATCGGCTCTAAACTCATACGAGCGCTTAACATAGGTTGTATCCTGCTGTCGTTGGAAAAATGAACCGCTAAGATTGACGGGGTAACTGAGTACCCATGGCTCGACATATTGCACGCCAATTTCCTGCGAATGCCGATCATCCCGCTGCCAGCGAACATGAAACTTGCGTGCCGTTCCAAACAGATTACGCATTGAGACGTTCACAAGTCCCGTAATCGTCCCTTCCCCACCCTGACCTAATCCCGGCACATAACCAACAACACCATCGAACGTGTTGGTATTTCCCTCTTCAACCGTGATTAACAACCCTCCACCTCTTGAATTCATATACAACTCAGGTTCGCGTACATGGGAAAAAATATTGAGACGGTTTAAGCGGCTCGCAATTTTGTCTACCTTTTGCTGATTGAACGTCTCCGGCAATGTCATCCTGATCTCTCGGAGGATAACTTTCTCCTTTGTTGCCTTATTGCCTACGACACGAATTTCGTTGATCTCTACTTTTGAACCTTCATTGATAGAAAGCTCAACAAGCAATTGTTGCGGCGATGCTTGCCCGCCGACGCTCTCCGAGTTAAGACGGGCTTGCTCAAGGAGTGAGATGTTTTGGATTGCAACTGCAGCAAAAGGATACCCAAGTCCTTCGTACGTAGAAATCAACCTATCAATATCACCTTCAAGAACATTGGGTTCAACAAAGCCTCCAACATGTGTTTCAAAGTGCTTCAAAATTTCATCAGAAGTGAGGGCGGTATTGCCACGAATGGTTATCTTCCCAATGTCCGTTGGATCGCCTTCATGAACATCGAGAACGATATCGACAAGTTCACTATCCGATGAATACCTGATGGATCCAATCTGGACTTCTGCAAAATAATATCCTTGTGAATGGTACTGCTGACGAAGAGATTCAAGATCACGAGTGAGATACTCAATCGAGAAAGGCTTCGAGAGTTTGGAGCTCATTGCATCGACAAGCTGCTGTTGGCTGAGCACATGATTACCATTGATTGTGATTGAGCGAACGATCGATCTCCCTGAAGCTACGAGGATGGAAGAGCAAACAATGAGAAAACAGATTAGCACTATGACACGCATACAACATTTCCCAAAGGTCGATGAGTCGACTCGTCGAGGATCAATGCTGACTGAGCTTGTTCAGCGTGGTCGTGTTCGCCACCGATCCCAGATTGGCGATTGCAACCGATAATCTCCGAAACCCGTTGCATCGACGAAGATAAATTCACGATTAAGTTCGTAGTATGTCCATATCTCGTATGGCTTAGAATCGATATCAAACGGATGGCGTTCAATACTGCTCGGCGCACCGAAAATGATGTAGACCATACCCATATCCGTTTTCCAGCCGTCGATATAATGACCAAAATGTTTATTGGCGTACGCTACACGTGCGTAGTACTCTTCCATCAGCTCATTGCGATCGGTGTTCTGCGTTGGATCTCGTTTTTTCCAGAACTCACGCCACATCTCACGTTTCCTGTCAGGGTGCACTTTCTTCATCTCATCAATCGTTTCCTTTTCCATAATATACTGCATCTGATCGATAGCAAGATCAAGATCAACAATAGAAAGCGGTACGCTTTGCCAACGTACGACAAAGGTTCGAGAAGAAAATGCAGTCCCGACTTGTTTGGATTCTTCAGGTTTCTCAACATGGGCACCAAGCGGGATTGCCTCTACTTCAAGAACATAATTACCAGCGATGAGCTGTGAACTATTCACTCTTGGAAAACTGGATTTCTTCAGCGTGTCGAGCTGCTGCATAAACGTATCCCGCTGCACTATGTCGCCCTTCACATTGCGGATGTTTACAAGAATCTGTGTTGAGTCGGCAGAAATGCTGTTGTAAATCTCAAAAAAGAGATTGAATCCTTCACTGATGTCGCCGATAGTGGCTGAAATGTTTGGGGAGATCACTTTTTTCTCGTCTTCGATTTCTATCCGTCTGACCAGCATCAGATCGCTGATGCTGAACGGTAACTTCGAAAAATTCTGAACGGTTACCTTCCCTTTATTCCTCGATGTTTTCTTCGTCTCGTTATCCCGTACTTGGACAGTTACAACGTACCTGCCCGGCGTAATAAGAAACGATTGATGACTCAGATTGCCGGCTCGTGGTGATACCGATACGTCATAATCTTGAGTCTCGATATGTTCATCCCATGTCTTTTCCTCGACCAGTTTATCAGTAGTATCATGAATACTTACCATGATCTCGTAACTTGCTAAAAACATGTTACCTTGTTTGATAAAACGCAGACCCTCGAACGGCACTTCCACGTAGAGATCAAGACGGCTCACGCCTTCCTGATCCGACATGTAGCTCAGAGCATCAAAGTAAAACTGTGGGAGATCGGGCAGAACTATGGGTGGAACTTCGGCTTGAGACCAGCAATTAAGCGTTAAAACAAAGATTGCAAGGCAAACCACTACTAAGTGCACTATGATTTTCATTTGTAACTTCGATTTTTCATATATAATTCAAAAAGATCAATTCAGAACTTGCATATCAAAGCCCTAATTCATTACAAAGTAATGAAATCAGTAAAATTGAAAACTCGGCTTAGTTCAACACTTCATATGTTACATTGGTTAGCGTGATAGCATTAGATGGACTTGCGGTACCCCACGATGCGGTGATTTTCAACACGTTAGCAGTGGTTGTGTTGATTGTAACAGGCGTTGTTAGTGTACCACATTTCACGATAGTATCAAAATTTGCAAAACAGTTCGGCTGAACACTTCCGCTTGCACCAGTTGCTCTACAGATTATCAGGCCCTCAAAATACCAACCAACATTTGCCAAAGACGCTCCCAAAGTTACAGAGCTAGTCATCGTTAATAGCGTACCTCCGTATCTCAAACGCAGATTTAACGTTGGTGCCGTGGCTGCTGTACTTAACCTTCCATAAGCTTTAACTCTAACTGCTTTTACCACCGTTAGGCAATTAGCAGGAAGCGTATAATTTTTGTCGAAATCGGTTTCAGCTGTTGTGTTTGAGATTATGTTCGATTGAGCTGTATTAGCATATACTAATCCAACCAACCCTGCACTTCCAGCAGTTTCCTTGAAGCGGTGAGCTTTTTGGTTTGTATTGTACCAATAATCGCCATCGGTTGGCGTTGATGGATCACCAGAGATGCCATCCATTCTCAGATGACCTGCACCGCCAGCGGTAGCAAGATGAAGTAATGCGGTAGGATTTATTGTTTGAAGGCCGACTTTTCCTGCATTATCAATGTGAAAAAAATCCTGCCATGCGATGGGTGAAGTCTTGGAGGTTGGTGTTGGATCTCTTCTCACTTTAAAAGCATCTCCAACAATCCCGGCAAACCAACTTTGCAAAAGTACATCCCGGCCCGGAGTGTTGAGATCGAGGAATAGGTTTGTTAAAATCCCCCAGTTCGCATTGTTGTTTATCACTCGTCCATAAGGAGTAACCAGTGGATCCTCTGTATTGTTGCCATCGATTTCAATTCCAAAGCCTCCAATAACGAAGTCACGATATTGAGTTGCAATCCATGCAGCGCGCCAACCGTCAGTCGCCCCGAAAGCACCAATAGGATTAGAACCAGATTGTGCGACCCATAGACATGCACCCTTTGTACCGCTTTCAAAAGGGATATCTGTCATTGCTCGTAGGTTTAGTGCAAAAGCAGGTTTGGTTGTATCAACACGATTCCAATTTGTTCCATCAAACTTCGCATTTATCACAAGCCAAAAATCATTGTTATATGGATTTTCTGTTGGAGGAGATGGTTTATCGATGGTTTGAATAAATGTCTGTTTAGCACCAGAGCTACCAAATCTTAAGAAGTTTTTGTTCGAATCTGATGGATCGTCGTTCCAGAAATGGTTGTCATCTCCATCTTGGGAACTGGCACCTGTATAGAAAGTTACTTGACCACTCGATGGCATAGTAAATCTCCTTTCACTTCAAGTTGATGAGTTGTGAATGAACTATTTGTGAAAACCTTAACTCTATTTTAATAATATCATTTTTCTTTGTTCAAAAGTAGAGGGTGTTAACAATCTATATAAATATATCCCACTAGGTAAGGTAGAACCATCGAATTTAATTTCGTATATCCCGGCTGGCTTTTCATCGTCAAACAAGGTTTGGATTTCTCTACCTAACAGATCATATAC
>JACQVI010000004.1 GCA_016209795.1 Ignavibacteriota bacterium
AAAGCTTCTGCAAAAATTTCGATGCGTCTTGTGCCAGACCAGAAAGCTGAAAAGATCGCATGCGATCTTTTCAGCTTTCTGGTCTGGCACAAGACGCATCGAAATTTTTGCAGAAGCTTTGGAAGGAAGTACAGTCTTCGCACCATCTCCGATGAAGCCGCCCCAAATGCCGTTGCACTCCAACGTCGGTCGCGCCCACAATCGTTCAAGCGTTGAAAAGCCCCGCTCGCCGTAAAGCTGTCTCACACCCAACTCCTTGGCGTATTTCTTATCATTCCATGGAAGCCTCTTATACGCAGCCCTTTCTTTCGCTGTTAGCTTCCGTACATTATCGTAGAATCCGGGAATTGTTACACGTCCAGTCTGATCATGCAGCCGGGCTATGATTTCTGCAAGTGCCTGAATTGGATTATGCACAGAACCACCATATGAGCCGGAGTGTAAATCTCTATTCGGTCCCTCAAGATCGATTTGCATGTAGGCGATCCCACGCAAACCGTAACACACAGAAGGCACACCTTTCGCAAACATCGATGTATCAGAGATGAGAACCAGATCAGCTTGCAACAACTCCTTATGTTCTTTGACAAATGTTTCTAGATGTTTACTGCCAATTTCCTCTTCACCTTCAATAATCATTTTGAGGTTGATCGGCAAGCTGCCGAGATTTTTCATGTACGCTTCGATGCTTTTTAAATGGATAAAGACTTGCCCCTTATCATCCGCTGAGCCGCGGGCATACAAATTATCACCGCGAATCGTTGCTTCAAAGGGTGGTGATGTCCAAAGTTCCACTGGATCGACCGGTTGAACGTCGTAGTGACCATACAAGAGAACTGTCGGTTTTCCGGGTGCACCAAGCCAGTCAGCATACACAATGGGGTGTCCTGCTGTCGGAAAGGTCTGGACATTATGCATTCCAATTGTTTGCAAATGACCGGCGACCCATTGTGCACACCGTTCGATGTCTCCCTTATGTTCAGCAGTGGTACTAATGCTCGGAATAGCGAGTAACGTTTTTAACTCATCCAGGTAGCGTTGTTCATTGCTATCAATGTATTGTAATATCTGTTCCATCGATGATAAAATAGAGAATGAAAGATTGTCTTAATTTGATCAGTTATACGATCTAAAACAAATATATGAAAGAGCATCTCTACATGCAAGATGATTCGGCACAGAGATTGCAGTTCTTACTCATAGAAAACGGTAAAATTCTTGATAATAGATGCTGTTTTGAGTATCTTAATGTCATCAATTTTCATTGTTGATATGCGGTTTTTCATTACCTTACTACAAATTCTACTCCCGCTTTGTTATTTTGCCACAATCTGGGCGTATGCGAAGGGATTCTTTCGCAACGAACGAGTAGCAGAAGTGATAAAAAGACCACTTCTGGGTCTTACCCTCCTTTTGCATACAATTTATATAGTAGCACGTACGTTAGAATATTTCCATCCTCCGATTACTTCTGTGTTTGAGCTATTTTCTCTGATCGCTTTTACCATTGGACTTGCGTATGTCTACATTGAGCTTAGAACAAAGATCACCTCGACTGGATATTTTATACTGATGTTACCATTTTTCTTTCAACTGTTCTCATCGATGTTCACAAAGGAAATACCTGAGATTCCAGAAATTCTTCGTAGTCATTTACTTGGCTTTCATGTAACTAGTGCTCTCCTCGGTTATGCAGCAATTACTATTTCTGCTGTGTACGGATTTTTATATCTCATGCTGTATCACGATATCAAGTCGAGTCAATTCGGAGTAATCTATAAACGACTCCCTAATTTAGAAATGTTAGAGCGCATGAGCTTCACGGCAACTGTATTTGGTTTCATATTACTGACGATTGCGATAATAGTCGGTCTCATCTGGCTGCCAAGAATTACAGAAGATATTTCATTCACTGATCCGAAGTTGTTTGGAACAATCGTCATTTGGTTGATTTATGCAAGCGGTCTTACTGCAAAACGATTGGGCGGTTGGCAAGGACGACGTATGATGGTACTTTCAGTGTTCGGGTTTACATTGACCATCTTCTCAATGACGATCATCAATATGTTTTTTAGTGAGTTCCATCGATTTTATTGACAATGATGCGAGATTTGTGGCTCGAGGTTTGCGAAACACTTTTTTAATCTTCTCACTCAATCCACAAACTTCTAACCTCAAACCTAACTATGAACATATTTTGTCTTGGCATTAATCATCGCACAGCACCGATTGAGATTCGGGAAAAGTTCTGGTATTCTTCAGATGAGATTCGTGCGTTTTTACCGGTGCTCAAGCAGCACGTTGCACAGGAATGTGTTTTGATTTCAACGTGTAATCGAACGGAACTATACTATTTGCCACAAGAGCAATCTGTATACGACGGATCTCTCTGGCAGATGCTCGCGTCACAGAAAAACGCTTCCAACGTTGTTCGTGAAGAAAACTTTTATTCCCTTTCTTCCCTCAATGCAGTAAAACACTTATTCAACGTTGCATCTGGCATTGATTCAATGGTGTTGGGGGACGTGCAAATCTTGGGTCAGACAAAAGAAGCGTTTACCATTGCGCAGCAGAGCCGTTGTACGGGAATCTTTCTTCATCGACTTTTTCAAACGGCGTTTCATGTTGGAAAGCGGGTGAAAACTGAGACAGAAATCAGCGAGGGGGCCGTCTCCATCAGTTATGCTGCCGCTGAACTTGCCTCAAAAATCTTTGAAGACCTCTCCAGGCATACGGCGTTGCTGATAGGTGCAGGTGAAACAGGGAAACTGACAGCAAAACATCTTGTTAGTCGAAATGTGAAGAAACTGATCATTGCAAATCGCACACGACAGCGTGCTGAAGAGCTTTCAGCTCAGTTAGGTGGTCTCGTGATTGAGTTTGAAGACATGGCGCAACAACTCCAGCATGTCGATATCGCCATCAGTTCGGTAGAAAGTCACAATTACATTCTCTCTACACATGACCTCCATCGGATTATGAAGCTGCGTGGAAACAAGCCTCTGTTTATCATTGATCTTGGTGTGCCAAGGAACATCGATCCATCGGCCAATGCCATAGATAATGTATTCTTGCACGATATCGACGCACTGAACCACATCGTCGATAACAATCTTGCACATCGTAAAGCTGAAATTCCTAAGGTTCAGCACATTGTCATGGATGAATTGATACAGTTCAACAATTGGTATAATTCATTACAGGTTACTCCAACAATCCAAGAACTCCGCGAGCGGTTTGAATCTATCAGAGAAAACGAATTGAAGAAGCATCGGCACCACTTTCCACTAGAAACTCAGAGCGAACTTGACACACTTACAAAGCGTATCATTAACAAAATACTCCATACACCGATGGTTAATCTCAGAAACGGGACGGGAGAGCTTGAGGAAGATGAAACACGCAGGAAAGTTCATATTATTCGAACATTGTTTGGTCTTGATAAGAAGAAAACCGAATGAACGCTAAAGACATTACAATTGGCAGTCGAGGAAGCAGACTTGCACTATGGCAGGCTGGCTGGGTAAAAAGTGAATTGGAAAAAAAGTCTCCCAATCTACGGATTGAAATTGTAATCATCAAAACGACCGGTGATAAAATTCTTGACTCCCCATTATCGAAGATCGGTGATAAAGGACTCTTCACAAAGGAAATCGAACATGCATTACTTGAACATCACATCGATCTTGCCGTACACAGCTTGAAAGATATGCCAACCCAACTACCTGATGGTCTTACCATCGGTGCCGTAACCAGACGAGAGGATGTTCGGGATATTTTTATCAGCCATCCTAAAAAGGGGTACAAACATTTTGAAGAATTACCTCATGGAGCTACAATTGCTACTGGAAGTCTGCGACGAAAATGCCAGCTATTGAATTGGCGACCCGATCTTACCATCGTTGACTTACGAGGCAATCTCGAGACGCGTCTTGTAAAACTCAATGCTTCAGATTGGGATGGCATGATCTTATCTCGTGTGGGCTTATTGAGACTTGGATTACAAGATCGCATTACAGAGGTGCTTCCAATTGAAAAAATCTTACCTGCAGTTGGGCAAGGTGCGCTTGCTATCGAAGTTCGAGCAGATGACAACGAAATGCTTGATTGCCTTAGCACGATTGCAAGCGAGGCAACAACAATTGCAACAAAAGGTGAGCGAGCGTTTCTCCGTCGCCTCGAAGGTGGTTGCCAGGTTCCTATTGGAACATATGGGAGAATAGAAAAAAATGAATTTTCCCTCGATGCAATGCTTGGCAGTCTCGATGGAAAAAAAATCGTGCGAGGAAAAATTCATGGAAAACCCGAAGACGCTGAGGAGTTAGGAAAACAACTTGCTGAGACTCTCCTTAACAGTGGTGGAAAAGTCATTCTTGAACAGATACGAAATACATCATCGGTTGAAGTCCCAATCGTTTAGCGAGACGCACGGGCACGGTGGGTGGTTTTTGCCGTTTCTCACCCTCTGGCACTTCGCGAAGGCGAACGGCGTCAGCGAGTGCACGAGCCCGTGCTGCTAATTCAAAATGACCAATACAAAATTAAGAACGACGTTCTTGACTGACAGAGGAAGGTGGAGACAGTGCCTAAAGCGTACGGATTTGTAAAAGTAGGAACAATTCATGACATACCATCTGGTCAAGGAAGACACATCATGGCACACGGCAAACCGATGGCGCTTTTCAATATTGATGGAAACTTCTACGCTATCAACCAAATTTGTCCACATATGGGTGGACCACTTTCGGAAGGTAAGCTTAACGGTAACGTCGTGACCTGTCCCTGGCATGGCTGGACGTTTTGTGTTGATACCGGCTTGCCAGATCACCCAGGTGGACACTCTGTGTCTGCTTATGAAGTAAAGGTGGAAGGAGAAGATGTTTTGGTCGGATGGTTGAAGAAGGTTGGATAAATGGTCTTAGCTGGTAAAACAATTCTTATCACTCGCGCAGCTCATCAAGCGGAGGAGCTTGTCAAAGCCGTTGAACGACGTGGCGGAACTCCTCTTGTGTTTCCAACCATCGAAATAACACCACCAGATTCTTGGGATGCTTGTGATCGTGCTTTGGATTCCCTATACATGTATGACGGGCTGATTTTTACAAGCTCAAATGGTGTGGAGTTTTTCTTTGAGCGATTGAATACCCGTGGTTTCTCACCAGGGAATGTACGATCAAAGATGATTTGCGTAGTGGGAGAAAAGACAAAAGAATCTGTTGAACGACTTGGATTGCATGTGACTAAGATGCCGGAAAAATTCACTGCACTTGAGCTCAGTAAATCTCTCCAGCAAGAGGATCTCAATGGAAAATCCTTCCTCTTCCCAAGAGGGAATCTGGGCACTACGGCGCTTGCGGATAGTCTCAAACATCTTGGCGCTCATGTGGATTCCGTCATTGTCTATCACACACAGAAGCCGAGTCGACAGGATGCCGAAAGGATACTTAAACTGCTTCTCGACCGAAAAGTTGACGTTGTGACCTTCACAAGCCCATCCACTGTGAAGTATTTCGTTACTGTGTTTCCCAATCAAGATATGAAAGGTCTACTGCAACATACGAAAATCGCTGTCATTGGTCCCGCAACTGCAGGAGCAGTAGAAGATCTCGGATTGAACGTTGATATCATTGCAAAAAAATCAACTGTAGAATCGCTTGTTTCCACTATTGAGGAATATTTCCAATCCAAAATCAATAATCTAAAATCTAAAATCACAGCATGATCAACGATCTGTTTCTCAAAGCATGTTTTCGTCAGCCGATTCCTCGCACGCCTGTGTGGATCATGCGACAGGCAGG
>JACQVI010000047.1 GCA_016209795.1 Ignavibacteriota bacterium
CAATTGGATAGAGCAACAGCCTTCTAAGCTGTAGGTTCCCAGTTCGATTCTGGGCGGGCTCACAAAAATCTCTGGAAGCGTTCTCAGCTGGAGGCTGATCCGCCTCTGGCGGAGATTCGCGCCGGGCCTACAAGTGTGTAGTGTGTGAACCGATTCTGAGGCAAAAACCCCTCGCATTCTGAACAATTGTCATTACATATTGAGGAATTTTTTTGGAGATAGAGCAAAATTTGAGTATCTTGGATGCCATCATCCCATGGTGTCCATAGTTCAGCTGGTTAGAACGCCAGGTTGTGGCCCTGGAGGTCGAGGGTTCGAGTCCCTCTGGACACCCAGAATATTTTAGATTTTGGATTGCGGATTTTAGATTTTTTCTTCATACCTCTTCAACGATCTCCAACTTTCTAATCGCAAATCGAAAATCTAAAATCAAAAATGTATTGGCCCCCATCGTCTAGAGGCCTAGGACACGAGCTTTTCAAGCTTGTAACACCGGTTCGAATCCGGTTGGGGGCACAATGATAAATAATATAACTTAGATTCCAGCAAATCACATAAACATGCGCGCGATCATTCCTGTAGCTGGCTTTGGAAGTCGTCTTCGACCCCACACATATACAATGCCTAAGGTATTGTTGAATGTTGCTGGCAAGCCTATTATAGGTCATATCCTTGACAAAATTATCGCTGATGGTTTTGATGAGGCAACGATCATAGTGGGCTATCTTGGCGAAAAAATTCGTGAGTATGTTCAATCAGCTTACAACATTAAGGTTGACTTTATTGAGCAAGAAGAGCGGAAGGGATTGGCTCATGCGATTTACTTGGCTCGGGGAGTATTCTCCCATGAACCTGTTCTCATCATTCTTGGTGATACAATTTTTGATGTTGATTTGAAACCCGTACTTCGTGATCGATTCACATCTATAGGCGTGAAACATGTTGAAGATCCTCGTCGGTTTGGAATCGCCGAGATGCGCGATGGATTTGTGTCGAGGCTCATTGAAAAACCTGAACATCCAACAAGTAACTATGCTATTGTTGGTCTTTACTGGATACAGCGACCAAAGCTAATGGAGGAATGTATCAAGGAATTGATTGAAAAAGGAACAAAAACAAAAGGGGAGTACCAACTTACTGATGCTCTCCAATTGATGGTGGAACGTGGAGAAAAGATTAAGACATTCAATATTGATGGATGGTATGATTGTGGTAAACCGGAAACACTTCTCGCAACTAATCGACATCTGCTGGACAAGAAATCGACTTCAGTGGCAACTGATGGTGTTGTTGTGGTTCCACCGGTATACATCTCTCAGAAAGCAAAAATAACCAATTCTGTCATCGGTCCTTACGCAACGATCGCTGATGGAACAATGATTACTGACTCCATTATCAGGAATTCCATTGTTGGCGAAGAAGCTCAAGTACATAGGGCACTGCTTGATAATTCAATCATAGGCAATAGCGCAATTATCAAAGGTGCGTTTAAACGAATTAATTTAGGTGATTCATCTGAAATCGATTTTTATTAATTGAAGGAATACTCATGTCATATCTTTTTACATCTGAATCAGTCTCTGAAGGTCACCCTGATAAAATCTGTGATCAAATCTCCGATGCAGTACTGGATGCGATGCTTGCACAGGATCCCATGTCTCGGGTCGCTTGCGAAGCGTTTGTCACCACCGGTCTGGTGCTCGTTGGTGGTGAGATCACTACAAAGGCATATGTAGAGCTTCAGGATTTGGTCAGAAGTGTCATCCGAGGTATTGGTTATACAAAAGCAGAATACAAGTTCGATGCCGACTCCTGCTCGGTCATCTCAACGATCCATCAGCAATCACCAGAGATCGCAATGGGAGTCAATAAAGGTGGAGCAGGTGATCAAGGGATGATGTTTGGATATGCATGCAGAGAAACACCAGAATATATGCCAATGCCGATCATCTTCGCGCATAAACTTGTTAAACGATTGGCAGAGATACGCAAAGGTCCACAAAATGGCTTGATGCCCTACCTTCGACCAGACGGAAAATCTCAGGTGACTGTTGAGTATGAAGGAAGAAGACCGAAGCGAATCCATACAATTGTCATTTCAACGCAGCACGATGGCAATGTGTCTCAGAAGCGAATCAAGGAGGATATTATCAGGCATGTTGTGAAGAAGGTTATCCCGAAACAGATGCTGGACAGCAAAACAGTCTATCATGTCAATCCCACGGGAAGTTTTGAGATCGGCGGACCGCACGGCGATAGTGGCTTGACGGGTCGGAAAATTATCGTCGATACGTATGGTGGACGTGCACCACATGGTGGTGGGTCCTTCTCTGGAAAAGATCCTTCGAAAGTCGATCGCAGTGCTGCGTATGCTGCGCGCCATATTGCGAAGAATATAGTCGCAGCTGGATTAGCCGACGAGTGTCTCATTCAAGTTGCGTATGCGATTGGCGTTGTGAAGCCCGTTTCACTCTCCGTGAATACTTTTGGAACAGGCAAACTTCCCGACGTAGCGCTTGCTCGAATCATTCAAAGGACAAAAGAGATTGATATGACACCACGAGGCATCATCGAACGACTTAACCTCCGACGTCCTATTTATCGAAAGACCGCCGCGTACGGACATTTTGGAAGAAATGAAAAAGAGTTTACGTGGGAGAAGCTGGATTTGGTGAAGACATTGCTGAAAGCAGTGTGAAGTAGTTAATTTGTTAACTGGTTAACTTAAAGTCATTGACGTGAAGACATCGGGTTATAGTTTTAAGGATCTGGAGGTATATAAGGTAGCCAGAGAGTATCGGAAGAAAATTTATCAGCTTATCAAAAAGCTTCCTACCGAAGAAAAACATAATTTACAGTCACAAATGCGACGTGCCGCACTTTCAGTAACGAATAACATTGCTGAAGGGCATGGACGATTTCATTATCTGGAAACGCTCCAATTTCTTCGGCAGTCTCGAGGCTCACTTGAAGAATTAATAGATGATCTAAACGCTTGTCATGACGAGAAATATATCGGTGAAGCAGAGATCGAAAAACTTAAGGATGAATCGTACGAGTTGTTAAAGAAGCTAAATTCATATGGAGCCTATCTTAGAAAACGCAAGAACGAAAGTTCACAGGAGAGATATTAGATCGTCGATAAATTAACCAAGTAACTATTTAACCAATTAACCAATGCATGGATTACAAAAAAGGAAAATACAAAGTAGCAGATTTACGCTTAGCCCCAGAAGGAAAGCGTCTCATCGCTTGGGCTGAATCCAGAATGCCCGTGCTAATGACACTACGTGAAAAATATCGAAAGACCAAACCTTTAAAAGGATACCGCATCGCCGGATGTTTACACGTAACGAAAGAAACTGCTGTTCTCGTAAAAATATTCGTCGAAGCTGGTGCGCACGTAAGCTGGAGCGGCTGCAATCCACTTTCGACACAGGATGCTGTTGCTGCTGCTCTGGCTGCCGATGGAATTTCGATTTTTGCCTGGCATGGCATGTCTGTCAAAGAATTTTACTGGTGCATCGAGGAGACTCTCAAAATTCATCCAAATCTTACGCTTGATGATGGTGCTGATTTGATCTTCACGATCCACAACAAACATCCCGAGTTTGCGAAGAAGTACGTGATCGGTGGAACGGAGGAAACAACAACGGGTGTCAAGCGCCTGCGGGCTATGGCAAAAGACGGTGCTTTGAAGTATCCCGTTATCGCCGTGAATGATGCTGAGACGAAATGGGATTTCGATAACGTGTACGGAACAGGTCAATCAACAATTGATGGCATCTTGCGCTCGACGAGTGTCTTGCTTGCGGGCAAGAATTTCGTCGTTGCCGGTTATGGGCACTGTGGCAAAGGGGTTGCTATCCGTGCACAGGGGTTGGGAGCAAACGTGATTGTCACTGAGGTAAAGCCAACTGCCGCGCTCAAAGCAACCCTCGATGGCATGCGTGTGATGACCATGAATGAAGCTGCAAAGATTGGTGATATCTTTGTTACTGCAACTGGCATCAAAGATATTATCGTCGATCGGCATTTCAAGGTGATGAAGGATGGTGCGATCGTGTGCAACACGGGACATTACGACTGTGAAATTAACCTCAAACATCTGAAAAAGCTGACTAAGTCTGTGCGAGAGATTCGGTCTGATAACGAAGAGTATACGCTTAAAGATGGAAGGAGGATTTACGTTCTTGCCAAAGGTAGACTTGTGAACCTTGCCGCTGCAGAAGGGCACCCCTCAGAAGTGATGGACATGTCCTTTGCCAACCAGTTCATGTCGCAGCTGTGGCTGGTAAACCTTCACAAGAAAGGAAAAAAACTTGAGAATAAAGTATACGATATTCCAAAAGAGCAGGACCAGGAAATTGCCCGGTTGAAACTCCAAACGATGGGCTACAAGATTGATACGCTGACTCCTGAGCAAAGGAAGTATGCTGAGGATTATAGCGCGGGGACGTGAGAGGGGGAAGAACTACGGTGTCAGGAGTTTCCTCCTGACACTGGCTTATCGTAGCTTATGTCAGGACGGAAGTCCTAACAGCACCTTAATGAATCCGTAGAAGAGACCAAGCAAGTCACTTGATACCAGGGGATTCTTCTATCTATACTTTTTTCGATCATTTTCTCTCTGCATACATCTTAATTGGGAGACCGCAAACCAACTCGCGGCAAAAACAATGGAGCGACATCTATAATCCTTATCAACAAATGGAGTGTCGTGCTTGTTAGGTGCCAGCACTACTTCTTCAATCCAATAATATCTTCTCGAACATAATTTCGCCAGCGTGTTCCGAATTTATTGTCAAGATATCCGAAAATGATCCTGTTGTATTCAATAAGGCAATGCTCGGGAGGGGACACACAGCCATAGCTATAATATTTTACACCATACTCTTTCTCAAAGCGATGGTCACGAAAACTGTAGCTAGCAGATACTATACCAGTGATGTGAAGTAAGCGAGGTGTGTTTAATTGAATATCTCTCTCAGCAAGTGCGGCATTTACTGGACTTTTTGATGTCATAGCGAGATCCAGTTTGAGATCATGCGGACCGTCTACGCTAATGGAGGTATCCTTCGTTATGAAACCTTCGCTTATAAAAGAAACGGTATACTTGCCAGGTGGAACGTTCTCAAGCTTGTACCATCCCGCACTATTGACGAATGTCCATAAGCCGAGTTGTCCTATTCGAACTCGACCGTATGGAATGGGTTTGTCATTTATTTCGGATTTGACAAATCCATGAATTGAAACGTTATCTTGTCCTTGAGAGTAACAACTGACGAAAAAAGAGATGTAAAATAATATTTGAAATATTTTGCTATGCATAATACTCAAAGTAGTGCTGGCGCATAACTCGTAAATAAACGTACAAAAGTTCGTTTTTATTTCCTATGTCAGTATCACCTTGCCACAATCTCGAAATTCTCCCCAAATGCATAGAGCAGGATTGAGCAGAGAAGGAACAGGCTCAATCCAAGAACGGCGAGGTTGAAGAATTTCAGCTCTGTCCTGATGATGGTCACGAGCGAGCCGTTCTGAGGTTCAAGCCGTATCCGAAACGTTGGGATAGCGTTCATAGTAATTGCAAGAAACATTCCTCCAAGAACAATGATCGGATGAAGTATAAAGCTCTGTGGCGTCAGTCCGATGCTTGTAAATATCGTTTCGGATAAATCTGGCATACCTAACATCATTTGCAGCATCCCCACAGAGACGATGAAGAAGGCGGGTAAATCAAGTGCCAGACCGGCGATTGATAGCTTCGTAGTGTGTCTTAAGAAAGTTAGTTGTTCCATAGCAAACTCCTTTGTTGAGAGTTACGTGTTTGTGTAATGTATGAACATTGAAATTTGAACGCAAGTTCTCTTGTAGAGGCAGACTGTCCCGAATTCGTGAGGGATCACCAGATTGGTTTTCAATGTATTCCTGCACAAGCGAGTCTGATGACCCGCCACTACAATTCCCTTTTATTACTCAACAACTTCTCATGAACCTCATCATGTCCTTCAATCGGCTCCAAATGTGTGATCACTTCCGCTTGCATCGGCAATTGCTGGCAGATTGCTTGTTCGATCTTCGTCGCTTGTTCATGAGCTTGAGCAATGGGGGTACTCTGGTGAAATAGGAGATGAAATTCTATAAGTAGCTTGTTACCCGCATTCCGATGACGCAATCCGTGAAAGTGAATCTGATACTTGTCTGTTTCCTTCTTGAGAATGGTACGCAGTCTAGCATCTATTATTGGATCGGTTTCATCCATCAAGCCGCCGACTGAACGTCGCATCAGTTTACCACCAGTCCAGAGGATATTTCCAGCAACAATAATGGCAAGGATAGGATCGAAAGGCAGCCATCCAGTCAGCATCGTCAAAATGAGTCCGATGATTACTCCGAGGCTTGTCCAGCTATCCGTCAGCACATGCTTGCCGTTCGCTTCAAGAAGGATCGAGTGATGTTTTTTCCCTTGACGAATGAGATACCATCCCAACCCACCGTTAATAGCAGTTGCCAATGCAATGAAAATCGTTCCCGTATCGATGTTTTGAAGTGCCAAGCCCGAAATCCATTTTTCGATTGCTTCATAAATGATGTACAATGCAGCGATGACGATCATTGCTCCTTCGAAGCCGGCGGAAAAGAAGCTAATGCGGTCATGCCCGTACATGTGGCTCCGATCGGCGGGCTTGAGACTCAATCGAAGACTGAATGCAGCGAACGATACCGCAAGGATGTGCACAATCGACTCAGCGGCATCTGAAAGGATTGCGGTAGAGCCAGTGATAACATAAGCGTAGATTTTCATCACGAGCATGAGGAAACCAACACTCAACGAGAACTTCATGGCTCTGCGCATTTGCCCCATCTGTGCGTTGGTGTAGCTTGAAGAGGTATTTTCTTTCAGAGTTTCCACAAGCGAATCCAATTTGCTTTTCATTTCCCTCTGGAAGGGGGAGACATAGAGGGGGTCATGTACAAAATGAGTAAAATTGGGCTGTCAAATCTTGTTTGTGCATCAGTCTTACTTGCTCAACAACTTGGCAACAACGGAACGATCCGACGTCGGAAGCTGGCAAGCATAGTTTTCACAGATGTAGGCAGTCGCTTTTTCATCGAGCATTATCATGCCTTCAATAAACGACAGGTACGACGTGAGTTTTTTCTGAGCATCACCGCCATCGGCGAGCAAGAGAACTTTGTTTGGAATGAAGCGTGAGTGAACTTCCCTCAACAACGCTTTTGTATCTGGTGAATCCTTCTTTCCAGCAACGATGATTTCCTTTGGTGTCGAAAGATGCCAGTCAACAGCGACGAGCATCTGTGAGAGTGCATCAGGAATTTGTTTCAGCCGAGAGCCGAATGCTGTAATGGTTTTCTCTGCCATCCTCCGCCAATCGTTGTTATCGGTCATTTGTGATAGTCGCAAGAGATTCACTGCTGCAATGGAATTTCCTGTCGGCTCGGCACCGTCATAGTCTTCTTTCATCCTGACGAGGATTGAGGGATCATTTCCAGGCGTATCGAAGAATCCGCCATCAATAGGATCCCAAAAGATTTCGATTTGCTTCTTGGTCAAAGCAATGGCATGTTCAAGCCACTGGATTTCAAATGAGGCTTCGTAGAGATCGAGAAGACCCATCACTAAAAATGTATAATCCTGGAGATTTCCATCGAAGCGAGCTTCACCATCTCTATAGCGTCGCAGGAGTTTCTTTGATTTGGTATCATAAAGCTTTGAAATGATGAATGTATTGGCCCGCTGTGCAGCTTGCAGATATGCTGGATCATCTAACACCTGGTACGCTTTGGCAAACGCAGAAATCATCAAGCCATTCCAAGCGGTAATGATCTTATCATCGAGGTGTGGACGTGGACGTTTCTCTCGTTCAAAGAATAGCTTCTGTGTTGATTGCTTCAGGAGGTTTTTGATTTCTGCTGGTGTTTTAAGAAATTTCACAGCCACATCTTCAATGGGATGGGCAACATAGAGGATATTCTTTCCACTAAACACATTCATTGGATCGTTGAGCGCATTGCCTGCATCTTGAACGCCGTAATAGTAGTTGAATAGCTCAGCATCTTTGCCAAGAAGATGGTCAATCTCAGACTTACTCCAGATGTAAAAAGTTCCTTCTTCCTTTTCCTCAGGTTTCGATGGATCAAGAGCGCTCTCAGCATCTTCTGCTGAATAGAAGCCACCTTGTTTGTCAGTTAAATTTCGGAGAACGTACGCAAGGACATCGCGAGCGATCTCGGCAAAGCGTTCATCCTTTGTGATTTGATATGCTTCAAGGTACGACGTAACAAGTTGAGCCTGATCATACAGCATCTTCTCGAAGTGGGGAACCCGCCACTCTCCATCGACCGAGTATCGATGAAATCCTCCGCCGATGTGATCGTACATTCCGCCGTTTGCCATTTCACGAAGTGTGTGCAGCGACATCTGCAAGGCTTGTTCCCGACCAGTACGGGAGTAATAGCGAAGAAGGAAATTCAAGCTGACTGGTCTGGGAAATTTTGGAGCGCCACCAAAACCACCATGCACTGCATCGTAACCCTGAGCATATCGATTGTATGCCAGATGTAAGACAGAATCGGTGACAGTAGCACTGGCTCCTGTGCCTCCAGCCTGCTTGAGATATTCGGTAATCTGCTGGCTTGACTCAAACACTTTGCTACGATCTGTCTTCCAGATTTCACTAATACGATTGACAACATCAACGAATCCGGGTCGACCGTACTGGGCACGTGGCGGGATATAGGTAGCACCATAAAATGGTTTGAGATCTGGCGTGAGGAACACCGACATGGGCCAGCCGCCGCTGCCTGTCATTGCCTGAACTGCTGTCATGTACACCCGGTCGACATCGGGTCGCTCTTCTCGGTCGACTTTGATGGAGACGAGCTTTTCATTCATGAGCTTTGCGATTTCGGGATCTTCAAATACTTCCCTCTCCATCACGTGGCACCAGTAGCACGTTGAATATCCCACCGAAAGAAAGATTGGTTTATCTTCCATTCGTGCTTTTTGAAACGCCTCCGGACCCCACGGATACCAATCAACGGGATTGAAGGCGTGTTGTAGGAGGTAAGGACTTTTCTCGTGGATGAGGCGATTTGGTTTTTTCCCTTCGTTCATTTTTTGACGGATGATTGATGATACTGTATTTTTGAGACTGTCATGTTGGGATATTGCAGATTTTTTGACCGATATTTTCTTTTGCAATGCAAGTGCAGTAACCACCAATAATATACACACTGCAGCAATGAATAACCATCGGTGTGAGGGTATAAATGAAGAACTCATAGAACAAACTCATGGCGTTAATTGGTTAAATGGTTAATTTCTTAATTAACCAATTAACCAGCATTGTGGAGCTGAAGGGATTCGAACCCTCGACCTCCTCGTTGCGAACGAGGCGCTCTCCCAGCTGAGC
>JACQVI010000051.1 GCA_016209795.1 Ignavibacteriota bacterium
CCTCTCTACTATCCCGCACTGTTTTATTTGTATTTTTTCTAACTGTTATCATTTTGATCGCATGGCATTGTGAAATAGGGGGCGATTTTTTACAGAATCAACTGCCTGAAACCCGACTGGCAAATGTTCCTCCTCCGGATACCTTCATTGTAACGCAAAATCCTCGCTTACAACTCTGGTGGGTTGGTGACGACCCCGATGGGTTTGTTGTTGCTTTTCGCTATCGATGGACGTTTACCATTGCAGGAGAGACATTAATAAAACCCTGGACCTACATCTTAAACGTAGTTCTTCCGCCACCAAACCCTCAGGTTGCTTTGATAATGTTAGGAGATGAAAAAGTTGCACCTGCGGTGCGCAAGTATTTTGCTACGCTTCCGCCCGAGGGGATGCCAAAAGATCTTTCTGACGCTCTGAGACGAGGCGACACGATCAGCGTTGCCGGTGTAGGTGTCTTTGCCTCAAATTCTGATTCCGTCTATATCCCGGCGCTCCAGCTACGACTTCCGCGCAGGTTTCCTGTCCATGAGAGTCCTAACAGTGGAACATTTATCTTCGATTCTAATGATCCAATCACCCCACATACGTTTCAAATTGCAGCTATTGATAATTTGGGAGAAGTCGATCCTATACCTGCAGAGGTCTCGTTTGCGACTCCTCGTGTGAGTCCCCCAACGACACAAATTCTTACGTTTCAGAATAGAGCTTTACCACAGTTCGAAACTGTCATTAATGAGACAGTTCTTGTTATTGATCATCAAACTGAGACCTTCCATGGAGTCAGGTTTACGTTCAAAGGCTTTGACCCGAATAGCCGCACTAAAGAGTATCAATGGGTAGTCGATAAAGACTTATGGCCTCAGGATAACATTCCATGGACACCGTTCAGTCCGAGTGAAGTGGCAGAGGTAACTGCTGCACATTTTCACCCAAGTAATAAATATGGGAATGTGCATACCTTCCATGTCAGGACGTTAAATGAATTTGGATCGATTGACACGACCGGGTTTTTCCTCAAACCAACCAATCCTGAGTTTCCTGAGCAGGGCTATGACACGGTTTTTGCATATCGGACTTTCTATACGATCTATCCACCCTTCGCACGTACAGATACTACGTT
This sequence comes from Ignavibacteriota bacterium, assembly GCA_016209795.1. Taxonomy (GTDB): domain Bacteria; phylum Bacteroidota; class Ignavibacteria; order UBA10030; family SZUA-254; genus JACQVI01. Next base: position 1,121 of record JACQVI010000051.1, read on the forward strand.
TATTCCGCGAGCGCTATTGATTCAGTATTCTTTTGGGGAAACGAGCCCGACTCCGTGGTATCCCTCGAATCAAATGGTTGAAGATTATTACCAGCAAATTCTTGATGCATTAGGGAAAAATGGTAAATATGATATATGGAGGGTCAGAGAGGATCCGCAGGCAACACCGAACTTCCCTGGTTTAGGTGTAATTGGGAACTATAATCTTGTCTTTTATATTTCAGACGCCGTTCATAGCATTTCATCGGTGGGTCGTAAGAGTCCGACATTAACTGGAGCAGACCAAAAAATTCTTAGAGATTATTGCTATATTGGAGGAAAGCTTATGATTAGTGGATGGGCTCTTGCCAATGCAATTATCGTACCGAGTGCCGAACAATTTTTCAAGGATTTGCCGCACCTGGGATGTTTGCAATCGCCGGATCCGTGTTTGCTAATCGAAAGTCCGAATCCTCAGCCTTCTGCTGGTGATTTTGTCGCTGCAAGTGGTGACGCTGCACTCGGTTATCAAGATATTACCCTCGATCCTAATAAATTAGACCCACAATGGATGGGAACACTTTCTCAAGTCTTTATTGGCAGACAGGCGGGATTTGCAGAGATTATCTATCGCTTCGATTCAAAGACTGATAACCCTCGTTTTGAAGATCCTGCGACCAGGTACAAAGGCATAGGAACAAGATACCTTGGTCCAACTTTTAAGTGTGTTTATTTTGGAATGCCACTCTATTATGGAAAACAATCAGAAGTTCAGGCTGCTATTCAAAAAGCGTTACAAGATCTTGGCGAATAACAAGAAAGGATAAAATCATGAAGTCGTTGAAACAACTTTTCGCAGTCGTAGGCGTAGTAATGGTTTATAGTCTCACGCTGTTTGCGGGCAACACTGGAAAAATCATTGGAAAGGTTGTCGATGCACAAACAAAGGAACCGATTGTGTCGGTGAACGTTCTTGTTGTCAACACGCGCCTTGGCAGTGTGACCGATTTTGATGGGAAGTTTGCGATTATTGGTGTTCCCATTGGAACGTATACTGTACGGGCAAGTCAGGTTGGCTATCGGTCGCAGGAAATTACCAATGTCAAAGTTGGTGCCGATGAGACGACATCACTCAACTTTACGTTGGTGTCGGAAGCAGTTGAAGTAACGGGCGTTACGGTCACGGCAGAACACCAACTCGTCAATCCACTGACAACTTCCAGCACACAAACGGTGAGTGCGGAGAAAATTGAGAGCATTCCCAATGTCAAGAGTGTTGAAGACGTCTTAAAGCTTCAGGCGGGAGTTGTCAAGCAGGGGAATAATCTCTTTTTGCGCGGTGGACGTGCCAATGAGGTGAAATACCTTGTCGATGGAATGGCGACGAATAACATTGTTGGTAATGCTGGCGATCTCGTTGCAACCGATGTAGCAAATAAACAGCTTGCAGATCTGTATGCCGGAGTTCAATCAGGTGTTATCGGTGGAGGCGTTAGTGGGCTTTCAGTGTCCGCAAGTGCTATTCAGTCCGTCAGTGTACAGACCAGCGGCTTCGATGCGGATTATGGTGATGCGCAATCCGGGATTATCAACATCGTCACTAAATCCGGCAGTGATAAATACAGCAGTTCAATGCAATACCGTACTGACAAGATACCGAGCGATAATCAAAATGAAACGTTCAGCTCGTTTACCCTTGGTGGACCCGAACCTCTCTCAAAATATCTCTTGCCAAGCCTTGGGGTAAAATTCCCCGGCTCGTTAACGTTCTTTTTCAGCACGGATATAAGTCGGAGCGATGGTCCGTATCAATATGTGAAAAATGAATTCTATAACCCTATCGAGCGGCGTGTCGAGCTTAACGGATTGTTAGGTGGAATCCTAAACGGTCTTGGATTCAGATACAGAGAGAATCAAAGAAATTCATTTACGTTTAACACGAAACTGAAATATGACCTGAGCAGTGAAGATCAATTTTCGTACGGCTATCGGGCAAGCCTCTCTTCGACACATGGTTACCAGAGAGCATGGAAATACCGTGCCGATTCATCCTCATTGGGAGCAACTCTGTCCATTCAGAATATTGCCTCGTGGACACACTTTTTCGGGGCAAAATCTTTTATCAAAGTGCACATGAGTAAGTTAGCGGTCCGGGATGGGAATGATGTTGCAGGGCTGAAACCGATGGATTATAGCCCGATCTTTCAGCAGCAGGATGTCAATGATGATGGCTTTTCAGACCTCGGATCAACACAGCGATGGTACAGCTCACGGACAAGTCAGTATCAGGCACGGGTTGACTTTAATAGCCAGGTTCATCCGCTCCATTTCTTTAAGACGGGGTTTGAATTTAACTACGAAGATATTCGGTCGACTGAAATTTCTCAACCGACAGTGCCACTTCCCGACACGAGTGGAACCGTTGTCCCACCCCCGTTTACCTGGCGGCAGGATCGTGGTGAATACCCGGGCTATGGCGTCCTTCGCTGGGCGTTGAATAATTATTCCAATCGAGGTGCCCTGTTTGTTCAGGATAATATAGAATTCTCCGGGTTGAATTTACATGTTGGACTTCGCTATGATTATTTAGATATCGGAAAACAGGTGTTTGATGAGGACTGGGTCGAAGCATGGAGAAGCCAAACCGGTTTAGATCCAGAGTGTCAAAAGCGTGACGAAAAGGGGAACTGTCTGGAGAGTGGATGGGCAGAACGAGACTCGGTGACGAAGGAATACGTCAGAGTGAGCAATAATAGTACTTTCTGGTGGTATTTTACACACGGCTACTTTAGTCCCCGGCTTGCCATTGGGTATCCTGTTACGGATCGTATTGTGTTCTATTTTAACTACGGACATTTCCTCCAATTTCCAGATCGAGATCAGTACTATCGCGATCCCTTTGTTGTCGCATCTAATAATTGGATAGGCAATCCGAACCTGAAACCGCAGCGCTCTGTTTCGTATGAAGCTGCATTCGAAGACCAATTCACTGATGACATGGCATTCGCTTTGCGTGCGTTTTATAAAGATATCTTCGATTACACGACACTGGTAACTGTAGGTCGTGGAAATAATGTCAGTGTGTTTCAAAACCTCGATTATGCGAGTGTGCGTGGGTTTGAAGTTACGCTCAACCAGGCGTTCACGGGTAATTTTTCAGCCAACCTCAGCTATTCGTATCAGATCGCGAAAGGTCGATCGTCAAATTCGTTAGCGGCAATCTTCGAACCGCAATTCCGATTGCCTCGTGAAGTGCGTTTGGATTACGATCAATCCCACACTGCAAACCTCTTTGTAACCTATCGTGTCGGTCCTAAGGAAGAAGGGAAGTTTTTCGGACTCCCCTTCACCAACAATTACGGTATATCTCTGACGTGGAATTTTGGCAGTGGATTTCCGTTCAGTGGATACAGCGGAGGCAGATCGACACTCCTGACTCAATATTTAAAGAACAGCGAGACAAAACCGTATACTTCGACAGTCAATTTGACCCTCTACAAAGGCTTCGAAGTGTTCGAGAAGCTCAACGTTCTTGCAACTCTTGACATAACGAATCTGCTCAATCGTAAAAATGTTGCCAATGTCTATAACTTCACAGGTCGTCCGACTGAATTTGGCGATTATGATCCGTCTTTAAATAAACTATACCCATGGTATCAGGCAGAATACAGGCTCCTCGATCCAACCAATTTCGAGGCGCCACGTCAAATATTCTTTGGTGTAAGGCTTAACTGGGAGTGAAATGAACAGTGGAAGGATCTAACGCAATGAAAAGATGTTTGTGTATAACGCTTGGCGTGACTCTTCTTATTATTGGCACGTTACAAGCGGATATAAAATCCCAAGGTCCAAAAGCACATGATAGGAAAGTAAGCCAGTCTGAGGTCTCTTGGGGGAAACGCGCCAAACAAGGTTATAGTATGAAAGTTTGGATGAGCAATTACATGTGTATGGGAATTGAGGCATGGGACAGCAATGTGCCAATCGAAAATTGCGGGATCACTGGGCTTGGATTGGAATATCCCAGCGGGAGTTGTATCGAACATCTTTATGGTGCCGGTCCGAGGGTTGGAGGCATCGTCAATGGTGTAAAGCGTGTAACGGAGGGATATAACGGTAATAATGCGGAAAAGTATTTCTTGCCAGAACGATGGGATACCTTGAGAGATCGTATCTGGAACACGTCAAAATCCGACACGATATGGGATCGCAATTTTACCCGATCAGTGTTGGATCCGAGATTTCTCTCTAAAGCGAGAAGTCCTGTTGATACCGTTGGCGACGTTCTGGTTCTTCCAGCCATCTATGACAACCAGGGTCGTTTGGTGAGTCCCGCAGGCGGTGTCTTCCCGGAAGAGAGAATATGGAAGAGGCTAAAGAAACCGGTGAATCGAAAAGGTGTTGATGATGATGGGGATGGAAAAATAGATGAGGATGAGCTTGACGGTTTAGATAATGATGGAGACTGGAGTCGAGACCGGGTCACGGGTCAGTTGGTATACGACAGTCGTGGATTTCTCATTGACGACGTTGGCGCCGATGGGATACCGGATTGGTTAGAAGTCGGCTGCAAAGGACCATACGACTCTCTCAGAAACCCTGATCCTGCGTATGATAACTTTGAAGGAGCCACCACAGCGAAGAGGGATTCCTGTCACCCTGTGAGTGGAGTCTTTCCACGAAAGAACAATCCCGATAGGTACACCGAAAATAACAGAATACCTGATCATGGCGAACCGAATGTCGATGAGGATTACGGTGCAACGTCCGACAACGATCTATACTGTGCTGCAAGAGATGATTTTCGTTCGGTCTCAAATCCTGAGCACTTCCCTATGGGTGTGAAAGTCTTTATGAAATCGTATGCGTGGAGCGCTACCTTCGCAGAAGGTGTGATTCCACTCGACTATTTCTTTATCAATGTGGGAACGAATGTCATCAGGGATGCTTTTATCGGATTTTTCGCCGATATGGACGTCGGTCCTGTTACAGTGGGACAGTATTATACGCACGATTTCGCCTGTTACATCGATAGCTTGCGAACCGGATATATTCACAGCGCCGATCTCGCCGGGACAACGCCATTAGGGCTAACTATGTTAGGGGTCAAACGAGGAGGGGTCCCAATCCCACTCACTTCACTTCGCTATGTATGGCAGTGGCATGAATTTCAGGATCCGTGTGGAAGATTTGACGATGAACAGTTATATGACTGTATGAGCTGTATAGCGTTTGGTGGTGTCGATTGCATCCGACCTTGCCAGTCGCCCGATGCCCCGCTCGATACTCGTTTCACCTGGGCGTTCGGACCATTTGCAGAGTTTCGACCTGGTGACACATTGCAAATTTCTGTGGCTCTTGTCGGTGGTGAAGGAGTGGCTGACGGTCCGAACAATTTAGTAGAGAATGCGCGCAAAGCCTTGGCTTTGTATGAATCTGGATTTGCTCAACCTGTGATACCCCCCTCTCCAAGATTACAAGTCGAACAGGGATTTAAGAAAGTAACATTACGCTGGGGTCCCAACCTCGGGGGTCAAAATCCTCGGGAGACCTGGGCTGATTCTAATAAAGTTGTCGAGTGGTTCTTTGATAGTACACATTGGAGACGGACGAATCCCCCGACTGGAGAACAACACACGAGAGGAGGAAAGATTTTTGAAGGATACCGCGTGTACAGAAGTGAAGATCCAAGCAATGAACCAAGCCTGAAGTCCTTTACGCTCTTGCGGCAGTACGATGAGCCAGACCAATTTGAGTACAACACTTCTCCGGACTCCGGATCGTTTGAAACGCTCATGTCCTTTGTCGATACTAACCTTTTTCGGGGGAAGCGATACTGGTATGCAGTAACGTCATTTTCTCTTCCGAACGGCTCTATCACTTTAGATGGGGATACCTTGTACACACCCTCTGTTGAATCTGCAATTTTTGAGAACAGAACAGTGGTTGATCTTTACTTTGATCCGTCAACTGAATCAGATAAGGTTCTGGTTGTACCCAATCCCTATCGTGTCGATCATGATTACACGTTTGAAAGTGGCGGGTGGGAAGGACGCGCAAATATCTGGACTGAAGAGCGTCGTTTGGTCAAATTTATTCATCTACCAACAAAGTGTACCATCAGGATTTTTACGCTTGTGGGGGACCTCGTGAAAACCATTGAGCACGACAATCCAGAGAAGGGAGAGGAAGACTGGCACCTTCTGAGTGAAGATAATCGTGCGTTAGCAAGCGGTATTTATATTTACACAGTAGAATCAGAGTTCGGAAAGCAGATTGGTAAGTTTGTGCTCATCCGTTAATGACGATTGTATGGAGAAAGCAATGAAGAAAATAAAAAGATGTAAGCTGTTCCTGAGTGCAATGATGGTGCTGGTCCTCCTTGTGGTCGTGGTGCCCAGCCAGGCAGGAAATCGATCTGGTACAGTTGGTGGGCAATTCTTAAAGATCAATACCAGTGCTCGATCTATTGCGATGGGTGGTGCAGAGGTTGCAATTGCTGAAGGCGTTTCCTCAATGACGTACAACCCCGCCGGTATGCTGACCATTGGCAATTATGGCTTCGGAGCAGTCTATACCGCGTGGTTTGCAGATATTCAACATTCCTTTGCAGGAGTTGTGAAGAACGTTCCCGGTCTTGGTGCATTTGGCGCAGGGGTTGTTACCCTGACAACGGGTGATATGATTGAGACAACACCCGCGTTTCCTGAAGGAACGGGTCGCACGTTTCAGGCGAGTGATTTTGCTTTTAATATTGCCTTTGCACGACAGGTGACGGATCAGTTCAGAGTGGGGGTGAGCGCGAAGCTTATCAAATCGTATTTGTTTAACGACGAGCTTGGCAACTCGACATTTGCATTCGACATTGGGACGCTGTACGACGTTCCTCAATTGCAAAGTCACCTCGGTGTTTCTCTTACGAACATCGGGAAAGATCAAAAATATATCGACGAGCAATATTCACTTCCGACAGCGCTTCGATTCGGTGTCCTTGTGGACGTCTTGAAGCAGGAGATCAATCAGATTGTAACAACGGTACAGTTTTCACGTTTCAACGATGCTGACGAGCGATACAACGTCGGTATAGAGTACGTTTACAATAATATATTTGCCCTTCGAGGTGGATTGAAATTTGATTTCAAGGACATAGACGAGGATCGACCCTTTGATAATCCTATTTTCCAGGAAAACCAAGATTTTTCTGCTGGTTTTGGAGTGAAATTGAATACCATTGGGTTGCAAGGTACGTTAGATTATGGGTACAACCATTTTAAGTTCTTGCCCAGCACACATACGTTCTCATTCGAGATACAATTGTAAGCTTTCCTTGAGTTAACACGTTAGGAGTAGAGAATGAAGTCATTGTTGATTACAGTAAGTCTTTGTGTATTATCTTGTCTGTTATTCTTATCAGGATGCGAGTTAATTACTCCGCCGCCAAAAGAGCGACCAGTTTTTGGGATTGGTGATGACCTGATTATTAATGAAGTATATGCCATATCACCTGACAAGCATTATGCCTTTTCCTGGATAGAGCTTTATAACCCCTCTGACCGCAACATAGCCTTGTTTGAACAAACTTTTACGGCACGTGCCTATGCCGTCGGTGCTGATGGAACGGTTCGCTACACAGAGGAAGATGGCAGCCTTTGGAAAACGGTTTCAATTCCTGAGCTTAGTGGTAAGCAGTTGGTAAGTGTCGATTTACCGTATCCGGATACGGGATTTATAGCGTCGTACGATGGGACGTTCATTCGTATCAATAGAGCCACAAAACCTGATAGTCTCATCGTTATTGATCAAACAGCAAGATTACCCGGTCCGATTAACATACGAGATATGTTCTTTTTTCCTTTGCAGAAATTTGCTTTAATGGTAGGCGATGGTGGGAAAATTTTCAGAACGAGCAATTATAATAATCTGCAGTGGCAAACGCAGACTGTCCCAGCTACGGCAATTACGAAGAACCTACACTCGGTGTTTATCATTACTACTCTTAAAGCATGTGCTGTTGGTGATTCCGGGACTATCTTAGTGCAACCGACAGTGAATACTTGGCAGAGGGTAAGTGTTCCTGAGATCTATCAGACGACGAATTTCCGTTTTGTCACCTTTGTTGGAGCTGGAGCAGGTTTCTCAGATACTGGTTTTGTGGTCGGTGAGCAAGGTGCCATTTTAAAGACGACAAATGACGGAAATAACTGGCTTGCACAAACAAGCGGTGTGACAACAACGTTACGTGGAGCTTTTTTCTCCCCCCGCGATGATTTACGGTTCAGATACCGCACCGGATGGGTAGTTGGCGATGGAGGTGTAATCCTGAAAACCGAAGATCAAGGAGAAACATGGACACAACTGAGTAGCGGTACCAGTGCAAATCTTCACTCGGTAACATTCTACGATAGCTTGCGCGGCTGGGTCTTTGGTACTGGGGGACTCATTCTCTTCACGAGAAATGGCGGGCGGACATGGAACTCGCAGAGCAGCAATACAACGAGTGATCTTTACAATGCATACTTCTTGCCCCCTCAGATTCTGTCTCGAAATTATTACCTCCTGACGATGCGGACACAGAGGAAATATTACTACCATGATCCTTTCAATCTCCTAGATCCTGTGACGTGGTTTCCACCTGGAAAGAATCCAAACTATGATTTTATTGTAAAGACTGATACAGGCACCACATTGTTCATCGTCGATCTTGATCGAGTGTTTACTGGTAGAGCGCGCAGCATTGCACCACGTGGGTTCCTTGTCGCCAATAGCGATAGCGTAAAGTTTGATGACCACGTGCTGCGGGGTCCTGGCACAACACTTCGTGTGAATTTTTCAATTGCATTCGATACCGTGATTACTCAAACGGTTTCCTTTATGGGGAACACATTTACCATTCCAAGGCCCGATGGCTTCCATTTTTGGACGCTGCTCTCATCGGGTGAGATTCGATTACAAAAACTATCTGAAAAAATAAAATTATTAGGATTTACGGCTGAATTTTTGGGATTTAGCGTTCGAACGCTCGATGTTGTCCGGTATGGCAACTATCGACCAACCCCGGATGATTTTCCGGACAATCAGCCCTTCGCATTAGCGTTCGGTATTCCTAATGCAGGAGGAGCAATGATCCCTGAAGGCTGGTCTCTCGCTCGCTATAACAATGATGTGGGTGGTGATCCTACCAGGGTTAATACCATCGAATCGTTCTATATGACAGAAAGGCCAATCCCAGGATACGGTAGCCTGCGGTGCACGAAATGCGAGTGATAGATTTAGCAGGCTGTTGAAAAACTCGGTAGCAAGCTAAACTCACCCTAAATCCCTCTCTTGAGAAGAGAGGGACTAAGCGAATCTATGATAGAAGCGCCCCTTCTTTTCACTGAAGACTGAATGGGGGGGCATGAGTTCTGGTTCGCACAGCATTATTAACAACCCCTAGGTTTCATCGACGTATTAAGGCTGGAGAGATTTCTTTTCCGGCTTTTTATTTTTGTAAGCTTACATAGAAGAATCGATTGGGCTCGAAGAGATTGACGTATCGTTTGCTCCCATCCTGATCAAACGGGCACAAGAATCCGATGAGAATACCGAGAGGTTCGTTGTGCACGAGAGAAAGTCCCAAGGATTCGTTTCTGGGAATAGCAATTTCCAACAAGTATCTCTCACCTTTGCTTTTCATCGCCGATGTCGTGTGAATGCGCTCTGCTAATGTTTGATCCATGAAGGGCCATTTATTCGGGTCGCTTGCATTAAAAATCTGTATGCGGGATTCGACAAGGGAATCATGTTCTGGAGCAAGGTTGATGAGATAGTTATCTCGTCCTGTAAACCATCCGTCTGCATCGGCATCGATCATAATCTTGACCGGCACACTCCGATCCATCTCAAACGCAAGATTGAGGGTTGAATCGTTCCAAGCAGTGTAGATTGTTGCCTTGATCCGAGCATCGCTGAGGTGTCCTAATCTATGCCATTCACCGGAAGCAATGGTTCCATCCATTGTTGGAGTACCGTACTTAATCTGTGGCTGAGTTGGATAGCATGGATATAGGTCTTTGTCATCAGTTAGCTTATCATCATCTGTGTCGGCGTTATTGAGGTTTGGAACGATTGCCGATCCACCGTATGTCTCTCCCCATCCTTCAATTAACCAGTTAGAGAACGTTAATTCATTGAAATCTGAAATGCCATCGCCATCGGTATCAGTCTCTGTTGAATCGCTATTAAGTCGAAGTTCATCGAGAGGGAGTTTCGGTTCGTTATCTGGAATGCCATCCTCGTCGGCATCACGGGTTACCTGAAGTTGAGTATACTTGAGATCGAACCATTCTTCCCATGGTACCATTCGGAGGATGTATCTATTGGCGTCGAAGTGTTCACCGAACGCTGCCGCTGTTCCAATTGTCGGGGAGATGTGGTTGAACCAATACTCAGGATAACCACTTGCTAAGAAAATATCATCCAGTTGGTGGTTAAATTCATGGACCATCAGCCAGTTATTGCCAGCGTTGTGGTTAGCTTTAGTGACGTCCCACCAAGAAATTCCGTAACCCTTTCCAGTTCCAACGCCGTTTGTAAACGCTCCTCCCTTCCCGGCAAGGACGTATTTCTTAAGCAACGTGTCATACATCTGTGTACAGGTAAGGAAAAGGATACCTGTATAGTCAGCTATATTTTTCCCATTTAGTCTAAGATAGTTCTCAAGGACACTATCACGTGGCGGATACCACCATTCCTCGCCATACACATTGCTTCGTTTCAAGCGTTCAGGAATGATAATGAAATCCAAATCAAGATGGAGATTCATGCCAGAATGAATCCAGTAAAACTTCACAGCATCATTAAGCTGATTTTTGATGCGGACAATTTCAGAGTCAGCAAGAGATGGCTGAGGGACGTCTGTTAACGTTTCACTGTTGTCATCATAGACGTTGGCAAAAATGAGTGCCGCCATTGGTAAGCGGACATACTGTTTGGTTTTTCGTCCTGCGGGGGTGATAAGTGGATATTCTCGTGAAAGCGTTTTTCGTGGGGGAATTGTTCCAACTGTTGGTGAGTACTGAGTGTGATATACTGTCGATGGCTTAAGATTGTGTAACGCAACCCGATGGTGATTGCTTCGCAGAGGGTTGGTCACATGTGCTGAAGTATCTTTGCCCTGAGTAACTATTAAAACCGTTGCATCGTTATTACTGCTCGACCATTCGACAGCCGCTATTGTTGAGTCAGTGAACGTTACCCGTGGTGTTGGATCAAGAAGGGAAGGGGTGGTCACAACTATTCGTCCACCCATAAAATCAGCGATATAGATACGATCCTTGTTTCTGACTATTCCCCATGGAAGGATAAAATCGATTGATCGCCCATAGAATCGGTGTAAAAGCCGTCCGCTCGTATTGTATGCACGCACTTCGTTGACAAGGGTGAGATAGATTGTGTCGTTATGGACTGCAATTCCTCGACCTTGACCACCGCCATAACTAATGAAATTCTTCCATGTTGCTTTTTTCCCATCCCACACGAAACATTCAATTTGACTTAATCCCGTGTTGACTACGTAAACGAGGGAATCCTTAACTGCAAGATCAAGTGGCTCAATGAGTTTTTCCCTACCAAATTCAGCAATGACATGCAAGCTATCGTTAAAGGCTTGGATTCTATGGGCATTTTTCTCGAGGACGAAGATTTGTCGATGCTCATTGGCAGATACAGCCACTGGCTCATCGAAACTACCTGCCTCGGTTCCTTTCCATCCTGTCGAAGTCTTCCATCGTCCATCTATACTGAACAGGTGTATCCTGTTACTCCCACGATCTGTTACGACAAGAGTTGAATCATCTAACAATGCCACTGCGTTTGGATTGTGAAGTTGTCCTCCTGTTGAGACGGACTTGCCGAGTGTTCTCATCTCTTCACCTTTTGCGTTTAGAAGTTGCACGACGCCTTCGCGCTCATTAGGAACGAGAAAGTGATGATCGGACGTTACCATGAATTGCTTAATCCAATTCAAGTCAATCGGTTCTGATTTCATTGGTAATCGGATGAGTTTGACGTGGTGAAACACAACCTTTCCAGCTGAACTTTGCAGACCGCAATAGCCGGCACGGTACACTAATGGAACGTTTAGTTGAATTATTTTGCCGTCAAGAAAAATTGAATAACGATCACGGTCACGGTCGACTTGAAGTCGTAGCGTGTGCTGAGTTTTTGGTTGCACGAGTTCTGCTTTTGTCGAAGCAGTTCCCGTAAATTCTCCATTCTGAAAATATCCCATGAGAAATGTTGTTCCGCCATCAAATCGGACCATCTGAGCGAATTCAATGGAGTTGTATTGGTATGAAGAGAAGACAAACCCGACGCCAACATCTCCCTCAAGATGTTCGAACGTTGTCTCCAATTCAAAGGATTCGTTCAGGTAGAAATCAAGTAAACTTGCGCAGTCGTAGGTCGTTGATTGCTGATAGTACTTGCCGTCAATGATCTGCCAGATGCCTTCTGCTGGATGCCAGCGAGGACTCCCATCAGAGCCATTGTGGTATCTATCAAAGTCTTCTTTGAGGAGAGTTTGCTGCGAATATAATGACGAAATGATGATGAAGTACGTTGTAACAAGAGAAAGTAAAAATCGCATGTAGGAACGGTAAGGGAAGTCTGAGTAAGAATGTGAATGTGCTTCGACGGATAAATATTTTTTACTTTTTCATTGTTCCTTTTATATTGTCTTATTGTGCTGAAGGTGGGAATTGAACCCACACCCGGGGTTAAGCCGGACTGGATTTTGAGTCCAGCG
>JACQVI010000052.1 GCA_016209795.1 Ignavibacteriota bacterium
AGTCTCAAAGATAAGTGGAATATCTTGACGAACCCAGTTGATCAGACCTACGTTAGAGGGGTAGATACGCTCTATCCGAATGCCATCTCGCAGGCATATAGGTTCGATCAAGTATTAGGGTATCAACCGGTGTCCGCCATCGACAACGGTATGGGTGTCTGGTTGAAGTTCCCCGGTCCAAAACCCAATGACATCTTTGGTGTGCCAATGTACAATGTTACGATTCCTGTTTCAACGGGATGGAACCTGGTGGGTGGCCCTGCTGGTCCTGTTGATGTATCCACTATCCAACAGGATCCTTCGGATATAGTCACTTCGAATTATTACATCTATCAGAATGGCTATATTGCCGCAAGCACGATCCCAATGGCGAAAGGATTCTGGGTGAAAGTCAATCAGAACGGGACGCTGACATTATCCTCAACGTCAAGCGAGCCGAGGGTGAGTAAGAGCAGTTCGTCGATCGACGAGCTTGAGGAATTAAGCTCCTTTACGCTGAGTGATGTAAGCGGTTATCAACAGACGCTGTACTTTGGTCAGCGTATTCAGTCGAAGTCGATGTCGGTTTCGTTCGAAATGCCTCCGCCCGCCCCGGCCGGATTCTTCGACGCACGCTTCGCCACGCAGACCATGGCTGAGCTGATAGGCAGTGGTGAAGGTCGAGAGGTTCCAATTCTCATCTCCGGTGCAGCATACCCCGTGACAGTGAAATGGAACGTAAAGGATGGCTCGATTGCAGCTCTTCGCATAGATGGAAGCGAGACGAGTATGAGCGGAACAGGCTCCATCTCGATACCACGCTCAGCCTCATCGATCAAGCTGTCATTCGTCGCAGGCTCGAAGGAAGGATTGCCGACGGAGTATGCGCTATATCAGAACTACCCGAATCCGTTCAACCCGACAACGACGATACGCTTCGACTTGCCCGAGGTTTCAACGGTCACGTTGAAGATTTACAATATCCTCGGACAGGAAGTCGCCACGTTGTTGAATAATCAGGCGATGGATGCGGGACGGCATTCGATTGAGTTCGATGCCGGAGCGCTGGCTGGTGGCGTATACATCTATCGCATCGAGTCAGGCTCATTCAACGATGCAAAGGCGATGATGCTGCTGAAGTAAGTATCCAGGAAGCACTCAGAGACCGAGGCTTGTCTTCCGAAGCCTCGGTCTTTACTTTTAACACTTAACTGATCCTTCCGGGGGCATCGTGTTAATTTCATGCTGGATCGTTAGCAAATGGCACTTTCTCTATCCAATTGTAGCGAACAGCTTCAGGGATCAGAAGGTAATGACACTCTTACAAATAAGGGTCACGATTCTATGAAACTCGATTTTTAAGGTTCATTGTATTTTTTACATTTTTTCTCTTGACTTTTTCAAGAGTAATCTTTATAATTGGTATATTTCATTAGGTCGGATATGTGAGCAAGGCATCGTATGCCTCTTGGGTGAGGGGTTCACGAGTCTAGACCTGAGAGCGTTTCTGCACTTCATCTCTCATCTCTTCTCTCTGGACTCCTTTGAGGGTTGGAAATCCAGCCAACGAAAATTAATCAAACGCTAACTTATTAATAACGTTTACTAACATTTCAATTGAGGAGGGTATATGATTAACAAAGCTACAACATTATTTGTAGTGCTTGTTTTGGGAGTGGTGTTTCTCTTTTCGGAACAAGTTCTAGCGCAAGCAGACCTTCAAATTACCCAGTGCTGTGCAGCTGATACTGATGCTGCGAAAGCTTGCAGAGACGTCATTTACACCAACCAGCCCTGGCACATCAAGTTTACAGTTGTTAACAAGGGTCCATCCATCCCGAGTGTCTGGAGTTTTGGAATTTTGCTCACTAACCAAACGACTGGTGAACAAAGGATCGTCAAAGATCAGGTTGATACGCTACAACAACTTCCCCCACAGCAGCCAGTTGAAATTAATTGGCCCGGATCAGTATTTGCAGATACTGACAAGGGGACCTGGCAGTTGAACATCGTGGTAAGGAGTAAGGATCCAAACAATCGGGATCCCAATCCACAAAATGATACGTGCATCACGAAGTTTAGGGTTGAGAACAAGCCAGTTGAGCCAGTCACCGACATCGGGATTCAATTCTGTTGTGTCGCTGACACATTCAAGAATTGCGGCACTGTGGTCTACACCAACCAACCCTGGCACGTTTTATTTGGTGTTGTGAACAAAGGCCAGAAAGCAATTATCGATTGGAGTTTTGATATTTTCTTGACCAATCAGCTCACGGGAGTTCAAACAGTTCTTAAACAGCAAGTACCGGGTGATGCATCACTTGCCCCTGGTGCAAAGTTTACAGTCAACTGGACTGATAATCCGTTCTTCACAGAGTTTGACAAAGGACCGTGGCAGATTGATATAAAAGTTGCTGTTAAGGATTCAGGTAATCCTGATATAGATCAAAGCAACAATTTCTGCTCTACTAAGTTTCAGGTTGAGAACAAGCCAACGGGGCAATGTCGCGCGTTCTTCGACCAAGTGGAGTTCGTACACTTCAATGTGAGCCATGGCAAGAAGATAAAAGGCATCGAGACTTTTGAGGAGGCAGTCATCGATTCCTTCGGGAAGAATTGTTTCCCCGACCCGCTGGGACCGAACCCCAACAAAAATTTCCCCAACGGGCTTGAGCAGGGGAACATCCTCATTCAGACCAACATCACACCAGGTCCGAATCCGCCCGATCCTAATCCGTCGACGGATGACTGCGCCCTGTTTGTTATCGGTCCGGGCTTTATCGGCTCGAACAGCAAGAAGGTCGGAGAGGATCTGTTTCTGTTTAATCAACAGGCGAGCCTCGACCTCATCTTCACCGAGCCTAACCATACAGGCGTAGGCTTTTGGCTTTCGCGCTTCGACGGGTTCCCCACCGGAGGCTGGCACATCACTGTCTATGACAAAGCCAATCAGGTCATGGGAAAGTTTGATGTGCCTTCTCCGCCGGCAAACGAGCCGACGAAGACGTTCTTCGGGGTGTGGTGCGAAAAAACAATCGGACGCATCAACATCTTCGACGACGCCCGCGACTCTGTTGGCAACCTTGTCCCAGCCCCAGACGCTATTGACGACATTGAGATGTGGAGGGAGAACCCGCCGACTTTCAAAGAGTGTCCCGTGGTCAGCGGTCCACACCCTGCCCCTGACAATGCTGGCTTCCCTGTGGCAATCGCTTACAACAAGGCTCATAATGAGCTTTGGATGGTTGATAAGGGAGGGACTATCTTGCGGTTAGACCCTCTCTCGAAAAGTCTCATCGGTAAGATTCCTGTCCAGCCGGTAAAGCCGGGAGCTGGCGTCAAACCTGATGGTTTAGCGTTTACAGATCATAACCGCATCTTCTACACCAACCATGACGGTGACTTCTTTAACATAGATGACCACATCGTGGAGATCGATAAGGAGGGTAACAATCTGAATTACTGGGTCCTTTCAAATTCCGACTGTCCCGCAACATGTTCACCTTCGAGCCAGGCTCCCGACGACCCACCACAGGATATCGACGAGGTCTTTGGGATCGCGACTCGTGGTGAGATCGGACCTCATGGTGGAATCATCGTATACGTAACGAGCAACCTGTTCCAGGGTCCTGGTACAGGAATCATCCACATTCTCGAACTTACGAAAGAACAGCATCCCGAAAGTAATGGCAAGATATGGTATTCTCTAGCCAAAAAGGGAACTCCAGATGGGTTACCGGGCGCTGAAATTGACTGGGATAATCTCCATCAAAACTTCTGGCTGATTACAGGAAGTCTCCTTGGAACGCCAAGAGTTTGGCAGTTAGATCAACAACTCCAGCCCTGTCCCTGGGATGAGGTTCAAGCTGTGTGTGTACCACTAGGCAGTCCCACGGGAATTACACGTAACGAGGCACTTGGTGACGATAATGTTTTGGAAATTGTCGATCCCTTCCAGCGCCAACAGTGGCGGATACAAGGGCAGAAGGGCAATTGTGGACCAGAAATAGATCATTTCACAGTCTCACTGGCTGTGATCGCTCTAGAATATCCCGACGGCAACAGTGAGACAGTGTTTCTCTCCGGACCTACAACCGTGGAAGTTCAAGTGGGGAAGCAGGGTCAAGCGGCGGATACTGACGGGGATGGACTGGACCAAGTGACTACAGAGATCGTTCGATTGCAGTTGACCGGCACGAGCTCAAAAGTAGGACCGATCACGGTGCAGTTAGACCCTCGCCGACCCTCGCTGGGAGAGATTGAAGAACAGGTGAACAACACCCCAGGAGTCTTAGATCTTCCACCGTTTACGGCGACAGGGAGTGCCAATAGCTTCTTCGATGTGTTCTTTGAAGTGAAGACCGGTATAGGGGCACTGTATGGTAAGACTCCGGTGAAAATGCAGTCGAAAATAACACACAAACCACCAGCACCTGGCGAGACGTATCAGAATCTTACAGCCCAGTCGATTGAGCTTAACGATGCCGACGGCAATCCGACAGGCATTCGATTGATTCACGCACGGCATATGCCAAATCCAGAGCCAGAGATCGACGAGTTCTCGGTCTCACTGGCAGTGATCTCGCTCGCATATCCCGATGGAAACAACGAGACAGTCTTTCTTTCTGGTCCTACAACTGTCAAGGTTCAGGTACCACCGAATGGTCAGGCGGCGGATACAGATGGGGACGGGTTGGAACAGGTTCAGGCGGAGATCGTCTCATTAAGCTTGACAGGGACAAGTTCAAAGGTAGGACCGCTCAAGGTACAACTCGATCCAAACCGTCCTTCATTAGGAGAGATCGAAGAACAGGCGAACAACACACCTGGAGTGTTGGATATACCGCCGTTCACGGCGACAGGGAGTGCTAACAGTTTCTTCGATGTGTTCTTTTCAGTGAAAACTGAAATAGGGACACTCTACGGGAAAACTCCGCTGAGAATGCAGTCGAAAATAACGCACAAACCACCAGCACCTGGCGAGACGTATCAGAACCTCACGGGGCAGGTCGTCGAGCTTAATGATGAGAGAGGCAATCCGACGGGCATTCGCTTGACTCATGCAGGCCATACGCCAAATCCGGGACGAGTGACTGACCTTGGAGTTGAATTTGTATGTGTGACCGATTCGTTCAAACAGTGTACTCATGTAGTTTATACAAATCAACCCTGGCATGCGCTCTTCACAGTGGTTAATAAAGGTCAGAAACCAATCAATCTTTGGAGTTTTGATATTCACCTTGGGAGATTGGGAGAATTCCGTCCCGTGAAAACTCAAGTCGATATGGATGTTCCCCTCCTGCCAGGGCAAGCCTATAGTATGAACTGGGAAGATTTACCATACTTCACAGGTGACATGAAAGGCTTGTGGAATCTGATTCTTACTGTTAAAGTTAAAGATCCAGATAATCCGGATACTAACCTGCACAATAACCGTGCAGTGTGGCAATTCGAAGTCGTGAACAAAGGTCCAATATCCGACATCGGTGTTCAGGCGTTTTGCGTTACAGATTCGTCAAAACAATGCTCCGATGTAGTCTATACAAAACAGCCCTGGCATCTGTACGTGGAAGTTGTCAATAAAGGGGAAAAGAAGATCGACAATTGGATCGGCTATATCGGTGCCCACAGTCAAAGTGGTGCCTCTGGATATGTCTATAAGACTTTCACTGGCGGTCCAATCCAACCTGATCAAAAACAGATTTACAACTTCCCGATGGACTTCTTAAGCCAGGATCAGATTGGACCATGGATAGCGTACGTCAAAGTAGATGTACACGATCCAACGAATCCGGATGCTTTCCACGAGAATAACTTTGCTCGTTATAAGTTCCAAGTGGTAAATAAGGGTAATGAGAATTATTGTGACTTGTCAATCTACTTAGGTGGTACTGTTGCTCGGCCCGGATTCCAAAAATGGTATTATCTCTGGTATTACAATACTGGGACGAAGAAGGCTGATGCAACGGTCGTATTTACTTTGCCCTCTAATGTGAATTACAAAACAAGTTCAGATGGTGGTGTTTACAATTCATCAAATAACACCGTCACTTGGAATATGACGGGAATCCAACCTGGTGGATACGGATATCTGACTGTCGAAGTACAGGTCAAACTCGTCCCGCTGGGAACCGAGTTAAAGAGTTCTGCTACTATCGATGGATGTCCGACTGATCTTACACCATCGAATAACAGTGCAACCACGTGGCAGATTGTCGTTGGCAGCTATGATCCAAACGATAAGGCTGCATCGATCGCTGAAGATAGTGCACCGTATCAAGTCCTGAGCACCCCGGCGCCCTATCTTATTCAGAATACGGATCGTCTTGCGTACAAAGTCAGATTCCAGAACACTGGAACCGATACAGCGTTCAATATCGTCGTTCGGGATAC
>JACQVI010000053.1 GCA_016209795.1 Ignavibacteriota bacterium
AAGCTTGACACCAAAGAATTCAATTAGCCCAACACCTCTAGCAAAGTATACGTATGTTGGACCGCTGCCACCGTAAGATGGATTCCATTTGGGTGAATCTAATTTAACTTTAATACAATCTCGGAAAATTCCTGCGGGCGTTTCATGTCTAACACCTACACCCTCAATTACCGCTGTTATATCATCTTGCCATTTCCATTTTGTACCTTTTTTCAGTGGACTCTTCAATAAAGTGGTAGTCTTTTCTGAAATCTCAAGTATTCTATCTTTTTCTATTTTTAAATCTGTCGATGGTCCCTCACCAACAAAGTTTCCCATGTAATAATCTTTTTCTCGCTTAACAAACACACCGTTTTCAAATTTTTCTACAGTCATGTTAATAGTCACTTCCGCACTTTTCATGTAATAAGTGTAACTGCTTCCAACTTTCAAAGGATAATAGTCTGACAGTTTCGGTTCGTTCTGACCGAACAGTATTTCTACTGAGGTAAGTACCGAAGAGATCCAGAGAAAAATTCGAAACTTCACCGGATACCCTATAATTTTAAATTCACTCATATATGTATCGCATGTCCATACGCATTCTCCGCAGCTTCCATGATTGCTTCTGAGAGTGTTGGATGAGCGTGAATCGTTCCATAAATTCCAGAACCGGTCGTCTCAAGCGACTTTGCAACACCAAGCTCAGCAATCATTTCTGTTGCTTCTGAGCCAAGGATATGTGCGCCAAGCAGCTCACCGTACTTTGCATCGAACATCAACTTAACCAATCCTTCCGTTTCACCGATTGCACGGGCTTTACCGCTCGCACTGAATGGAAATCGTCCGACTTTAATCTGACGCCCCTCAGCAATTGCACGCTCTTCAGTCATTCCTAAGCTTGCCACTTGCGGCTGACAGTAGGTGCAACCAGGGATATTCTCATAATCAATCGGTTGAGGATTTTTGCCGGCAATCGCTTCAACACAAACGATTCCTTCTCTCGATGCGACATGAGCAAGCCATGGTGGTCCTGCAACATCGCCGATGGCATAGATGCCAGGAACGTTCGTCCGTCCGTAATCGTCGACTTGAATCCACCCTTTCTCGACCTTCACACCAACAGCTTCAAGTCCCATGTTCTCGATGTTGCCCTGAATCCCAATCGCCATTAACGCCACATCGGCTTTCAACTGTTTCTTTCCTTCTTTCATCGTCACCGCTACTGTGACTTCTTTTGATGTTGCTACACTTTCAACTTTGGCTTCAGTAAATATCTCGATGTCCTTTTTCTTGAAACTGCTTTCCAGCAACTTAGAGATTTCTTTGTCTTCACCAGGCAGAATATTCGCCATCATCTCAATCAAGGTAACCTCACTGCCGAACGCATTGTAGAAATACGCAAATTCTACCCCGATAGCGCCGGCACCGATAATAACCATTGACTTAGGAAGTTCTGGCAACACCATTGCTTCCATGTAAGAAATCACCTGCTTCCCGTCGATCTTCACATTCGGAAGTGTACGGGGACGACCGCCCGTCGCAATGATGACATGCTTCGCTGAAACGGTCTCAATACCCTTGCCATCCTTGCTCACCTCAATTTTCCCATTGCCAAGCACTTTGCCAAATCCCAAAATATGTTCGATCTTATTTTTCTTGAAGAGATATTCAATACCTTTCGAGTTGAGCGTAGCAACCTTCCGACTTCGTTCGACGATCTTGGAAAAGTCGAACTTCAAATCCTTGCAGGATATTCCCCACTCGTCAGCATGCTTGAAGTGCTGATATATCTCGGCATTCTTGAGCAAAGCTTTTGTTGGAATGCAACCCCAATTAAGACAAATTCCGCCAAGCCTATCCCGCTCGATGACAGCGACTTTGAAACCGAGCTGAGATGCACGTATGGCAGCAACATAGCCACCCGGTCCTCCACCGATGACTGCTATATCAAATTGTCGTTCTGGCATGATAGATTTTTAAAATGAAAAAAGGGATATTCCACCCTTCCGAGTAAGTACGTTGAATGTTTGAATAGAATTCACTTAAAAAATATAGGAAATATGGGGGGAAAAGTCAAAGAATGAACAAAATGGAGGAATGGAGTGATGTAGTGATAGAAGGGGTGAGGAGATAACCCAGATGAAAGCGATGAGAGGGTATGGGAGAAACAGTGCAAGGCTGAAGAGTAAAGATGAATGATTATGGCGTTGAGGTACTTGAACCGATAGAGTAATTTATATTGCATTTTCCCTCAGAAATTCTTATCATTATGCGCATCCGATGCTACCGAGATGACCAGAGAAAGTTCCGAGGAAGAGAAAGTCGTTGTCACCAATCGAAAGGCGTTGCACAATTACTTTCTTCTCGATCGATTTGAAGCTGGAATAGCTCTGAAGGGAACAGAGGTAAAGTCGCTGCGACAAGGCGGTGCAAACTTACAAGATGGCTATGCTGTCATACGAAATGGCGAAGTCTGGCTCATCGGCATGCACATTAGTCCGTTTGAGAAAGGGAATATCAATAATCACGACCCGAAGCGAGACAGGAAATTACTTCTGCACAAGCATCAAATACGAAGACTCGTTGGAAAAATTTCTGAGAAAGGATTAACGCTTATACCTTTGAGAGTATACTTCAAACACAATATAGCAAAAGTTGAACTGGCGGTAGCACGGGGAAAGAAATCATACGATAAACGAGAAGCTATTGCCAAACGTGAGGCGGAGCGTCAATTACGACGAGAATACAATCGATAATGTGAATTTTGTATTTTGAATAATCATCTATCAACATCTTACACTAACATTATCTAAGGAGAACTTACGGTGTACGTACCAACCAAAATCTTCTTCACCAAAGGCGTAGGTCGCCACAAAGATTACCTACAGTCCTTCGAGTTAGCTCTTCGAGATGCGAAGATCGAAAAGTGTAATCTTGTGACCGTCTCCAGCATCTATCCGGCTGGATGCAAACGTATTCCCACAGAAGATGGCTTAAAGTCATTGCAAGCTGGGCAGATTACTTTTGCTGTGATGGCTCGGAACGCTACGAACGAACCGAATCGCCTGATCGCTGCGTCTATAGGTGTAGCGACACCTGCCGATAATTCTCAATATGGCTACCTCTCGGAACATCATCCGTATGGAGAGACTGATGAAAAAGCGGGAGAGTATGCCGAAGACCTTGCAGCAACAATGCTCGCAACAACACTTGGAGTCGAGTTCGAGCCTGATACCGGATGGGATGAACGGGAAAAGCTTTATAAAATGAGCGGTAAGATTGTGAAGACGTATAACGTTACCCAATCTGCCGAAGGCGATAAGAATGCACTTTGGACAACCGTCATTGCGTGTGGAATTCTCCTCCCTTAACTTTGTGCTACACTTTCTTAGCAGGTCAAAATCTTCTGCTCTAACATCGACTTACAAAACAAAAGTCAAAGACACCAAGTATCATCGCATTGTCTCCCGATGCACTTTATATTAATCAGCAGCGTCGACTTACGTAAAGAATCTCAGTTAGACTGGAACTCAGGTAAGTACATTCGATATTCATTGTAAAACTGTATAATATTGTCAACATACGCCACAGTACGTTGCCAATCGCCGAAGCAGCCCGATCGAGGTTTCCCTTCTTTCCACACCATAGCATGAAACGTGTAATATCGTTTTGAAAGTAACGGCAAGACACTACGGATAGAGACCCAGGTATTTGGATTTTCGCCCATAAACGCCGCTATTCCTTGTGCATCATAAATGCGTGATGATCCTGCATAATAGGATGCTAAGGTTAACCGTAATCTATCTTGTGTGCTGGCTGTAGGAAACAATTGAGAAAGTTTTGAGAAATAATAAATTCCCGCTTTGATATTTTCTTCAGGGAGGAAAGGATCTTGGACGTTGATTTCGTCAACGATCTCCGTGTGTGTTACCGGCATAATCTGCATTAATCCCATTGCCCCTCGATGACTCACTGCATCGCAGTCAAACCGAGATTCTTGTTTGATGAGCGCCAAGATGATCTTATAGTCCACACCATAAATCTGAGAGTATTTCATTACCAAAGGGAGATATTGTAGCTCACGGGATACGTATATGGTGACTTCACGGAATTCGTTCTCTGTGACTGTCTGATGTAGGGTTGCATCATTATGTTCGGAAGACGGCAAGGGTACTATACTTGCTTCAATACTCACCAGAATAACCCAAACGAAAACAACATATCGTACAGTTTTGAAAAGCTTCTGATGAAACACCAATGTCTTTTTGATTTTTTGGTTCATCTTCAACGGGAATGCTTAAAAGGAAGCTATATATAAT
>JACQVI010000058.1 GCA_016209795.1 Ignavibacteriota bacterium
ATATAACAGTTTCAACAATATATCCATCCACTTCAATATGAATCGTTACAGAATTATCTTTCATATTCTCTGATGCAATTGCTCGTCCGTTGTAGCGCTTTGCCATTGCATTGAGAGCAAGGTTGATCTGTATGGGTAAAGCATCTGGTGGGATCAACATGCGTCGTTCTGTTCGATAGAGGTTCGTTTTTGCGACGGCGATCTGTCGTTTTCTGCCCCAGTGTTTATGGATGTCAAACTCAACAAGCACAGAGTCAACTTCATGATCTATCTGTTTTGCTGCAATGATTAAATCTTGGCTTATTTCCTTTGGAATGTAGCGTGATTTGTTGTTATTCATCCAGAACAGACCCAATGCGATGATAGCTAAGAGAACTGCTGCTGAAATGCGAATGATTATCGTTTTATCAACTTCTTTGAGTAACTTCATTTGCCTTTGAACAGAGGTTTTCGTTTCTCAAGGAATGCTCGTACGCCTTCTTTTGCATCTTCGGTACTACAGGCTTCACCGAAAAGCGCAGCTTCTAATTTCAGTCCTTCACTCAATGGTAATTCCATACTTGCATTCATTGCTTTGATCGTCATGCGTATGGCAAGCTGTCCTTTACTAAGAATTGTCTTCGCCATTGCTTCAGAGGTTGGAAGTAATTCCACAAGCGGGACAACCTTATTCACAAGACCAATTCTCAGCGCTTCCTGAGCATCAATTGTATTTCCCGTGAGTGTCAATTCCATTGCTTTGCCAATACCAACAACTCGAGTGAGTCGTTGCGTTCCGCCGTAACCGGGAATGATGCCAAGGTTAACTTCCGGTTGACCAAACTTTGCATTCTCTGATGCAATGCGAATATGACATGCTAAAGCAAGCTCGCACCCACCACCAAGTGCATAGCCATTGACTGCTGCGATGACTGGTTTCCCAAGATGTTGAATCAGGTCAAATACTGCCTGGCCATTTTCAGAAAATTGTTTTCCACTTTCAGCATTAAGAGAAGTTAATTCACTGATGTCTGTTCCTGCAATAAATGCCTTCTCACCTGCGCCTGTAATGATAACTGCGTCAACTTCTGAATTCGTTCGAAGGTTAGTGAATACCTCTTTCAACTCAGCTTTGCACTGTGCGTTCAATGCGTTGAGTTTATCCGGACGATTGATCGTCACCCAAGCAATGCGATCTTTGATGTCAACAAACAGAGTTGTGTGAGGCATAAGTGAGATTTTTCACTTAAGCATGAATGAATTAAACCGTAATCCCACATGTGCCCCAATATTTTTGATATCGGAAAATGAGTTATATCGAACACCGAACTCAAACATTTTGACAGTAAACCCTCCGCCAAAGCTGTAGCCGAATTTCACTTGCTGCCCTATGTCTATATCTCCGTCAATGAAATGTGCGCCGATGTTTCCGCCCACAAAGAACATAATGTCATGGAATTCAGTTTCGGGGAAGACGGTTTCTATGCCAAGGGTAATTGGGAAGCTTGTGAATTCCTGGCTTTTAAGGATTTCACCGATCCCATTTGTTCTCAGATAATCGACACTATCCTGACGAACTCCAAAGGGGATAACTATTCTATAGGGACGGGAACCTTCAAACCAGATAACGCCAGCGCCAAGAGTAAAAACGAATGGATCAAAATGTCTGTTGAAACTTCGAAGGTGAAACATAAAACCAAATCCACTGTAATCCACCGTTGATGACCTATATGTTTCGTTTAATTCAATTCTTGCACTGGGGAAGTAATCAACGACTGCAAGACTGGGCATGAATTGCCAGTCGGATAGTGGGCTTTCTTGTGCAAGCGAAGTCCATGATAGTATACTTGAAAGAAATACTATCCTCAGAATAATAACGATTATCTTCATGACGTAGCTCCTTTCTAAAATATGTTAGTTAGTAGTTAAGCTCACCATGCAACTTCAATTCGGCTCTGATCCCCAATCATAAACCGATGCACGTGGGGCTTACCCGTTGCTTCGACAATTTCTACATCGTTGCCGAGGATGCTTCCTTCAATCCGAATTTTCACGTTCAGGATTTTGCAATCTTGCAGCACAATGCTGTACTCAACTTCCGAGTCACGGATAATCGTGTTATCTCCAATTGATGTAAATGGTCCGATGTAACTATTTTCAATACTACAGTTCTTTCCTATCATCACAGGTCCTCTCACGACGCTGTTGACGACTTTTGTTCCTCGTTCGAGTACAACTTTTCCTGCAACAGTAGACGATTTATCAACTTCACCTTCAAGATGTTCCTGAATATTATCAAGTACCAATCGATTTGCTTCCAGTAAGTCAGATGGCTTGCCGGTGTCTTTCCACCAGCCGGTGATTTCACTGTAACCTATTTTGTATCCCTTCTCAATCAGATACTGGTGTGCGTCGGAGATCTCGAGTTCACCGCGTTGACTTAGATTAATTTTATTAACTGCCTCGAAGATGCATTGATCATAAATATAGATACCAGCAACGGCATAGGGACTTTTTGGCTTTGTGGGCTTTTCTTCCACACGCACGATTCTACCGTTCTTAATTTCTGGAACACCGAAGCGCTCAGGGTCTTTTACTTTTGCCAATGTAAGAAAACAATTACAATCATTCTTCTCAAATTCATCGATGAAGCGTTTTATACCACCAACGACCATGTTGTCGCCAAGATAAAAAATGAAATCGTCGTTGTTAATAAATTTTTCTGAGATTTTCACCACATGCGCTAAGCCAAGCGGTGCATCTTGAGAGATGTACGTAATATCCACACCCCAGTCTTTGCCATTACCAATCGCATTCGGAACTTCATTACTATCAGCATTATGAACAATACCAATCTCAGTGATCCCAGCTTCAAGAGCTGCCTCGATAGCATAGTGCAAGATGGGCTTGTTGGCGATGGGCAAAAGATGTTTATTCTGTGTATGTGTGAGTGGGCGGAGTCGTGTACCTCGTCCACCACTTGCAATTAAAGCTTTCACTGGATCACCTCTGATATGTTTTTCACTGAATTTGATTTAATAAACTTTTTGAAGTATGAAAGAATTTCTTGAA
>JACQVI010000003.1 GCA_016209795.1 Ignavibacteriota bacterium
AGTTGAATCTATTGGTGAAGAAGAAGCAAACATTTTACCCGATCTTGCGACTGGCGAGGCTTTAATAACTGAAGAGTGCATCAGATTCCCAATGCTTGTCAAAATAGAATTGCCACAGTCACGAGGACGGCATGAAGAAGAAGACTTCCTTAAACAAAACTCTGAATGGAAACCCCCAGCGACAGAGAAAAAAAGGTGATGAGCACATAATACACTTTACAGTTGGATGTCATCCACGATAAAATATTTCCTACCAGATTGGGAAGACCGTCTCGATCCAAAGTTTGATTTCGAGACTGATGAGTATAGTCGGGATAGAGCAGAGGCATACGAAAGCGATGTCTATGCCCACCAAGTCTTCAAGGACCCGCCGTGTGATGGTATCCTCATAAGCTTAGCTACTTTTCAAGGAGGAAAGCTCCCCTTGGAAAAAGATGGTCTTGAGGTGAACTTAAGAGGACGAAAAACCATTAAGGGCTATCTAAAACTGCACAAAATTTCAAAACCGCTCGAAGTTATGGGTGACTGTGGTGCATTCGAGTATGTTAACGAGGATAAACCACCTAAACATTTCGGCACAGCAAGAGTTGCAAAATTGTACCAACAACTAAAATTCGATTATGGCGTCTCTGTTGATCATATGGTTGTTGATTTTGTTTACAAAGATAATGGCAAAAGCAAGCTAAAGAAAATAAAGCTGACACAGGAGGAAAAAGAAGCCCGCCGAAAGCTAAGTATTTACAACGCAGATCGATTCATTAACTATCATCGAGAAAAGAATCTAAGTTTTGTTCCTATCGGAGCTGCACAAGGTTTGAATCCGTCAACGTATGCAGATTCTGTGAATCGGCTTATCGAAATGGGATATGCGTATATCGGCATTGGGACATTAATACCCAAAACTGATGAAGAGATCATTGACATTTTAAAACAAGTGAATGTTGTCAAGAATAAATTATCGTTTAAGCAACAGAAGAATCTAAAGCTTCATTTATTGGGTGTGGTGCGTCCAAAGAAGCTAAAAGAATTTGTATCTCTTGGTGTCACTAGTTTGGACAGCGCCTCGTTTCTTCGGAAGGCATGGCTCCGCTCTGGGCAGAATTATTTAGCTCATGATGGTCAATGGTACTCAGCGATACGCGTTCCCTACTCTGATAATGAAAATCTTGTTGCAAATGCGGAAAAGGATGGTATCACTCTCGATAAATTAAAACAAATGGAAAAGAAATGCCTAGATTCGTTACAACAGTATGAAGATAAGAATACAACAGTACGTCGGGTTGTAAATGCTCTAATCAACTACGACCAACTCTTGCTAAGGGATTTCGACGGCAACCATCATAAAGACAAGTACGAAAAAACTTTGAGAGAAAGGCCGTGGGAGAAATGTAAGTGTGAAATGTGTAAGACGCTCGGCATTCACGTAGTGGTCTTTCGGGGTTGCAACCGAAACAAACGTCGTGGCTTCCATAATGTTTACGTTCTTTACAATGAAATGATCAATGGGAAAGCAAAAACGAATTAGAAAACTACTAATCGTTGGATGCAGTAAATCAAAGGTATGGAATCGGAAGAAGGTAGCCAAGTATATCCCTGCGAAAGATGCCTACACGAGTTCTCTGTTTCTTCTTAGTAAAAGATATGCGGAGAAATTCTATTCAGATCGTTGGTTCATATTATCAGCAAAATATGGATTAATAGCACCTGACAAGAAAATTTCAAACTATGATATCACCTTTGTAAATGGTAAGGGTGTAATCTCAGAAACTAAACTGAGAAATCAATCTCGTGCACTACTACGCAATATCGATGAAGCGATACTTCTTGCGGGAAAAGATTATTTTGACAGATTGAAGAGCGCAGCACCAAACCATTTAAAAATTCATATCCCCCTTGAAAGCAAAGGGTTGTTTGACAGAATTCGTTGGCTTAAAGTCCGAACATCTTAGCTATTATAGTACTCTTGATATATACACCCAATCGTACCTTTCTCTTTAACATTACCGAAAGTTTACTTCACATCGAAAGGAACATATCATGAAAACGACTTTATTGCTCTGTTACCTCTTTACAGTCCAAACTGTTCTTGCTCAAGCCCACTACGACCTCCTCGACCCCCAACTCCGAGACCTTTTCCACGAAGCCCTCAGTGGCGAGTTAGCCAAAGAGCACGTTATCCAGATAACACGTCATCATCGCATACAAGGATCTCGTGGGTATCGCAATGCGGCGAACTCTGTCTTGAGCAAACTGCGAATTTCTGCGATGGTAAAGACTTAAGACGCTCCGAAGGATGAATGTTGCTTTTCAACTCCAATCGTTGTATAATATAACATGATTGAAATTGATTATACTGCACTCCAGCAAAAGTATGGTGGTCGATACATAGCTCGCCGCGATGGCGATGTTATCGCCAATGCTGAGACCTATGATGAACTCATCGACCGACTCGAAAATGAAGGGGCGCAATGGGAGGAACTGATTATTGAGTACGTCGAGCCAGTAAATATTGTCTGTGTTTACTGAGTTCCCGTTACCCCAGAAACAAACTCCCTTTGGATTAGTCAGCGACCCGAAGATTCCTCTCTCAGTGAGAACTCTCGCAGGGTATTCAACCTATCGATTTTTGATTGATACAGGTGCAGATTTTTCCCTTGCGCCGCGTCGGCTTGCACAGCAGTTAGGTCTGGAGTGGAAGACGCTTCCCGAAACTCGGGTCATGGGAATTGAACAAGCTGGTGTGATGGCACGCTTGGGACTCATGCCTATTCGTTTGCAAAGTATTGAGCTGAAGGTTCGCACTCTTTTTGTGGATACACGGAAACCTCTGTTTATTTTAGGACGTGCCGATTTCCTCGATCGTTTTGTGCTTACGATTGATCAGCATCAGCGGAAGATCATCCTGACTAAGATTATGTAGCAGCAAAACTTTGTTAGATGG
>JACQVI010000054.1 GCA_016209795.1 Ignavibacteriota bacterium
ATCTTGAGCCGAGTCAAAAAGATGACAGGCGGCTTGCCTTACTATTTGAATCAATAACTCTGGAGGAGCAATAAAAATAATTGGTTTTGGGTCTGCCGTGGGATATAAAGAACTAACACCCAGAGTAGGGTGAACCGCCGGTTGAGTCACTTCAATACCCAACCGCATGCAAAGCAATTGACCCACCCGATAGAACGACTCGAGCAAGAGTCCCAAAACCATGAAAAATACTATGATATCCATAGGGCAATCAGAGTCATGAATCCATCATATTGTTGTACACCGATCGAAGGGCACGGGAACACTCCTGTAAATTCCATCGCGAGACTCTTCGTCGGCCGAGTAACCGCAGCTCATTCTGCCGATGTTCGTCATTCCATAACCGCCACACAGCTTCAGCAATAGATTCCGACTTTGATGGATCGAGATATTCGACTGCATCTCCACCAAGCTCCGGTAGACTCGCCACTCTTGAACAGGCAATTGGGATTCCCGCAGCCATCGCTTCCAGCAATGGAAAGCCATATCCTTCAAAGAGGGACGGAAAGATGAGAATACGCGCGTGCGAGAGTATAGTTTTCATCTCAGTTCGATGAACGTATCCTAACACCAGAACAGCGTGTGATATCTTGAGTTGATCTGTAAGGCGCCGAATTTTTTGAACGGCTTCGCGGGAGATTCCCGTGAGGACCAGCAGCCCATCGAACGAACGCTCCGAGACAAGTTGCTCCATCGCCCTAAGCAATCGCCCATGATTTTTATGAGGCCACGTCGCAGCAGGATACATCAAGTAGGGCTTATCAATACCTTTCTCTCTCAGCAGCCGTTCCGGGATTATGTTGTCATTGCGACAAAAATATTCTATATCAATACCCGGTTGATAAACCTGCACACGGTTCGCATCAAGACCATAATAGCTCCGGATGGCGTTGCAGCTATATACAGAATCTGTGAGAATGAGATCTGCATGCCGGACGGCGAAGCCGTACTCTCGCTCTCGATAGTCGAGCTCTCTTCTCGAAAAAAACTCCGGATACTCAAGGTGTTGAAGATCATGAATGGTGACTATAATTTTCCCATTCCTCTTCTTCATTTTCGGAAGGATGGCACAAAAGGGAAAATGCAGCAGATCGACATCTGCGAAATCTACCACATCTTCCAGCTGACCATGGAAAAACCTGCGTTGCAACAGCCGAACTCCACGAATGCATACCCGTCGTGCGCTTTGACCAAACGTGGGGTATATTGTCTGCATCGTTAGCGGACCCTTGATTGCCTTGAGGTCGTCTTCGTTGTGCATGGAACCAAACAGCACCATTTCATCAGGTGCAGCGAAAGTCCCACCCACAGCAAAGAGATTCTGCAAGTAGGTCTCTGTCCCACCCATGGTGCCTTCTCTGTACTGCATCGCAACAACTCCTATCTTCATGCGAATCTCACGAGCTTGACTGTGGCATGCGCTGCTTCAATCTGGCATTATGCATGGGATTGAACAGAAGCTTGTTTTTCAAGTAACGAATAAAAGAAAAATCATTATGAGCAACACGAAAAACGGCAAGGTGACCTTGGGCAAGCTTCGACGATGTGAACTTTTGAGCTTGCTGATATCCTTTCGCTGTAAGTTCTTTTTGTAAGGACGAGTCGGTCCATACTGCGAGTATTTTCGCCGCACAGTCTCGTGGGTCTCGAGGATCAAATAATGCTGCTGCATCGCCGACAACCTCCGGTACGCTTGAGGTATTCGCACATACTATTGGGCATCCCGTGCACATTGCCTCGACGAGTGGAATGCCAAATCCCTCAAACAATGAAGGGAAACAAAGCAACTTCGCCCGTCGGTATAGATAGATCATTTGCTCGACACTGACAAATTCCAGCGTTGTGGCACAAATGCCCATCTCCTGAATTTTGTCTTGAAGCGGATAGCCATTTTGCTGTCCAAAGCCGGTGAATATAACTGGAATATCGATCTGCCTCTCTCGCTTGATGATTTGAAGGGCGTTCAACAAACATTCATGATTTTTGTGCTTCCAGTGATTCGAAGGATAGAAGACAAATTTCTCCGGCAGCTGCTGGCCCAACGGTCGTTCAATCCCGGCAGCCTGTATATATCTTGGATCGACACTCAGATAGACGACATGAATCTTTTTCGGAGAAACCCGGTGGAAACGAACAATAGATTGTTTTGAAAACTCAGAAATCGTTATAACTGCGTCCGCCTGATGCGATGAGCCATAATAATAGTAATCCCTATTCCAATGATCCATGGAGGAAAAAAACTCTGGATAGTACTTCTCCTGAACATCAACGATAGTCACCACGGTTGGTAGAGGAAGAGGAATCGGCCAGAGGGCCCCGAACGGACAAAAGTAAAGATCGATTTTATCGAGATGTTTTTGGACTTCCAATTGGTCATCCAGACGAATAGCGTTCTCCCTCCAGCGGTCATTACCCATAGCTTCTAGTTCGGTGACGTTGTGCTCAAAGTAGAAAAATACATACTCATTTTCAGAGTCGCTAGCAAGAAGTTCACGGAACAATGTCTGGAAATATTGCTTGAGCCCGCCGATGGAAGCTTGTAACAAAAAACAATTTACGCCGATGCGCATCTCTTCTCCATAAAGTTGAATATAGATCGCTTACCTGTTCGCACTGCGGAAGGATATGAGGCACTCAGAGATGACGCCGAGACTTAGCGAGATCGAACCTATATAGTCTCCAAGGCACTCAAGACGATCCGTTGAAGGATTGAATACATTTAGGAGGAGGCTAACAGATTTCTTCATGATGGACCCAGCATGCCACCTCATGGCTCCGAAATAGAACGCTTTGTCTTTCAATGCGACTCTTTTTTGGATAGCGATTTGTGTACGGCCTTCAAGGTAGTGTCTTCGAAGGTAATTACGAAGAAAAAGTTTCTCCTTTCGTACAAGATGCGATGCCGCCGCTCGCGGATGATAAAGAATTTGCCCTCCTCTTTGCTTCACCTTCATGCCAACCAAGCTATCTTCTCCTCCCAATGCGTTAGTTTTCATCGCATTAAAACCAAAACTAACATCGAATCCTCCGATTGCCAGAAGCTCTGATTTCAGGATAGCAAAATTAGCACCTATCGGCAAATCGCACTCTGGAAATTCTACTACGGATTCCCCGATGTCGTAGAGTCCCAAGAGATAGCATCTTGACTTAGGATACCAACGGGGTTTGGCAGATTCCCACTCTGCCAAGAGTTTTCCCCCGACCATCGAGGGAGGGGGCTGAAGGGCGAAGGCTTGAGCATAGCTTTCTAAACAGAAGGGAAGAGCCTGTGCATCATCGTCCAAGAAAACGAGAATCTTTCCCTTCGCCTTCTCCATTCCATGATTCCTGGCATGACTCAATCCAGGGGTATCAATAAAATAGTAAGCAATGCTTGAACAATCTTTGAACTCTGCACTGATTAATGATTGGAGATTTCTAGATGGGTCCTGGTCAACGACGATAATCTCAAAATCAGAAAATGAATTTTCCATCACACTTCGAATCGCGCGTAAGGCCAAAGCTTCTCGCCGATACGTGCATATGATAACACTAATGAGCGGCATGTTTAGTGTGGTCTTTCCTTCTGAAGATATCGATATAAGTATCGTCGATTCCGATAAAAATTGACCAAGCGTTGCTTTATCCGTTGCCACTGGAGACCTACTTTATCTCCAAATACCTTCCTAAGGACTAATCCCCAAGCAACCGGATGAAACAGTTGGATAGGGTGACGACGAATAGCATCCAAAAAGAAATGATCGGCCTTCTGCTTTTGACTGACACTCCCAGAAAGATGAATTGATGCGAGAATCATTGCCCGTGAGATACCGATTGACGCCTTTTTTCTTAATATGCAAATCTCACGAGATGATAAATTTCTCCATCGATCGAATAGCTTCGCTTCCGGATTTTTGACCTGATTAAAATCGAATCCGTTATTCATCGCGTGGTTAAAATAAAAATATGTAAAGTACTTTGCCATGGAAGAAGCTCCATTGTATCGACGAAAAATCTCCATGTTATCGATCCAGAATACTGTTGGAGTTGACAGCGACTTCGTGCCAGCTATCATCCTAAATTTTCCGAGCTTGACAGGAATATGTATTAATGAAAGCCCGGCTGCACCGCCACGAACCCAAAATTCCAAATCCATGGAGTAGTGCAAAGATTTGTCGAACATACCGATCTTATTGTGTACACTACTCCGCCAGAAGGTTGCCTGTTGCATGATATAGTTTGCAAAATCATTCCATAAGGAGTGATATGACTTTATGATTGCGTGATCATACGGTCTTGAAAGCCACTCCCACAGAAGCATTCCCTTTTCATCAATCACATCGCCGTCTCCGTACACGAAATCATATTCGGGATGGGATTGAAATTGTTTGATAACTTGGCCGAATGCGCCTGGAAAATAGAGGTCGTCAGAATTAATATAGGACAAAATCTCGCCCCGGGTTTGCTGAATTCCCTTATTGATCGCATCGGCCTGTCCATCGTCCTTCTCTGATATCCATCGAAGAGATATCCCGCGGCAGTTCAGAGGCAGCTTTTTCCGGTTAATAAGATCATCGTACTTTCTGATAATCTCGACAGAATTATCGGTTGACCCTCCGTCCATAATCAGGTAATCAATGCAGAAATCTCCTTCCTGCTCAATTACGCTCCGGATCGTTTCTTCCAGATACTGTCCCTGATTGAAAGATGGAGTGATAATCGAGATGGTCGGTGGATTCATTGTCTTAGTTCTTGTCCCGCAAATCCCCGCGACGTTTCTTCATAATGAAGCGGAATAATTCCCCGATGTAACCCATCGGATGTTCCAGCAGGAATATCCGGGAAGCATGTTCACTTTGCAATTCATCACCAATACGTCGGATCTCTCTCCCCAATTCTTCTCTCATCTTCTCGTGTTCCTGATGTTTCGCGTTGTACAGATTCTGCCATCGATCACGATCATCTTCCATAGCTTCGTAGGCTTTACGATAGTAGTCCCTGTTTTCCAGCGTATCATTGTACAACTTTTGAAAATGATCTCTCTCTTTGACCACAGAGTCGTAAGCCTGTTGATAGAAGTTCCTATTCTCCAACGTCTCATTGTAAAGCACTTGGTACTTATCGCGTTCTTTTTCCATTTTCTCATACGCATCTCGAAGAGCATCACGATCCTTCAGCGTGTCATCATACAATTGTTGATAATGGTCGCGTTCCTTTTCCATTTTCTCATACGCTTCACGATGGACATCACGGTTGGCGAGCAGTTCGTCATAGAGCGATTGAAGCCGATCCCGCTCAGTCCGCAGCGCGTCGGTATCACCTCGCTGAGAGGTAAATCGAGAATCGATATCCAAAAGTGCCTGAATCAAACGGCTATCGGGTTTCTTGCTCAGGACATCGACAACCCGGTTGTCGGGGGATTCTAGCAACTGTTTTGCACCCACAGCGAAGAACATATCATACTGAAAGAAGATCGCAGGTTCAAATTCGATATATTTAGCTCCCAGGCGTCGGAAGAACTCTCTCACGGAACTTTTGCTAAAGAGGTAGAGATGTTCAGTTGATTTCAGTTGGATCAAGAAGGGGTCATTCTCTTTCACCATCGCGTCATACTTCTTCCCCTCGGGATAGTGTGGGGTTTGGATAAGAAGTATTCCATTGGCTTTCAGAAGCGAAAGGCAATACCCCATAGTTCTTGTAGGATCCGGGAGATGTTCGAGCACGTCCATCAGTGCAATCAAATCGATCGATCGGGACTCGATCTTCTGTTCTTCGACAGGTCCGAGAAACATCGGGATACCAAATGTACTTCGTGCGAACTCCACCAACCACGGACTCATCTCCAGCCCCGCTGCATCGAAACCGGCCCATTTCAACATGGCAACGAAACCACCATGAGCGCAACCCAACTCCAGTGCCTTGCCAGGCGGCAGCTTATACTTGAGTGCATATTTTAACCAGTGAAGGCAGCGCTCTGGGAGGTCTGTTCTCGATCGCTCTTCGATACTGGGATAGTTATAATCACCGGTGAGATGAGACTGATAATAGGTTTGACCGTAAAAGTCCCTTCGATCATCAACGACACGGAAAGTTTTAGGCGGGGGCCAACGTTCGAGCACAAGTGTTTCGCAGACCGGACATCTCATGTACTCAGGCGAAAATCGTTCCAGACGCTCATTACCACACCAGCAATGCACCGATGAAGCTGTGTTCTGAACTTCTTGCGGCTTCTTATCTGGTGGTTTTTTTACCCGTGTCAAAGGCTTTTCCATTTTTTCAAGAAAATTGCCTGAATCTTCCATTTGTTGAAACGGTTACCCCCTTTACAACCGCACCATGCGAAATCTTCATCGGGAGTTGGGCAATCCCATAATAAGGAAGAACGGTTGAAAAATCTGCCAAGACACGGACGGGTCCCAAGAGATCAAATTGATCATGGAAGTAACCAATATTCGGACCACCTTCTGCAGAAGGCTCCGACACAAGTAAGCTAAACGTATATTCCCCTGGTCCGACACTTAATGTGAGATCAAACTTCAGAACTAACTCTTCGCCCGCCGCAAGGCTCGGCAGCAAATAATGTCGCTGGGGAGTCCCAGCGGCAAAGACAAGGTTACCCATTCGATCATATAAATGCATACCTGCACATGGTTCCGGGATATCTTGGTTTGCACGTAACAAGATATGAAAAAATAATTTTCCAAGCATTGGGACTTCAAAGGTATCTGCACCAGATTCATCGACTACTCTCGCCGCGACTATTTCCAGTCCACGGGGTCCATGCCGATTGTTATTATCCTCAAGGATCGAATGTTCAATAATTTCCACCCGATTCATTAACCCTTCACTACATCCTCGGTTTTCGACGCTTTTCTCTACCGTCGGTTGCTGACCTCTCCCGAATCTTGATCCTATTTTTTGGTAATACTTATTTACGGCTTCTGTTGTATTGCCGAGATACTCAACTCTTCCTCCCTCGAGAAGGATTGCTCTGTCGCATAAGTTTTGTAATGCTGGGGTATCGTGGGTAACAAAAATAAATGTTGTTCCTTTATGAATAATCTCACGCATCTTGGTAAAACACTTCTGCTGGAAGAAGATGTCACCCACAGAAAGAATCTCGTCGATGATAAGGATTTCAGGATCGACACTCACTGCAACCGAAAAGCCAAGCCGTGCATACATACCGGAAGAGTACTTCTTCACAGGTACATCGATAAAATCCCACAGCTCAGCAAAGTCTACAATCTCTTTAAATTTTGTGTCAATATATTTCTTGGAGATTCCCAAGATTGCGCCGCTCAAGTAAATGTTCTCTCGACCCGTCAGGTCGGGATGAAATCCGGCGCCAAGCTCAATGAGAGAAGAAACTAAACCATTGACTTCAACCACTCCCGACGTCGGTTTGGTGATCCCAGCGATAATTTTCAGAATCGTGCTCATGCCAGCACCGTTTCTTCCGATAATGACGAATGCCTCGCCACGACCGATATGAAAGCTCACATCCTTGAGCGCATAGAAGAGTCTCGCATCTTTTGCGGAGCCGGTGATGGCTGTGAGGGACGAGAACAGCGTACGGGTACCCGAATGCAGATCGTAGGCTTTGGAGACGTTTTCGAAGTGTATTGCCATTAGAGCACGTCAGCGAAATATTTCTCTGCCCGTTTAAAAAACTTGTAGCTTGGCACGAACAACGCTACAAGGATGGCGAACGCGATGAGCAACGAATACCACCGCGGCTCATAGTTATAGAAGATGACGTTCTTGAACGCATCGATGATCGCACCCATTGGATTGATGAAATAAAACTCCTGCAATTTTGGGGGTAGTGCCTGAATGGGAAAAAACACCGGAGTTAAAAACATATACAGCGTAATCAGGAACGTAACAACGTAAGTAAGATCCCTCCGGACCACGGTGAGGACGCTCAGGATGAGGGCAAGATCAAGAATGAATAGTATTTCCACTATCAAGATTGCAGGAATGTAAATGAATTTCACGTTTGGATAGAACCCGAAAAAGAAATTAAGAATCACAAGGACTGCAAGTGAGACGACAAAATCGAAGAGACCCGATAAGATTGTACTCATTGGGATAATTTCCCGTGGGAAAGCAACCTTCGTAATCAGAGCAGTATTCGCGCGCAGGCTGTTCATTGAATTTATTGTCGTGGACGCGAAATACGTCCAAAGTGTCAGATTTGCAAACACAAAAATTGCATAAGGAATACCTTCGGCGCTGGGAGTCTTGAGCACTAGCGAAAAAGCAATTGTGTATACAATTGTCTGCAGAATTGGCTGGAATAACGACCATCCCAACCCAAAGAAGGTTTGTTTATAACGAGTGACAATTTCCCGTTTCGTGAGGGTCAACAGAAGCTCCCGATGAGCCCACAGATCACGGAGATCTCGTCCCATGTTCACCAACGCCCAGTACGGGTGATGAACAAAAGGCGATGCTAATATTTTATGATTTACCTGCACAGATCTCGATGCAATTCTTTATCCGAACGATTTCTACGCTTTCCATAAATGTCGTTTTAATTTAATTCAAGCTGACCGCCTTGTCGGAAAGGGCTGAAGCCCTTGTGGGTTTTTATTGGGATATTGGTATCCCCAACCTGAAGGTCGGGGCTATAGCCATGTCCTTTAGGACGTGGATAACAATCCCAACCAATAATTGCAGGGGTTTTAACCCCCTTAAGAAAGCGGTTAACTTGTGTAATTTAATAATCCGTCCCGATACATCGGGATTGAAATGTTCATCAAATAGCTGCGTCATAAAGGTTTACTGTTTTTCTTTCGTGATCATGTCTCTCGCTGTTGAGAATCCCCTCTAATCCCCTTTGGTAAAGGGGATGTCAGCACGTCCCCCTTCATCCGAAGGGGGACTGCGGGGGGATTCGGTAGTCTCATCATAAACGGTTACTGTTTTTCTTTCGTGATCATGTCTCTCGCTGTTGAGAATCCCCTCTATTCCCCTTTGGTAAAGGGGATGCCGCGGGCATCAGCCCAACGTCCCCCTTCACTTGAAGGGGGACTACAGGGGGATTCAGTAGTCTCATCATAAACGGTTTGAGTTTTTTTCTTTGTCATCTTTGTTGTCTCTATGGTTGTTCAGAATCCCCTCTAATCCCCTTTGGTAAAGGG
>JACQVI010000057.1 GCA_016209795.1 Ignavibacteriota bacterium
CATTTATTTGGAACTTGCTTTTTGTAATTGGGAATTTCACCTAAGCTGCTTCTTCCACGAGGCGTTTCTTGAAGAGTTCGAGTTGATGTTTGACACTCGCATCCCATACTGTATCTTCAAACTGGATAACAAACCCTCCCTTCCCTGACGGGTCTACAACAGTTTGCAAACGAATCTTTTTCTTCGTAGCACGCTCGAGCTGACTTATGAGTTGCTTCTCTTGCTTATCAGAGAATCGCATTGCCGTCCGTACCGTGACGTTGATAATTCCCAGCCGTTCATCTCGTAAACGATAGAATTGTTGGATAATGTCAGCAAGCAGCCCCTCACGGTTCTTTGAAACGAGTAGTAAAACAAATTTGAACGTCGCATCACTCACTTTTCCCTTGAGTAAGTCTGTGAGAACACGCTTCTTTTTTTCCGTCTTCACAACAGGACTTTTAAGGAAAAGGAAAAATTCACGTGATTCCCCTGCTAAGGTGTCCAGGAGCTGAATATCCTTCGTTACTTCATCCAGTTCGTTGCGTCCCTCAGCAACATCGATCATCGCCAGTGCGTAGCGGTACGCTGCTCTGATATCACTCATGGAAAATTAGTTTTTCGGAAGACTCTTCAAATAGCCGTCGATAAGCTTACGATGCTTGTTCTCATCGAGTGTCTCATCGAGAATTTTCTCTGCTGCCATAATTGCTAAATGGACAACCTCGCCTCGAAGTTCCGAGAGGGCAGCATCTTTATCTCTTTCAATTTCGAGCTTGGCTTGCTCAATCACCTTGCGTGATTGTTGATTGGCTTTGTCCATGATTTCAGCCTTCAGCTTTTCAGCAAGTGTTCGTCCTTCGTTCAAGATGCGCTGAGATTCTGCTTCTGCGCGGGCAAGCTGCTTACGATTCTCTTCCAAGATACGCTCTGCCTCTTGCTTTGCATGCTCAGCGCGTTCGAGTGAACTGCGCACATGCTCTTCACGACGATTCAACGCCTCAAGCAGAGGTTTCCACGCAATCTTCCTCAAGACAATCACAAGTAAAATAAATGTGACAATGGTCCAAATAACCAAGCCCGGATTGACTTCTAGCATGATTTACACCACTTCATAATATAGGAAACTATATGGTTGTATCACTACGATAGTGAATAGAAGTGCCAACTATGGAGAAGCTGGTGTTTTGGTAGCAAGAATGATGCAAATTGCAAGCGCAAAGAATGTTGCACCTTCGATGAGTGCTGCTGCAATCAGCATTGAAGTACGTACTTGTCCGGCAACTTCTGGCTGTCTGCCGCTTGCTTCCATTGCAGCCGCGGCAAGTTTACCTATTCCGAGTCCAGCACCGATGACGGTCACTCCTGCACCGATTCCTGCAGCAAGATATCCTAAAGCAGTTGGTTCCATCTAATTTCTCCTTTTATAATGTTATAAGATCTTTATGAGTTGGTTGATTAATACCCATGCCTTTCACCTTCTTCATGAGCTGCCTGCATTCCCAAGCCCATAAAGAGTGATGTAAGCATAGTGAAGATATATGCCTGTAAGAACGCCACAAATAATTCCAACAGATTAATCCCCAAAACAAACGCAATGGGGATTGGAGTGATGACGTACGATTTAAAAATAAAAATGAGACCGATGAGAGCGACAATGACGATATGTCCACCAGTCATGTTTGCAAAAAGACGGATCATGAGTGCAAACGGTTTCGTAAAGAGTCCCAGAATTTCAATTGGTATCATAATGAGCCAGAGCGACCAGTGTACACCACCTGTAAGATGCTTAAGGTAGTGACCCAGCCCCTGGGAACGAATTGCAGCATACTGAATCATAATAAACGCAATTAAAGCAAGACCACCAGTGACACTCACGTTGCCCGTCGCTGTCGATCCATAGGGCACTAATCCTGCAAGATTCATGATGAGAATGAAAAAGAAGGTCGTCAGCAAATAGGGCAAGTACCTCACACCGTCCGGTCCCATATTGGGGATGACGACTTCATCACGGATATAGAGAATAAAGACCTCTACAAGATTCCCTAATCCTGTAGGCACAGTTTGTTTTCGATTCATCCTCGCTGCAACCGTCGTTACGAGAAGGACGATCACAGCGGAAAGCCATAGGAACACGACATGCTTTGTAATTGAAAGATCAAGCGTAAGATTACCAAGATGAATCGGTTCAAAGCGAGGAAGCTCAATATGACCAACAAAGGGAAGTTCTAATTCGTGAGAATCGTACACGTGATGAAGAAGTTCCGTAAACAGATTTCCGTTCTCCTCGCCATGTCCTTCCATTTGTGCAACTGTACGAAGTGTATCAGCTAATGTATGACTCGCAGTTATATCACTCATTGGGTTTATTCATCATCCTTGATGTCAACTTTCTTTTGAATGAAAAGAATTTCTAATGTTAAAAAAATCAAATACGAGATGCCCATTGAGCCCACAAGTGCTCCGGCATGAAACTGAAACGTTTTAATGAGAACAACGAGAATCAAAGCCATGAGAAGAAGACGAATCCCCATTCCCCCCAAGACATATTTGAAAAACGTGGTAATTGATTTCCCAAATGAATATTCAATTGCAGCATAGCCAAGGAGAACATTCACAGTCGTAAGAGCTGCACCCATAATTGCTGCCTCCGTTACCTCACTTGGAGCAAACCTGTACAGAGGGTACGCTGCAATGACACCCATTCCCACTAATGCTACAAAAATCTGCTTTATGAAAGACCAATCTATCTTCATCGTTGCTTGTCGTTCGCTCTTTTTTCATCAAGCTTATTAACTATTTTGATAAAATTATACATTCCTGCACCAACACCAAACACAATACTAATAACCATCAACCAGGGTGCAGTATTGAATTGTTCATCCAACCACTTCCCTATAAAAAACATGATGACAACAGATGCTGCCAATTGAATACCGGAACCGAAGAGCGTTCCGGCAGTGCGAATGGCTTTGAGGTAGCTTGAGAAACCCGAATTGTTCTTCTGATCCTTCGGGTTCTCCATGTCGATCTATCGATCTTCCGATCGGCGGGATTCTGGCTTCACTTCAACCAGATTCGGCATAGGCTTGGCTTCAGACATAGTACATTTGCCGTCAAAGAGAGCACCTTCATTGATGACGAGCTTTGCCGCACGGATATCTCCCCGTATGACAGCCTTCGATTCTAATTCTAAGCGTTCCTGTGCAAAAACAGTCCCTTTTACTTTACCACCGACCGTCACACTTTTTGCCGAAACGTTGCCTTCGACATCTCCAGAGCTACCTACTGCAACGCTCTGCGTCGCTGTTACTTCACCAACGATCTTGCCTTCAATTCTGACACTTCCCGGCGTTCGAAGCTTCCCCTCGAACACGGTACCTGCTGAGATAAGATTCAGCTCGCTGCCTGTTGGTTCACTTTTCACGATGTCGTCATCTCCTTTATAGTGTGGTTAATAAGAAATCTTGCGGATTATATGCGATTCCATTGTTCCATACCTCAAAATGGAGATGGGGACCGGAACTTGTTTTTCCCGTATTCCCCAAAAGCGCAATGAGTTCGCCTCGTTTAACATTCGTTCCTACAGTTTTTAGGAGTACCTGATTATGTTTGTACACTGTTACGTATCCTTGGCTATGTGCAATCATCATCATGAATCCATCATCGTACGTCCAACCTGAAAATATCACACGACCATCTGCAGCAGCAACAATACTGCTATTTGGTTTGCCGGCAAGGTCAATTCCAAGGTGGAACTGCTGCGCATCGAACCCTCGCGTCAGATAACCATCAGTGGGCATCGTCAATGGCAGCTTTACCTCTTGTTTCAAAAATGGTAGTTGGTGAACACCGCTTTCAGTTTCTCTTTTAGTCGTCTCCATCGGAGGTTGCATACGATCGGTATCCATGTTTTCCCACAGTTTTATTGGCTCTAGATTCGCTATTGACGTATCGCCCTGGCTTGCTTCTGCAAACATACTATCGCGAGCCGAAATGTCTTCACCAAGCGCCTTTCGCAATTGAAGATTGTACCATCGTAAGGCAGTCATCTGTTGCAAAAGACTCTGTACCTGTTCTTGAATCTCGATGATCTGCTTCCCGTACTGCTTTTCCAATGCAGGGTTGGAGATTGGGAATAATCTGCCTGCCGGTGTAAAAACAATGACACCAAATGAAAAAGCAATGATCGCAAGGAACGTAAGTAAAAGAACGCCTGCTGCCGCCCATTTCGCAATCGAGAATGTCCGCGTCTTTCCACTCTCGGATTCAGGAACAAGAATCACCGTAAACCGATTTTTTTCCACTCTTTCCCGAATAGATTCTATGGACATGTGCTGTTGTTATCGATAACCAAGTAAAAACGCTAAAAATATAACGAAAAGTTTGAAGAAAGGCAAAGAGGGGGTTCGGGATTTGTCGATGACTCTCTACAAGACCGTAGGTCGACTCGTCGAGAGGTTCGAGCTTGGAGATTTATAGAAATAAAAAGATGCCAACCTCATCTCGTGGATGTTGAGAGGAAATTGGCTCGATACTCACTACTAACCACTTACCATTAACTACTCCATTATTTCACGATTATCATCTTTTTCACCGCTGTGTACGTCCCGGCAGTCAGCCGATACGTATATACACCGCTCGGCAGGTTACTCGCATCCCATTGCACAGCATACTCGCCCGGCTCTTTCACTTCGCTTAGCAATGTTGCAACTTCCTGTCCCAGCACATTGTATACTTTCAATGTCACAAATTGCAAATCGGAAATCAAAAATCGAAAATGAGTAATAGGATTAAATGGGTTAGGATAATTCTGAAAAAGGGAGAATGACACTGGTGACTGGGTTTTAACATCACGTCTCGGTTCTATTACTTTGGGCGATAGACTTATGGGTGAGCCTGCGCCTGCAGTTTGTAAGAGTTCAAGAAATTCTCCAAGGTGTTCCGTTGCGTCTGGATTGATCATCATGCCCCGATCGCGCATGTTGGAGTAGGTAGCTTCAGCGCTGGACAGGTCGCCTTTACTTGCATAGGCATAGACAAGCTCAGCCTGGCAGTGAAACCAAAGCTCATCATCGGGAAAGCCAAGGAGAATGGAATTAGCAAGGGTTATCGTGCCGTCAAAATCCTGTTGATCCATTTTAGCTTGGACAAGATATGCTAATGCCAGTGAGCGAAGGTTAGGCAAAGGTGTCATGGCAACGACTCTTGCTAAGAATACTTCCCACGGTTCAGTCATAGAATCAGAAAGTACACCACCAGGACCGACAAGATTAGCTAGGAGGCGTAAAGCATCTAGACAATCATAAGTACTGTTTTCTGTCACAGAGGCGGTCATAGCAGAAAGATCTTCACTGAAACTCGGTGCACTGCCTGCCATGCTGCTGCCTCCTCCACCTAAACAGTTACGAGTATCGACCGAACCAACAAATTTTGTCAGTGGGGGCGGGCATACGTAGGGAGTT
This sequence comes from Ignavibacteriota bacterium, assembly GCA_016209795.1. Classification (GTDB taxonomy): domain Bacteria; phylum Bacteroidota; class Ignavibacteria; order UBA10030; family SZUA-254; genus JACQVI01. Next base: position 5,445 of record JACQVI010000057.1, read on the forward strand.
TCACCCCACCCGGTCAACTGTGCCAAGATAGTACTAGATGTGGTGTTGTTGACCCATAAATTACTTCCTTTAATATAGTTATAGCCTGCATGATTATGATACCACGTCTGAACTCCGCATTGACATCCCTGAGCTATCACTTCACCATCCAGGACCATTCGGATCAGATCATATACCCAAAATGGATCACACGTGACTCCTTCACATTGAATCGTATCAGTAAGCGCTGAAAAATGTCTAGTTGATTCATCCATTTTACTACCTTGACCACAAGGCGCACAGCTTGAGTGTAAATGACGATCGCCGATGTATGCACCGCCAGAGGCAATAGAAACTTGTCCCGCTCCATTATTTTCCATATGATTATATCCTGGTGCAACACCATCGGAGCTGAGTGTCGCATAGGCTGTTGCGCCGTTCACCAAAACACCCCAGTTGGTGTTACCTGTTACGTAGGTTTTCTTCATGTACACCTTCCCTCCCGTATACAGCGTGATACCCCATGAGTTGTTGTTGATTCCGAAGCTGCTGCTCGTCTGACTAATATCTATTCTTCCGTTAGCGATAGTGATACCGCCTCCGCAGTTATTGAATGTGCAGTCCACAACCTTCACGGAGTTGGGGTTCGTTGATGTCGGTCCTGCGAGGATACCAGAGCTTTGGATGTTTTGAAACGTGCAGTTCTGTATTGTATTTGTGGAAGTGTTGATCACCGAAATCCCGTTTGTTGCATACTTTATTGTGCAGTATTTCAACGTATTCGGTCCAGAATTGAAAGTGATCCCAGCCCAATCGCCGGGCGCTGGGGTGGCTTTGGTGGAAGTAAAAGTTATTGGCTTCGCAGATGTGCCTTGAGCTGAGATTCCACGGTCGGAAATAATCTGAGCACTTTTCCCAGACTTAAATGTTGCACCGGGATAAATAGTTGGACTGCCGGCGGTACTCTCTATTTTGAATGTAGCCGCGCTATCAAGCACTATTACACCTGTCGTATCAACGATGAAAAATCCATTGTTAGTAAAAGTTACTGTTTTGGATTTACCAAGTTTATAAGTACCCCGTACGTACAAGCACCCTATACCCCACATAGGTTATATCATTATTGAAAGTTGCTGTTCTGTAAGCTATTTCTTGAGCGATTATATTATCTACGAAGAAAGGAACACCAAACTTTATTGAGATATCATCTACAATCACCTTACAGCCAGATCCTACTAGCTGTACAATCCTGTCCCTTAGATCAGGCGCACCATCGGTCGACGACATTCCACCAAATGTAAGGTTTACACCTGGCGCCATGTCATAGACTATCTCCATCATAGCAGTGCCTTCATTGGCGTTTGGATTACCTTCGTTCAAGGATATATACATCTGCAGGTAAATCGCCGCAGGTAAGGATGTCATTATGATCCCAGTCTCTTGCACCGTCCGAGATCACCCCGACAGTGATCCCTGTTCCATCGGTGTAAAACCTGTCCCTTGAGACGTCCGCGAAAAGCTGTGCATCGCCATCAGATGTAACACAACCAGTGTTTGTTGTTAAAGCGGAGGGTAAAGTAATCAATGCAACTTTTTCAATTTGCGCTATCTCTTCTATTTTGTTGAATGGAACCCAACAAATTATTTCTGTCTGAAAGTCCTCAGTAGGCTTGACAACACGGCTTACTAGACCACCACTTTTCCTTATTCTAGACACTAACTCTAAAGTATCTGCTAAACTAGCTCGATGTGATAATATTATCCTAATCCGGATC
>JACQVI010000055.1 GCA_016209795.1 Ignavibacteriota bacterium
AAATAATGGAGAATCCTAACGAGACCAAGCAGCAAGCTACAACTGTTTCATCCGATCCACAGCCAAATACCACTACCTCTTCTGTGGTAACATCATCATCTCCATCAGCTTCAACTACTCCGGCTTCTGCGAAAGTGATGCCAGTTGGGCCTGCTAAACCCTCAACAGTGAAGAAACCCAAGCAGGATAAACCCCCAGAACATGATCTTGGAATTTGGAGAATCAGCAGGAGGAACTTTTTTTCCGTAGCAGGGTGGGCAGCTTTTTTTGTGTTTATTTTTACGTCGACAATTGCAACCCTGCGGATGATGTTTCCACGTATTCTCTATGAGCCACCGTCTGCATTCAAAGCAGGATACCCTGAAGACTATCTTGCGGGCGAGGTTAGTGAGAAGTACAAAGACGAGTACCGTGTCTGGATTGTTCGAGAGCAAGAAGGCTTTTATGCGCTGTTAGCAATTTGCACGCACTTGGGATGTACCCCCCGATGGCTTGCTCAGGAGAATAAGTTTAAATGTCCGTGTCACGGTAGTGGGTTTCGGCCAAGCGGGATTAATTTTGAAGGACCTGCGCCACGCCCGCTTGAGCGTTTGAAAATATCACTCGCTGATGATGGTCAAATTTTAGTTGATCGAAATATCAAGTTTCGATTTGAAAACGGCGATTGGATTAAACCCGATTGCTATTTAAAATATAGTTAGTCTTTCTTTCAGGAATGATATGATCAAAATACGAGAAAAGCTACAGCAGACGGAAGTATGGAAATCAATTTTCCGTCACAATTATCAAGATACAAATCGCAATCGTGCTCTCCAGATTGTCGATAACGTTTTTTTGCATCTGCATCCTGTGCGTATTCCACGCCATGCAACGAACATTGGCTTCACATGGGGAATGGGGGGTATAACCTTCTTGCTATTCATCGTTCTTACAATCACTGGTGTCATTTTGATGTTTTACTATCGCCCTGCGGCTGAGTATGCGTACGAGGACATGAAGTACTTGATGAACGATGTTGCGTTCGGTCCGCTTATGCGCAACATGCACCGCTGGGCTGCACACGCCATGGTGATTACCGTGATGCTTCACATGTTTCGAGTATTTTTAACTGGCTCGTACAAACCGCCTCGACAGTTCAACTGGGTTGTCGGTGTTATTCTCTTGGTTCTTACACTACTCTTAAGTTTCACTGGTTACCTTCTCCCATGGGATCAACTTGCAATATGGGCTGTGACAGTTGGTACCAACATGGCTCGTGCTACGCCCCTTCTTGGTCATGAAGGTCCGTTTGGTTTAGAGCTTGGCATGCGCATCGACAACGATGTTCGCTTCGTTCTGCTTGGCGGAACACAAGTCGGACCTCCGACACTTCTTCGTTTCTACGTTGGTCATTGTATCTTCTTACCCTTGATTGCTGCCGTTTTTATGTCTGTTCATTTTTGGAGGATCAGAAAAGACGGCGGAATTTCAGGACCTGCTCCAAATAGTAAAGAATAACTACATCGATTTGATATAAACCATGCATCATTTTTGGCTTCAGCTTTCAAAACCAGATAATATTCCCATTGCTGCGCTTTTAGTTTTTGTTATCGGTTATACAATCTATGCGCTGAGGAAAGCTCTAAAGAATGACCGACAGGGATATCTGGATGAAGCACGTTTGAGCGAAAAAATTCAGGTCTGGCCCAGCCTTGTGCGTGTCGAATTTCTTGCTTCGCTTTTTGTCATGGTCATTTTAGTGTTCTGGTCATTTTTGATTGATGCACCCCTTGAAGAGCCAGCAAACCCAACGTTAACTCCTAATCCCTCCAAAGCACCATGGTATTTTTTAGGCTTGCAAGAGATGTTGGTTTACTTTGATCCATGGATTGCCGGTGTTGTACTGCCAACTCTTATTATTCTCGGACTTATGGCAATCCCTTATATCGATATCAATGAAAAAGGAAATGGTTACTACACATTTAAAGAGCGGAAGTATTCAGTTGTCATTTTCTGTTTTGGCTTTATTGTTCTTTGGGTGTCGTTGATTGTGTTGGGAACGTTCTGGCGGGGACCAGGATGGTATTTCTTCTTCCCTTGGGAAGAGTGGGATACTCATCGAGTAGTTGCAATTACAAACGTCGACTTCACGGAAAGGTTTTTCAATATTCATACTCGGCTTGCCGATAATAGCCTCAATCCTTTGGCGTTCATCCTTGGAGGGGTGTTTGTCATAGGCTACTACGCACTTATGCCGTTATATTGGCTTCTAAAGAGAAATAAGAGTGATTTCTTAAAGAGACTTGGTCCAATACGCTACAATACCGTGGCATTCCTGTTTCTGACCATGATGGCGTTACCAATAAAGATGATCCTCCGAATCGGCTTTAACATCAAGTACATCTGGGTCACGCCCTGGTTCAACATTTAACATTCCAAATCTGATTTTCTTTGTATGAACGGTATCTTCGGTTGGTTTAGCAAACGCGCAGAAACGCCCATTGAGACACGCAACTACGGAAAGGTGTATCTTGTCCTTTCTGGCTTGTTATTTCTCGGAACCATGTGGGCAGTGGTCGACGAAATTTCGACACGTCGCCCTTGGAAAGATATGCAGCAAGAGTACTTTTTGTTAAGCCTCCGGAAATGGTCGGACAAATTGAAGGAAGCTGAAACATCATTTGATTCAACAACGTTTGCTGACTTGCAAAAGCAGCTCAATGAAGCCAATGTGAAACTAAGTTCTCCTGAAGCCATAGCAATCAAGCAGGACATCAACAAGCTCGATGATGAATTGCTTGATGCAAATCGTGATTTTACTTTTGCCAAGAGTCGTGGCGATGAAGCATACTACTTCTGGAAGAAATCGATTCATGAAGGTAAGGAAGATGTTGGCTTACGGAAGCAAGTCCAAGAGTTAGAATCCCAAATGGCTGCGTTCAACATTCGTGTAGAGCAGCTTACCAGTAAACGGGATTCATTGATTAAGATTCTGGATGGTTACAGAGGGGCTGTTAAGGAGATTAGTTCCAAAATCAGAGATCTCTATGCCTCGATTGATGAAGCGAGATCAAAAATTGAGCGGACAAAAGGCTCGTCGATTCTCATTCGTCAGGTCATGATGAATAATTTTGATCGGTCGAACTTTGGCATTCCCAAAGCCCGCATCGATCGCTGCCAGACCTGTCACCTTGGATGGAAAGAGGATATCATGGAGGATGCACCGCAGCCGTTCACCAAGCATCCTGTCCCTGAGTTGTTGAAGATTCACAACCCTGAAATCTTTGGCTGCACACCCTGTCATCGTGGCCAAGGTCATGCACTCACAGCAGGATTTGCTCACGGTCCCGACGATCATCATTGGGAATGGCCCCTCTTGAAAGGCAAGGAAGTTTATGCTTCGTGCAATAGTTGCCACGCTAACGAAATGTACTTGAGGTATGGTGAGCGTTTTAATCAAGCTAAACAAATCCTCGCCGAATCCGGCTGCTTTGGATGTCATGAGATTAAGGGATTCACGGACATGCCCAAGATTGGTCCCGAGCTAAATCAACTGCCTGCAAAGGCAAAACCTGAATGGCTGTTCCGCTGGGTGCGCAATCCGAAAGATTACAATCCTCATACCCGTATGCCGAACTTCCGCTTCAGTGACTATCAAGCTGAGGCTATCACTGCGTATCTATGGAACGTAGGAAAGGAAGCAACGTACAATCCACAGAAGGGAGTTAGTGTGGGAGGGAATTCTGAACGAGGTAAGACTCTCGTTGGGACAATTGGCTGCAAAGGTTGTCACGTGATTGATAATGATACACGAATGAGGATAGCTCGCGGCTTCAATTACGATATCGCACCGGAATTAAGTCGTGCCGGCAGCAAGCTTGATCCTGATTGGACATACGAGTGGATAAAGAACCCTCGACATTACCGTCCAACGACGAGGATGCCAAGTCTACGGCTTGCTGATCAAGAGGCTCGTGATATCGTCGCCTATCTCATGACGCTCAAAGATACTCGTCTGTTCGAGCAAAAAAAACTCGCCCTGAATAATCTTGGGAATATCAAACGGGGTGACAAATTGATAAGAGAATATGGCTGTGCGGGATGCCATGAAATCAAAGGGATGGAAAAAGAGGGGAGGGTCAGTGTATCGCTGTCCAACATTGGTCGGAAACGTGTTGATGAATTAGACTTTGGAGATACCAAAATTCCTCATACGTGGGATGATTGGATCTTTAACAAGATAAGAAATGCACGAGTGTATGCTACTGACCGCATCATATCCAAAATGCCTGTCTTTGCACTCGCTGATAGTGAGATCGTAGTCCTCCGAACATTGCTTCGCGGCATGACGAAAGAAATCCCTGAGCCTGAATACCAAAGACCGTTAGACAAAAACCTCCAGGTGGTTGAAGCGGGTCGTCGTCTCACATCGTATTACAACTGTATCAACTGTCATCAGATTGAAGAGCTTGGTGGGGCAATTAAAGCCACGTTGGATGATGAAGCATTGGCACCGCCGCTGTTGCAGCCTGAAGGAGCAAAAGTACAAGAACCATGGCTGCA
>JACQVI010000056.1 GCA_016209795.1 Ignavibacteriota bacterium
TTAAAACAATTTATTGATTTAAATAATCAGGTGTTCAATCGCTTTTCAAAAGAAGAACAACGAAAATTAGGTGTGCACGTTTGCCCGGGTGGCGACCAGGATTCCACGCACAGCGCCGATGTTGATTACACTGCGTTTCTTCCTATGCTCTTCGAGTTACATGTTGGTAATTTCTATCTCCAGCTATCGAGCGAGCCAGACCGCGTCAACATCCTGAAAACAATTAAGCGATACCTCAAACCGCATCAAACTGTTTTTATTGGAGTCATCGATGTCATCAATCCAAGGGTGGAAAGTCCTGAAGAAGTAAGGGATAGAGTATTAGAAGCCGCTCAATACATCCCGATTAACCAGTTAGGCACGACAGATGATTGTGGATTTTCACCATTTTGCGACGATACATCGACAACCCGAGAAATAGCTTTTGCAAAAATTACAGCTCGTATTACAGGAACGAAGCTTGCCGAACAGCGATTATCTTCATAACAGTAAAAACTTATGACGCGATGCTTACACATCATAAGCATCCTTGTACTGCTCATTGTCTTTGGTTGCCAGACAAAGCACGAGTCCCAAGAAAGTCCAAGCGGTGTAGCTGCACACATCAAAAAACTTGAGCAGGAATGTCTCGATGCCTACATCCACGGTGATACCGCCACGCTCAATCGGCTTCTCGCTGACGATTACACAATCGGGTTTGCAAGTGGAACAGGATTTGGAACGAAAGCGACAGAGATCGGTGGAATCCAGGGAGCCGTCGATTCAAACTACATACTAAGACATGACACTCTCGTCGTGCGTGTCTATCGTAATGTTGCTGTTGTGACTAAAGCACTCACAGAAAAAGGCTCCTACGCAGGAAGCCGGATTGATGCACAATTGCTTTATACAAACATATGGGTGAAGATCAATGGCGAGTGGCGGTTGGCAGCTTCGCATGGGACACAGATACCTCCAACTCGATGATCATCACCAAACTCGAACGGCAAAAACGGGATCCTCATCGTGTCAATGTGTATCTTGATGATGAGTTTGCCTTCGGTGTCCACGAAGATGTTTTGGTCAAATACGGATTGCGAAAAGGAGATACGCTCGATCAAGCAACAATCAAAACTATCCAATCGTCGGAAGAGCTAAGTCATGCCAAGGAGAAAGCGCTCAAGTTTTTGAGCTATCGTCTCCGCAGTGAAAAGGAACTCCGAACAAAGCTGCGAGAGAAAGAATTTCCGCCCAACATCATTGATGAAGTCATCGACCACTTCCGATCATTGGGTCTTGTAGACGATAGAAAATTTGCACAATCCTTGGTTCATGATCTTCAGCTCCGCAGACCTGCTGGCAAGAAGCTGATCCAACAGAAGCTACGACTGAAAGGAATCGCACAACCAATTATCCAGGAAGTGATCGCCGAGTGTATGTCATCGGACGATGAACAAGAGCTTGCAGTGCAAGCGGCGCAGAAACTCTTAAAGCGTTATCGATCGTCCCGAAAAAAAATCGATCCAAAGAAACAACAGCAACGTATAGCTCAATTCCTCGCACGGCGTGGCTTCGATTGGTCGACAGTTTCCCCTGTGCTTCATCAGATTTTTAAAATCAAAAATCTAAAATCTAAAATCTAAAATCGATGTTTATGTCTCGCGTCGTTTTCGATATCGAAACACTCGCCTTTCCTCTTGAGACGTTTGACCCTGTCCAGCAGGAATACCTGTTGAAGTTCGCTGACACTGAGGAAAAACGAGAAGCCGAGCTTCAAAAGCTCAATCTCCATGCGTTGACTGCTCAGATCATCGCTATCGGAATGTTGAATCCTGACACGAATGCTGGGAAAGTATTTTATCAGTCAGCGAAACATGAGCAATATGCTTCTGGGGATGGAAAAATTGAATTCATCTCGAGTGACGAACGATCCCTTTTGCAAAATTTCTGGCTAGCCGTGCAGCACTACAACCGCTTCATTACTTTCAACGGACGAACGTTTGACTGCCCATTCCTCATGTTACGCTCGGCATTGTTAGGAATAACACCAACCCGTAACCTCATGCCCTACCGCTACGACGCTAACGTCCATTGCGACCTTCTTGACCAGTTTACGTTTTACGGAGCCATCCGGAAATTTAATCTTGATTTTTACTGTAAGGCGTTTGGTCTTACAAGTCCAAAAAGTTCAGGGATTACCGGATTGAATTTGGGACCGTTGTTTCGTGAAGGAAAATTCAAGGAGATTGCACAGTACTGCCTCGGCGATGTTATCGCCACAACCGAATTATTCAGACGATGGGATCAATACTTGAACATCAAAGATTGAGCCGTGCTCAAAAGAATATCTCTCAAAAAGGAATCACCAACCCAGCATATTGACGAGACAGATTTCCTGATCGTCGACGTTGAGACGACGGGACTTTCGCCAGAATACAGTGATCGTGTCTGCGAGATCGGCGCAGTCAAGCTTCGTGGCAGCGCTGTCATCGAAACGTTTGGAACGTTAATCGATCCGCAACGACCAGTTTCTTCAGGGGCATATGCTATTAACAGAATTTCACCAGAGATGCTTAGAAATGCACCTGCTTTCAGTGAAGTAGCAGATCGGCTCTGGCAGTTGATGCAAGATTCTGTGCTGGTCGCCTACAACGCTCCATTCGATCTTTCATTTCTCGTGAATGAGTTCCGCCTGCTCGGCTATCCCGAGATAAAAAATCCGATTGCTGATGCGCTGGCTCTTGCTCGACAGCTTCTTGGCGGGCTTGGCAAATATCCGCAAGAAAACGTAGCACGTGCTGTGGGAATCCCATTCCCTGTAAAGCATCGTGCACTCGAAGATGCCATGGTCACAGCAAAAATTTTTACCTTGTTCTGCTCAATCCTGAAAGCACATGACTGCACACTGGTCTCAGACCTCACTCGACGGGACCTTGCTCAGGTGTTGTACGAACGAAGAATGAGCATTGTGAAGCAAGCGCTTGGTAACGGAAAGAATCTGTGGATTAAATACCTCTCTCCACGACCTGAAATTGAAAGTGCAGAAATCACAGATCGAGTCATCTCGCCGAAGCATTGTCCGAATCCAAGGCAGCTCGTCGCATACTGTCACTTGGCTCAAGCTGAGAGAAATTTTAGGATTGACAGAATCTTGGATATTCGATTGATGGAACAAGTATCAATCTAAGAAGCTCATGATCAATGATCACCACAAAGTCTCAAAGACACGAAAAGCGATTCAATTTAATTCTTAAGTGAGTTCTTAGTGACTCAGTGTCTTTGTGGCAAAACAATTTTCAAATGAAATTGAGGTATGAATTGCTGCCAACCTTCAACAGCTACATTAGGCACCAATAAATTTTTCAGCAGACAATCGAAGCGATACCTCAAAAGATTTCGCAAGGGGGGATTAGCAAGGGAGCAACAATATCTCATCGAGGGAATTCTCTCCGCAGGCGTTACGGGAAAATCTATCCTCGATATCGGATGCGGAATCGGTGGGATTCATTTCACCTTGCTGAAGCAGGGTGCTCTATCAGCGATTGGAGTAGAAATTTCCCAGGGAATGCTCGACAGTGCAAAGCAGCTTTCCAAAGAACTCGGCTTCGAGAAACAGACTTCCTACCTTCGTGGTGACTTTGTTGAGATGGATGGACAAGTCTCGCAAGCCGATATCACGGTGCTCGATAAAGTTGTGTGCTGTTACGAAAACCTCGATGCATTACTCACAGCCTCCCTCGAAAAAACCCGAAACATCTATGCACTCTCCTTTCCCAAGCCAACTTTTTGGATTAAGTTGTTTATCCACATCCCGATTACCTTAGGTAGGCTTCTTCGCTGGTCGTTCCGTCCGTATTGGCATGACTGGAATGGAATGGTACAGATGATAGAGGAGAAGGGATTCACGCAGAGATACCAGAAGGAAACATTCCTGTGGGCGGTGAGGGTGTTTGAGAAGAAATGAGTTCTCCTAGTGCAGCAAAATCATCTTCTTTGTGTCCATAAACGTTCCTGACTTTAGCTGGTAGAAATAAATTCCTGCAGCAACGTTACTTGCATCCCAGATCGCCTCATGCCTTCCAACGGGTAATTTTTCATCAACTAACGTTTTGACTACTTGACCAAGGAGGTTGTATATTTTGAGAGTCACACTTGATTGAACAGGCAGATCAAACTTTATTTTTGTTGTTGGATTAAAGGGATTGGGATAAGACTGATAAAGTGCATAATACTCTGGTATGTCCGAAAGATTCGAGACATCATCCACAATAGAACTAATCAAACCAGTATAAAAACTTTTCACTGCCAGACTAGTTGATTTCAATTGGGTAATACTATTGAGATTTGAAGAACCTAAAGAGCCAACTAATGCCACAACGATTTCCTGTGTATCACCCAACGCCATACTGAATGAACCGGAAACCAATGCAATACGACGATCTCCCGGGAAATCTCGTTGTCCATCAATCCAGCCCGTGGAAGTCAGTGGATCTCCAGTTAACTCAAACTTTGTGCATTTGTTCGTTGTTGGATCAACAAAACACTCAGGAGGAGAAAGTGGTCGGGGACGGAAACCCCTCATAATATTATACCATTGTCGTATCCCATCATAATTACTTAAATCCGGATCACTATCGGCACCACCAGTAGCAAAATAAACAAAAGTTGTCATGGGAAGATTTCTTAAACTGAGCTTTCTTCTAAAATCAAATATTGCTGTATCTCCAGAAGATTGTATCGTCGGTCCCTGAAGTAAAATGTAGCCTACAGCAGGAGGATTGAGATTGAACTTTCTATACTCAACATCAACTGCAGTAGAGTTGTAAGCATATCCAATTTGCAATCCAGTATCACACCCCGCAAAGTCATCTCCAAAGTCTCCCACGTCTGGATCAGACCATTTGGCAATATACATGCTATCGATCCGTGCATCAGGAGGTGTGGTTGATGTTCCCTTGTAGATGAGACGACATCTCTGGAATAAACAATTTCCTAAAGAGTCCGGTCTATTATAACCCCAGATTGTTACCTGCTCTTCTAAGCCAATGGGAGGAGAACCATAAAGTCCCTGTGTAGCACTTGGATCGAGGTCATTAACGACACACCATAAGACTTGATCGGCATCTACAAGTCCAGGCTCATCTTCTTGTGGATCGTAATGACCACTGGTATCGGGATCATAGATTCCATTATTATTTCTATCGTAGTAAGGCGCCCCCTTTTGCCAGGGCCATTCCAGCCAGTCCCTGCGGTAGTATGCTCGAACTGAATCAATCATCCAGGGAAGAACTTTACAATCTTTAATCTGATAAAGAGTTGCTGCGTCATCTGCCAAATCATCTGTTTCATAATAACGTCTTATGCGATAAATCCGAACATCAGGACTAAGAGGATTTTCGCCAATACCTTGAGAAATTATTCGACCTGGGACTGTTCCATAATTATAAGTTTGCCCGCCGACTCGAAGTGAGGATGCTGTGCCGTCCTGAACCACCCCACCCCAAACAAAGCCACCTGCGTAAATCACCGTAGTAGTTCCTTTGGGGAAAAATGTACCTGAATTATTATCGAATGGATTCCGTTCCAAGCCACCGTTTTCCCAAACCCACATAGCGAAATTGTTGACATTGGACATAATAAAACTAGAGTTTGGACCACCGTATCCATCAAGGTAAATATTAAGCTGAGTTGAATCCAAGACCGTGTTGCCAATAACATCTACTGCGTTAACGGTGAATTTCACTGAATCTCCAGACTCAAATCCATCGAGCTGCGCACCCCAGATATGATCTCCTGCAAGGCTATCACCGTGCATTCCATCATCATACATTGGGAAAGGACCACTTGTTACACCCCGCAAAGTATAAGTAACAGTTACGCTTTGCAAACCTGTGTCAGATGTGATCCCTGCGATCACTGTCAAAGGCGTACATCGACAGGTACACGCAGCCGAAGTGAACCAAATACGTGGGGGAAACTTTTGATCATCCTGCGTAACGCCTGCGATGCCATACCACAATTGAGATATTCCGCTTCGATCCGAGGACCATATTATATACGGAAGGTCATTCCATATTTCAATATTTTGAAATGAATCAGAATCTTTATACCGTGTGAAACGAATGGGAGTTTGCCAAGTAGTTCCTGAATCTGTACTTTTCGTGTAATAA
>JACQVI010000072.1 GCA_016209795.1 Ignavibacteriota bacterium
GAATAACAATTTTTGTTTGTGATAAGCAAAACTATTGGGTTCATCCTCAGCGTTGTGTTGATTGTTTGGGTGTCGTGGACATGCAAGGATGATCTCGTTGATCCAGGACCCGTTGATATTGTGTTCCCAGATTCTGGGGTAAGTTATGGCACACATGTTCAACCACTGTTTGACAGAGCGTGTGCGTTCATTGGATGCCACGCGGGTGAAACGCCACAAAGAGATTTGAGTTTAGAAAGCTACCAGAAAGCGACTGAGCGAGTCGGTATTATTGTACCCTATGATCCGGATGGGAGTATATTGGTTCAGGCAATAGAAGGTATAGCGCCCAATACTCGGAGAATGCCATTATTTCGTTCTCCTCTTACAGACAATCAAATCAAAGGAATCAGAACATGGATTAAAGAGGGGGCTTTACCAAATTAGACTTCTAATGTGACTAAATGCGGTGGCTTCACGGGCTTTTTCATTGAAGGAGTTTTCTTCGCCCGCCGTTCAAACTCATCTCGAAACTTTTTGATGAAGCTCTGCACGGGCCAGGCTGCTGCATCACCCAACGCGCAGATCGTGTTGCCCTCAATGTTATTTGCCACATCGAGGAGTAAATCAACATCTTCCATCGTTCCTTCACCCTCAAGGAAGCGATTCAAAATTTTTTCCATCCAGCCGCAGCCCTCTCGACACGGCGTGCATTGCCCACACGACTCGTGATGATAGAAATGAGTAATGCGTGTGAGAATCTTCAAGATATCGGTATCCTCATCCATCACGATAACTCCACCCGTTCCAATAGCAGTTCCAGCAGCTTTGAGCGATTCGGCATCCATCTTCACACCATCGATCTCATCTCCTCTTAACCACATTGTCGAGGAGCCACCGGGAATGACCGCTTTGATCTTTTTATTCCCCAACACTCCACCTGCATACTTGTAGATAAGATCGGTGAGCAAAACACCTGTCGGTAATTCATAGATGCCGGGCTTGTTGACGTGTCCGCTTATTCCATACAGTAAAGTACCCGGATGCTTTGGTGCACCAATCTGTGAATACCATTCCCATCCTTTGTTGATGATGATTGGAACATTTGCCAGTGTCTCAATATTGTTGATCGTTGTCGGACAGCCCCACAATCCATTCTGTGCCGGGAATGGTGGCTTCACACGTGGATAGCCTCGGTCACCTTCGAGAGAATTCATCAGTGCCGACTCTTCACCGCATATGTACGCTCCTGCACCTTTGTGACTATACAATTCAATACTGAAGCTCGAGCCGAGAATATTTTCACCCAAATAATTCTTTGCATAAGCATCATCGACTGCTTTCTGGAGCAATGTAATCCACTTTGCATACTCACCTCGGACATACGTGTAGATTGTCTTCACACCCATTGCATAGGCTGCGATAATAGCACCTTCGATGAAGAGATGAGGATTGAATTCAAAGATTGCCCGATCTTTGAATGTTCCCGGCTCACTTTCGTCTCCATTGGCGCAAAGGTATTTGGGTTTGGTAGTTTGCTTTGGCATGAAGCTCCACTTCAACCCGGTCGGGAAGCATGCGCCTCCACGTCCTCGCAGATTGGATTTCTTTACTTCTTCAATCACATCGTCAGGTTTCATACCTAAAGCTTTTTTCAGAGCCTGATATCCTCCACGCATCTCATACACGTCGATGTGACGAAGATGAGGAATGTCAGGCAGAATGAGTTTTTCCATAGTTTATTTTTTCGACCAATCTTCCAACAGCTTATTGACTTTTTCAAGATTCAGGTTATCATAGTATTCATCGTTATTGACTTGCACCATCGGAGCAGTCCCGCAGGAACCAAGACACTCAACCTCGGTGACAGTAAATGTTCTGTCAGGTGTTGTCTCATTAATGCCGACGTTCAATCGCCGACAGATGTGGTCACGGATGTTCTCTGCGCCACGTAACATACAGGAAACATTTGTACACACCTGGATGTGGTACTTGCCAATAGGCTTCGAGTTGAACATCGTGTAGAACGTTACTACCCCATAGACATGATGAAATGGAAGATTAAGCAAATCTGCAACATACTTCATTGTGTCCAGCGAAATCCAACCAAACTGCTCCTGTGCCATCCAAAGAACTGGAAGCAGCAGAGCCTTTGTGGTGGGATACCGCTTCTTGAGTTCTTCCAGTTTCTTGAGATTCTGTTCAGAAAGCATCTTTGCTATGTAAAAAGTAAAAATCCAAAAGTAAAAATGGAGGGAGTTAATTTTTTCATTTTTACTTTTGTCTTTTGCATTGTTATTTATCTGCTTCTCCCATTACAGGATCAACGCTGCCGATGATGGCAACAACATCGGAGATCATTTGACCTTTCAGCATGATGGGCAGTGCTTGCAAGTTGACAAATGACGGCGAGCGAATTTTCAGTCGCCACGGATACCCCTCACCGTGGCTTACGATGTAGAATCCCAATTCTCCTTTAGAGCCTTCGATGGCATGATATACCTCCCCAATCGGCGGATTGATGCCGAAGTTCACAAGCATGAAATCATGAATCAACTCTTCCATCTTACCATAGGTATGTTCTTTCTTCGGCAACACCCGCTTTGGATCGCTGGCATTGACAGGTCCTTTTGGAATCCGTTCCAAGACTTGACGAATAATCTTGGCGCTTTCCTTCATCTCCTGCATCCTGACGTAGAACCGTGCCAACGCGTCGCAATCTGTATAGACGGGAATGTCAAAATCCAGCTCGTTGTAGTTAAGATACGGCTCATCCCGACGTAAATCATGTTCAACTCCACACGCACGTAATGCCGGTCCGGTCAATCCAATACTAATCGCATCCTCTTTTGAAATAACTCCAACGCCTTCACAGCGCTCGATAAAAATTCTGTTTTTGGCAAGAAGATTTTCGCACTCTGCAAGGCTCTGAGGAAACTCTCCCAGAAATTTTTTGATCATCGCAGCAGCTTCATCCGTCATATCCTGAGCCAAGCCGCCAATGCGTGTAAAGCTTGTGGTAAATCGGACACCTGTTAAGACATCCCAGATATCTTGGATTTTCTCGCGTTCACGAAAACCCCAGAGCAGCACTGTTACAGCGCCGACATCCATCGCCATCGTGCCAAGCCAAACAAGGTGTGAGGCAAGCCGCGCCAGTTCAGCACAGATCACGCGGATATACTGTGCACGCGGCGGCGCTTCAATCCCTGCAAGCTTTTCAACCGCTAAGACGTACGCAACATTATTCGCAAGTGGTGAGAGATAATCCAGCCTGTCGGTGTGAGGGATGTATTCATGATATGTCATGTTCTCAGCAATCTTCTCGTAACCACGATGCAAGTATCCAAGCTCGGGAACAGTTGAAACAATGGTTTCCCCATCAAGTCGGATAAGAAGTCGAAGTACGCCGTGTGTTGCGGGATGCTGCGGACCCATATTGAGCACCATCGTGCTTTCAAGCGGGTCATCGAAGGTTACAGTTGTGTCTTGGCTTTCAAGAGCGCGCAGAATCCTTTGCTTTGGGTCTTCTACATTTACTGGCATGAAGGAATGCACAAATGATTACTTTTTCGGAAGGGAGAGCGATCCGGGAATACCCATCAGCGGAAAATCCTTCCTCAGGGGATAATACTCAAATTCTTCAGGCATATACATGCGGCGGAGATCAGGATGCCCATCGAAGATGATACCATACATGTCATATGCTTCACGCTCGTGCCAGTTTGCTGTTGACCAGACACCTGTCACCGAGGGGACATGGAGATCAGCTTCATCCACTCTGACTTTGAGCCGTAGTCGGAATTTGTTTTTCAGCGAGTAGAGATTATAGACGACCTCGAAGCGATCTTCGGGGCGATAGTAGTCGACTCCACAGAGGTCTCTGAGCGAGTCAAAGCGTAATTCCTCATTACTACAAAGGAATTGGCAAATGCGGACGATGTCCTGCTTTTTGACAACAATAGTCAGCTCACCCCGATATTCGCTCGTGGCAAGGATGGAATCTTTGAAATGAGTGGTGAGTTTCTCGAGGACGTTCTCTTTCATCGAAGGGTTCTGAAATCCAGAATATCAGAGTTTAGTAACCTTCAGTGATGCCACATACTTTGAGAATTGCCTCACCGAATCGATATGCGGATACGGATCAAGCTGCAACAACGTAATCCGATAGCCCACTGTATCTCTTGATTGATGACAGCATGTATCTGCTTGTGAAACGTATCCTCTAATTTGTGAATTAACAAAAATTGAATCTATCCTAAGTTTTAGTAGCCATAATCGAATTTGAGCTCTCCCTTCCCAAATACAGATAACACCTGTTGGACACCGAGAATCATCTGCTACGGATTGAAATCCAACCTCTAAATTATCAGGTCGAAGAATCTTACTTTGACCTACTTTGAGTTGGAATGACTCGTTAAAAAAAGAGTCATCGTAGATAACCTCATTTTCTCTACAAGAAGAAGCACAGAAAAAAGCCACCACCAAAAGGAGATAGGCAACTCGACTCATTCAATCAAACCATCGTTGATTCTGCAACATACACTTTCTCGCGTTGACCCGGCTTTTCACCACGCTCAATCTTCTTCTGAATTTCCATCAAGCCTTTCAGGAGATTATCGGGACGGGGAGGACAACCTGCGACATACACATCAACAGGAACGAATAAATCAATGCCTTGGACAACAGGATAGGAACGATACATTCCTCCACTGGATGTACACGCACCCATGGCAATGACCCACTTCGGATCGGGCATCTGGTCATAGATTTTTCGGACGACATGTGCCATCTTGTAGGTAACGGTTCCTGCAACGATCATCAGATCACTCTGTCTCGGAGAAAAACGGAATGCCTCGGAGCCAAACCGTGAAACATCAAACCGTGGACCTGCAAACGCCATCATCTCGATGGCACAGCAGGAGATTCCCATCGGCATGGGCCAGAGGGAATTCTTCCGCGCCCATTTGATGATCTCATCGACACGAGTGATCAGGAAGCTATCTTTGGTGAACTCTAATCCCATTCTAATGCACCTTTCTTCCAGATATATAGAAATCCTAACATCAAGATCACTATAAACACAAGCATTTCAACAAAACCAAACATTCCTAATTGACGAAGATTCACTGCCCAGGGGTAGAGAAACACCACTTCAATATCGAAGATGATGAACAGCATAGCAACCAGGTAAAACTTCACTGAAAACCGCTCACGGGCGGTCTTCACCGGTTCCATCCCGCTTTCGTACGTCGAGAGTTTTGTCTCTGTCGGATTTTTCGGTCCAAGCCACTCGCTGGCTTTCGACATCACGACACCAAAGCCAATGCCGAGAACGATCATAA
>JACQVI010000067.1 GCA_016209795.1 Ignavibacteriota bacterium
CGCTGTTGCTCCATACTGCCTGGCAACATTTTTTGTCGATGGGTTTGGACTTCGATCAAAATAATCCACCGTATCGATGATTCTCACATCGGTGAACCCCACAGAGCGAATGAGATTTAAATAGTTTTCCTCCGTTACCGCACCAACAATGCACTCTGCCCAAAGTTGGGGATCTGAACGCGATTTCTCGGAGAGGTCTTTACTCAGCACGATGTCAGATATCTGAAGATGGCCTCCGGCTTTCAGGACGCGGAAGATCTCTCGGTATGCCCCTTCTTTATCCGGGACGAGGTTCAAGACACCATTACTTGTAATCACATCTACCATCGCATCGGGCAGTGGAATTGACTCAGCGTTTCCTTCCAAGATTTGAATGTTTTTTGCACGAGCTTTCGAGATGTTTTCATTCGCCTTTTCTATCATCGCTGGAGTCATGTCAAGACCATGGACTTTTCCTTCTTGGCCAACTTTCAGTGCTGTGATGAGAATATCCGTTCCAGAACCAGAGCCAACGTCAAGCACGATATCTCCTCTGCGGATTACATTGGCTTTGAATGGATATCCAACTCCCGCAAATGACTCTACTGCACTTGCTGGGATAGCATCTAACTCATCCTCTGGATATCCAACATATTCACACGCAGTTCGGCCAGTCGGAAAGTGAAATCCTCGTGTCGGACAGGATGCGACTTCGGCGTACATTTCCTGCACAGCGCTGAGAATCCGCTCTCGCAGTTCCTCTTTATTGGTGGTCGGTGTTACAAGTGCCATGGTAAACTTCTCACAAAGGTTTGACTCTCATTTATTCAGCCAATTCAGAAACCATATCGTAGTAGAGAAGAAAATCCGTAGCTACTGGCTCCGCTCCAAGTTGACGAAGCATTGTGGTTATCTGCCCGCGATGGTAGCTTGAGTGGTTCACGACGTGCTGCAATATCTGCCAGAGAGGATACGTGTAGGTTTCTCCCCGAG
The DNA here is from genome assembly GCA_016209795.1 of Ignavibacteriota bacterium. Taxonomy (GTDB): domain Bacteria; phylum Bacteroidota; class Ignavibacteria; order UBA10030; family SZUA-254; genus JACQVI01. The sequence continues at coordinate 973 of JACQVI010000067.1, forward strand.
TGTTCACGTATGTGATTAGGACGCTCAGAGATTCCTCGGTGAGTTTACCCATGTATTCGGCTTGTTCCTGTGCCAGACTTTCCCAACGGCTTCTCAGCGTCAAAACCGTTGGGAAATCTGAAGGCAGCCACATTGCCTTTGGCGAAGTTCCTCTCAGGCGCGTCAGCCAGATCCACTCAGCAGAAATGATGTGCACCATCGTGTCTCGCACTGAGCGATAGCTGCTTTTTAAGTCCCTCGAGTATTCTTCAAGCTTCAACGTCGAGACGGTGTCAAACACTTTGGCGTTCGCCCATCTGTTGTACTGATACAACGCTTTGATTCGATCTAAGTCCATCTCTTCTGTGCTTTTTAAATCAATCTTCGTTGAAATGACACGTTAATTTGCTGGAGCAAAAAAATAAATGCCAGATCTCACTTCCTGACCACGTACCAGTTGTTCTGAATGTCGTGCGCCAGTTGATTGGTTTCAACGGAGCGGAAACCAGCTTTCTGAAGATACTCGCGAGTCTTTTCCTCACCCCACATCGTGCCCAATCCCTCGCCGCCCTGCGCCAGAGAGACGGTCATGCAGTGCATAGTTGAAATCGCATAAAGAAATGGTCCGATCGGATGACCGATATTCTTGTGAACGTAACTCGATCCCCGAATGTCTTGCATCAAATACACGCCATCGGGTTTGAGGGAGCGATGGATGCCTTTCAGCACATTGAGAGGTCTCGCTTGATCGTGGATGGCGTCAAATGTGGTGATGAAATCAAAAGCTTCTGGATCAGCACTTTCATTAAAATTACTCAAATCGCGGATTATAAACTCTACGTTGTGTAAACCCTTCTGCCTCGCCTCGCTACGCGCATTCTCAATCGCTTCCTGTGAGAGATCTATCCCGATAAAGCGGCTGTAAGAATATCGTTCCGCCAGTCTATTAATGATGCGCCCGCTGCCGCATCCAACATCTAAGATGCGAATCCCCCGCGCGAGTCGGTCAGTTAATTCAGGCACGAGGGGCAGGACATGAGACCAGAGTGAAGACAGCACGGACTGTCCACTATCTTCAGCCATAACCTCATGGAAGCGCAGAAACTTTTCATAAGGAACTCCGCCGCCCTTCTTGAAGCATTCGACAATCTCATCCTCGACCCCTGCCATGACGGTGATGTACTGAGTCCAGACGCCAACATTATCCTCCGCTGCTGCCCGAGTCAGGAATGCGGCGTGTTCTGCAGGCAGCTTGTAGTATGTGCTGGTCGGGTCAACTTCGACGATACCTCCCGTTGCCATCGCGCCGAGCCACTCGCGCACATACCGCTCGCTGAGCCCGGCTTTTTGTGCGATTTGTGCGGACGTGGACGAGGGTAAATCGCGCATGACATCAAACAGACCGGTGCGGTGGCCAATGGAGGTCATCAGGCATAAGGCACCATCGTTGAGTGTTGTCAGAAGTTGCCCTGCAAATGCCTCTGCTTTTGCCTGGTCGAATGATCGATCTGTCATAAGTTTTTACCTGATATAGAACAGTGTAGTGATGATTGTAAATACGATCTTCTTTCATCTCCCCGTTTGATACAAGGGATTTGGTGAAAGAGTCTAAAAAGTCAGAATTGCTCAATTAACTCATCAATCTTTTTCCGTAACGCTTTTGATTCAGTGTCAACTTTTAAATGACGGAGACGCGCTTTCAGGAGCTTTTCAAACTCGACACGGTCAAAGCAATGCCTGCACGTCTCGAGATGGTGCTCTAACTCGGCACGCGCTTTTGCTTTCAAATGGTTGTCAATGAAATCGTAGACGCGTTTAATTGCTTCTTCGCAGCTAATGCCCTTATGGTGTTGCGTGTGTTTCAACATGTTCTCGCTGTCCCTTCTTCGTTCTTGATTGTACTATCCCGGGTTCTTCTGCATAATGCCAGAGGCTTTTCTGGAGGAAACTACGACCTCGTGCCAGACGAGACCGGACTGTACCAATCGGTATCTTGAGTGTTCCTGAAATTTCTTTATATGAAAATCCTTCCACGTCACATAGCACGATAACAACGCGATATTCATCTGGAAGTGAACCAATCGCCCGTCGGATATCCTCATCCATGAGTTTGTTGATAACTTCACGTTCAGGATTACTCCACCAGAGTATAAACGGCATCGATAGCTGGTCAAACAGAGAAAAGTTATCTTCAGATATGTCAGCATCGATGCTGAGAGGAATTTCCTGTCGTGTTCGTTCTGTTCTGCGTTTGCTGATATACGTATTGGTGAGGATGCGGAGGAGCCACTGCTTGGCTTTCGAATGGTCTCTGAGTTTTGTGAAGTGTTCACATGCTCTTGCGACACACTCAGCGACCAATTCCTCGGCATTGCAATGATCATGACATAGCTGCAACGCAACGCGATGGAGATCATCCACCCACGGTAGAACGATCTCTTTGAGCATTTGCTTATCTTCCAGTGAGAGTTGTGTCCGGTTATCTACCATAGGATTTACTTAATTGACGCTTGAGAGAGAAGAAAGTTCCCAACAGGTCAAACATACCCAAAATTCTTTGCTTTGTCAAACTTTGGATGCACAAACTCGCTTGAAATATCCTTGCAATTTCCTTACTTTTGAGTTGTTGAAACAAGTCATCGTATGAGTGAAGCCTCCAAACGACTGCACCATCTTCAAAGGAAGGTTATAGGATGTCAGTTGTGTCCGCGGCTTGTTCAATGGCGTGAACAGGTTGCGAAAAAGAAGGTCGCACGTTATGGGGGGTGGGATTATTGGGGAAAGCCCGTTCCAAGTTTTGGTGATCCCAATGCACGCCTGTTAGTTGTTGGTCTGGCACCTGCGGCACATGGCGGCAATCGAACGGGAAGGATGTTCACAGGCGACCGCAGCGGAGATTGGCTTTATCGCACGCTCTATAAGTTTGGGTTTGCCAATCAAGCAACATCGGTTTCACGAGACGATGGATTACTGCTTCACGATTGTTATATTACAGCGTCGGCGCGTTGTGCACCGCCGAAGAATAAACTATTACCAAGGGAACTCAAGGACTGTAGGCCTTATCTACTTCAAGAGTTCCAGCTTCTTCGCAATGTTCGTGTTATCGTTGCACTGGGTAAAGTGGCATTTGACACGGTCTTCGATGCGTTTCGAGAATTGGAGTTGACATCGATGCCGAAGAGACCAATGTTCAGACACGGGAAGGAATATCAATTGAACAACCATCAAATACTGATTGCCTCATATCATCCGAGCCAACAGAATACGTTTACGGGCAAGCTGACGGAGAAGATGTTTGATGCGGTATTCCGCAGGGCGGGGAGAATACTTGGTCATCGTGCTGCGCTGAACTCACCCTGTAGTCCCTCTCTTAACAAGAGAGGGACGCTCCCTTCTCTTCTTAAGAGAAGGGTTAGGGATGAGTTCAGGATTCGATCACTGAATCATAAGAGTGATATCATTTATGGATTCTGAATTTAGTAATAAGATATTCATCGTCACAGGTGCCTCAAGTGGCATCGGCAAAGCAACGGCACTGATGGCTATCGAACGTGGTGCGAGGGTGTCTTTTGTATCGAGGCGAGAAAAAGAACTCAAAGCTCTCTGCTCAACGCTCAAAGCTGACTTTGTAGAGGTTATCGCTGCCGATGTCACCAAAGAATCTGATCGTCAGCGCATTGTCCGTCAGACCGTCGATCGCTTCGGCGGCATCGATGTGCTGGTCAACGCTGCTGGAATCATCGGCAGTGGATCAATCGAGACCACATCACTTGAACAGTGGAACGAAATGATGGATATCAATCTTCGCTCACTCTTTCGACTCACCCAACTTACGCTGCCATCGATCATTGAACGAAAAGGGAATATTGTCAATGTCTCAAGTGTTACGGGCATCCGTGCGTTTCCAAAGGTCCTTGCATACTGTGTGAGCAAAGCAGGTGTTGATCAGTTGACTCGCTGCACAGCACTCGAGCTTGGTCCGAAAGGTGTCCGCGTCAACGCTGTGAATCCCGGCGTTGTCGTTACCAATCTCCACCGCGCCACGGGGATGATGGATGAGGAGACGTATCAGAAATTTCTCGAGCACAGTAAAACAACCCATCCACTTGGCCGTGTTGGAACTCCAGAAGAAGTTGCCGAGTTTATTCTCTTCCTTGCATCTGACCGTGCGGGGTGGATAACAGGCGGAAGTTTTAGTATTGATGGAGGACGAGCGCAAACGTGTGCGAGGTGAGACAAGTTTTAAGCTTCAAGTTTCAGGTTGCAGGTCCGCTAATCAAACGCCTAAAGCCTGAAAGATGAAACCACTATTACCTATCACCTAATACCTAAAACCGCAACTATGAAGAAATCTAATAAAGTAAAGCTTTCTCTCTCTACTCGTGCAATTCACGGCAAACACCTCCACGCCTTCAAAGGTCCTGTGGCAACGCCAATTTACCAGACGAGCACGTACCGTTTTGAGGACTCACGTGATGCAATTAGGTACGCGCAAGGCGATCCGAATGTTCTTGTCTACACTCGCTACCACAATCCGACGGTAAACGAAGTTGAAGACCGAATCGCATTGATGGAGGATGGGGAAGCGGCGGCGCTGTTCTCTTCAGGTATGGCAGCGATCTCTACAGCGGTTCTCTGTCTGTGCAAATCGGGCGATGAAATCGTGAGCACGCCGGCATTGTATGGCGGGACGTACAGGTTCTTCCGTGATTCATTGCACGATTATGGAATCAATGTGAAGTATGTTGATCCAAACTCACTTGAGGATTTGCTCTATCTTATCACTCCCAAGACAAAAGTCGTCTACTTTGAAACACCGACGAACCCAACGCTCAGTCTTGTGGACATCGAGAAACTCGTGCGACTGACGCGGAAGGCAGAAAAGGAATTCCGCACTCGCATCACGATCATGATCGATAACACCTTTGCGACAATCCTCAATCAGAAGCCGTTTAACTTCGGTGTCGATGTCATCATGGAAAGCACAACCAAATATCTCGGTGGTCATGCCGATCTCATGGGCGGTGTTCTCATCGGCACGAAACAGTTTATCAAGAAGGTAAAGAATTTAGCAAAACATCTTGGGGGCTGTGCCGATCCCTTTGCAGCGTTTTTGCTCGATCGCAGTTTGAAAACATTCGAACTTCGTGTACAACAACAAAACGAAAACGCAATGGATCTCGCCAAAGCTCTAGCAAAGCATCCGAAAGTTTCGAGGGTTCTTTATCCGGGATTACCTTCGTATCCGCAGCATCGACTTGCGAAGAAGCAGATGTCAGGTTTTGGTGGCATGGTCACAATTGAAGTGAAAGGTGGTGTGAAAGCCGCTGTTAAGGTGTGCGACTCACTCAAAGTTGCTGTCAATGCGATGTCGCTTGGGGGAGTGGAAACGTTGGTGAGTATTCCAGTGTATTCTTCTCACGTCAACATGAGCGACAAAGAGCTGCATAAGCACGGTGTTACTCCGGGGATGATCAGAATATCGGTTGGAGTGGAGGGAGCGGAAGATTTGATTGAGGATTTTCGGCAGGCGTTGAGAAAGATTACGTAGGCGGAGGAAAAATCAGTATTAACGGCTGGATTCTTCTCATCATTATAGCGGTATAATGCTGGCTAACGCCGCGCATCAGCGGCGCGGCGAAGCCGCGTTCGTCTGCATGGACTTGTTAGCCGCCAGCCGCAGTTCTTCGCTCTCACGCAGTTTTGATCCGAGGGAACCACTCGGCCCAGATTAGGGATGGCGCCCGATCAAAGCCACTTCCGTCACGACAACGTTGCAGTGCTTCGGCGATGTATGCCGCGCTCGCCTGGAGAGAAACCTCTTCTTTAGATTCATCCTCTGTTGATGGGGCGGGGCGTTTAAGGACCTCTACAACCCCACCCTTCCCGACGACGCTGGGCAGTGACAGCGTGACCCCAAACTCCTTGTGCCAAGTCCCAACTGGGGCAACAAAACGCTCGTCGCGCAGAATGGCCTCGACGATTCTCGTGGTGACGATGCCGATGCCATGTTGACTGGCATCTGTCGCATCGATAATGTCGATGTTCGCGTCGATTACCGCGCGTTCGACCACGCGCCGGAATTCTGCAGCGTTCGCATATTTCGGGGGTATGAGTTCTGATATCGGTATTCCACCAATCCGTACCGACGACCAGACATAGACCTGTGTCTTACCATGCTCGCCGATCACGTACGCATCGACGGACCTTGCTGAGCAGCCGAGTTCCTGCGCGATCTGTATGCGAAAACGGAGGGTGTCAAGAAACGTTCCTGTACTGACGATGGGGTTCATTGCGTTTCTCTTGCGAATCTCCTCCCGCGCCACGTCGCCAAGCGAATCGGGTGGATCGGTCACGACGACGATTGGCACACTTGATGACTGAGAGACAATCTGCGGAACGACATCGCGATACACATCGGCGTTTCCCAGCGGTAATGACGACGATTTCGACAAAAGCTTCTGGCGCCCCCATGGGTCCTTGCGATCCGTCGCGCCCCCCTTCTTTTCGTTGAACCCAGCGGTAATGACGACGACAGAGGCATCCCTCAGATCGGAGTAGCCGCCGACCGTCAGACGTGTGGCAGGACACAGCGGCTCGCCGTGAGACAAATCATTGCAGACGCCTCGCGTATGTTGTTCGCATTTCGGGAGGTCAATGAGCACGACCTCGCGGCACGAACCGCGAAGGAGCATGGCCTTAGCGCACGCTGTGCCAACGAAACCAACCCCGATGATGCCGACCTTCATGTCGTCCTCCTACTCACTAGATCGTATGCTGGGTAATCCTTGATAAAGTCAGCCCACTTGCGGGAATCACCGCCCGGATTTACGATATCCGTGACGCCACGCAGCTGCTTGAATATATTCCAGAAGTAGTCGAGCCAACCCTTTTGCCTTAGTACGACGCCGTAGTGCGTCCCTGCACTATCCATCCCACCCCAGTGAATCAGCACGGCGTACTTCGAATCGGGGTCGCACTGCGGGTTGCCTGCAAGTCTATTGCATTCTCCCATGATCGTCATTCCAAAGCCAGGAGGGAGGATGTGTGCATGGCGCACGTCGTCGGCGTTCTGGTTCTTATTCAGCGCGCGCACAAGCATTCCTTTCGGGAAATGGTACGCTTGAATTGCTTTCTGGATCGATGCCGCTTCCGCGACGGTGGTCGGTGGCAGAAACGCGCGCTCGATATAGTTGCCGGCATCAAAAGACTCCTGGTTGGCCTCGTAAAAACTTGGCGCGCTGTGATCGGTCTTCCTACCGCACACTGCCCACACTGAATGAGTCTTGACATCGTTGATCATGGCCCCGATGTATTTGATCTCATTGTTGAGCTCCCGAATTTCCGCGCCGAGTTCCTCGATGGCCTTCCTCTTGTCGCGATCAGAAACATCCGGCTTCCGGTGGAGCGCCGCCGCGCACGCCAGCAAGTAGGGAGCCTTCACAGCATCGGGCTGATGGAAGAGCTTGCGGATTGGGTCGTCCGAACGGGCACGGTCAAATCCGATGAGAAAGAAGATCGCTGGGGAGAGAAGGATAACGACCGCAGTGATTACAATCGCCACGTTGGGTACGACGATCTGAAAGACGAATAGACCGATATTAATAAGCAACCCGATGCCGGGGGCGATGAACAACCATTTTCGGCCCTCCGGGCTTTCGCCAGCCTGGGCGACCTTACGGGCGAGTAACTTGACTACGTCCCAGCCCATAGCGCACCTCCTCCGTTGAATCCGGACTTGTATTCAGAAATCGCGTAAAGACGCCTAAAGTCCAAGCTGAGCGGCCGCGCTGACGAGCCCAGCGACCTTCGAACGCATAGCGGTATTGTAGCGATGTCGACTGCATGGCTGTCGTAGCATGTGCGCCCAACTATTATTATATGGTTTCCGTATAAAACACTCATCGGGCGAAGTTGTCGGTCTAATATGTTCATGCTCGAATTAGGTAACACATTCTCCGGCATAGGCTTATGTTCAGTCCGCTCTTGCCTCTGGGGTGTTATATGGTTTCCAGCTAACATCCTTACCTTCTCCTCTTCCAAATGATGAAAACCGCAATTAAATCTTCTCAATGTTATCAATTTATAAATTCAAACGCAACTTATTTCTCTGTTGGAAGCTGTATCCCAATGAGAATTTCCGTTGGGGCGGAAGGTTTGGCAGCATACCTCTCATCCTAATCTCGGTGTGAGGTCGGCTGAATGCAGTTGGTAGCCCTCATTAGATGTCAGCTCCATAACGCCTACACGTTTTCTCAAGAAACTGCCGATCTTGTGGGTCTAACGTGTGGCCAAATAATTTTAGAACCTGAGGAATATATTCGTTTGCACAGCGACCCGCATCATGTACTTGGCTGTTCTTAATGCTTGCCTCTAAGAGAGATTTACCCTGTGACTGGGTTAACTTATCAAGATAAGGGATAATCAATGCGAAATTTTCCTCGGCACCACGATAGTTTCCTGAAGAACCAATCACTTTAACCAGGATGGATAGCCCTTTGGTAATATCGCGCCGAAGGAAACCTGGAATGAGGTCTTTAATCCCCAGAGTGTCTGGATTGATCTTGGCAGACTGGATATTTCCCAAAAATGCCTGAGGGACCGTACCATCAATAGACAATGGTATTACGGTTATGTCTTTGCGAAAAGCAGCTATTCCCGATTCTTGAATGCACCAATGCGATTTCAGATAGCTATTGCTAAGGATACAAACAAATATATCAGCCTTCCCGATTTCTTTGAGAATCTTTACACGCCATTCCTCTGACACTTCAATATCTTCATGCGCTAAGAAAGATTTAATGCCAACAGACTCAAGTATTTTCTTGATTGTGCCAGCAACATGTTTGTCGTCGGTTTGGTAGCTAACAAATGCGTATGGCTCTGTACTCATAATTCTAAACGGCTTAACGGACCGGAATTAACCTGCGTTGCAACGTCAGGTTGAGCGCCATGTTAGGGCGGCGATACTCTCCGAGCGTTTCCTGTGTTTTCATCTAAGCAGTCAATAGAGCAAACGGCATCGAACTGACGTGCGCATCATCTGAACAATCCGCTTCCCGGCATGACCAGTTGCTGGAGTTGAAAGGGTAACTACTTGGTATTGGTTTCCCCGATACTCGATGACATCACTAGGTTTTAGATCCTTCAGAGCATCGATCTCATCATCCGTAAATATCGTCGGGAACTGAATCAAGTCATCTACTTTGCCTGGTTCATCTAAAACGAAACCAACTATTTTACCGTTTTGGTAAATAGCGTTTTGATCCTTTAAGACCACCCACCCAATACCACCAGTCCACGATTCACGGATTTTCAATGAAGTTCGATGGAGATCGATTCCATCGACCCATACTGAGTATAAAAGCCTACCACTTTGTGCCAATGCATAGAGGAGGCCCGTAATTATTACAAGAAGAACAATAGTGACCAAAAACCTGATGGTAGTTTCCATGGTGAACTCCAAAATGGTGGATGGTAGGGCTTGCGGCTTAACTATTAATCATACTGAAGTGACACATACAACAAGAATATGAAAAACGCAATTAAATCTTCTCAATTGTATCAATTTATAAATTCAAACGCAACTTATTTCTCTGTTGGAAGCTACATCACCACGCCACGCCCGGTGCGGCTTGAAGGTATGTGTCTGACTCCAATTGGTTGAGCATGAAATCCGCCACGTCAGCACGGGAGATGCGCACCGTCCAAAAGAAGCTGCCAACGTGACGATATTTGTCTCGCTTCTCGGCGTTAGTGGGCACTCTGGCCTGGCTGCAGTGAGATCGGCTGCGTCTGCATGTTAGCCAGCTTCCCTATGACGCTCAGTCATCCGTTGCCAGCAGCGCACGCTTTGCTACTTCTGGCAATTCAATAGGCGCAAACATGGACGCTGGGTAGAGATACCCATCTGATTCTGACTTGTCCTCATCAATAACGCGGAGCATGTTGTGGGCTTCAGCTTCCTTATCGGGCAGCGTACGGTAAACTTTGCCTACGATCAGGCTGGCTGGATTGCTGTCGTTGTTGATACAGATTACAAAATTGCTCATCGAATAACCCTCTTGATTTTGAAATCCTTACGCCCTATGCCATGCGCTTCAAACCAGTGTATCTCGGCTTCACCGATTGTACCGTCTGGAAATTGCACGGTTGCTATTCCTTTCATCTTCCGCCAACGGCCCTTGCCACATGTGCGTTCCAGATAGCGCCTGATGTACACACCTCGGCCTGTTGCGATGGTCTTGATGTCTTTAATCTCGCCGAGGATTTCAAATTCTATCACCGTTCATCGTCGATACAGTAGACTGTTTGGCTCTGGCGAGGTGCTAACGATGTATTGTACTGGTGTGAAACATACAATCAAATTATGAAACATGCAATGAAGTCTTTTCTATATTACCGCTTTATCAGTTCAATTGCAACCTTGTCTCTCCTCTAAACTTTATCGCCACGCCACACCCGGTGCGGCTCGAAGGTACATGTTGGTTTCCAATTGATTGAGCATGAAGTCTGCCACGTCAGCACGGGAGATGCGCACCGTCCAAAAGAAGCTGCCAACGTGACGACCATGACGAAATCGACCTCGCTTCTCGGCGTTGGTGAGCATTCCAGGGCGAACGATCACCCACTCCACGTTGCTCTCCGAGATTATCCGTTCCTGCCGTGTCTTGTCCCAGAAATAAAAGGGCAATATCACTGGAATGATAAAGAAAGTGTAAAATAAACCTAGACGTCCTGCACTATCTCCGATGCCGAGAGAGGTTTCGCAGACGAGTCTCGAGACGCCGTGCGCCTCCATAGCCCGAAGAATGTTCTGCGTTCCTTCGGACAGAATGCGAGTGGGATAGAAGTACCTCTTGTGCCCAAGAGCGCAAACTATCGCCTCCTGACCTCGCATCGCTGATTCAACGGAGGCATAGTTGAGCACATCTCCCTGAACAACCGTCAGTTGGGGATGGTTGAGTTGTAGCTTTGATGGATCTCGTACAAATGCCGTTACTGTATACCCTCGCTCCAACGCTTGCGCAACGAGCTGACGACCCGTTCCGCCAGTCGCTCCCACGATCAAGACCCGCCTGGGACGGTTACGAGGTGCTCCACTTGAGGGAACGACGCGAGATCGGTGTCCTGCGCGCGCAAGCCCCACTGAAAGAGCGATCGCGTACAAGATGAACAAGAGTAAAAGCATGATCTCAGACCATCTCGTTCTGCATCATGGTCTTCTGGAGCCGCGCCTTCCCCGCCCAGTACAGGCTGATCTCATGGCCATCGGGATCATGCAGATAGGCGTGCTTCCAGCCCCAGGGCATCTTCTTCGGCATCTGATCGAACTTCACGCCCTTTTTCCGTAGAGTTTTGCAGAATGCGTCGAGGTTCTCCACCTCGAAATAGAGGCGTAGACCTTCAGTTTTCACATTCATCTTTTGCTTGGGGTCGACAAGATGTAGAGCGATGGTGGTATCACCCGCTGGACTTTTCAGCCGGGCATAGGCACCCGGATAGATGTCAACAACCTCGAATCCGAGAGTGTCTTGATAGAACTTCAATGCTCGCTGGAGCCTGGTCGTGTAGATCATTGCGTGATTGAAATGGACTGCAGCCTCGTTTCTTTTTTTAGCGGGAGGCTTCTTCTTTTTGAGATCTGTCTTTCTCTTCATCATCCCTGTCCTCAAGTTTGCCGATCATATGGGTAAAACTAGGTGCTGATAGTATCTAATCATACCCAAGTGATATGAGGTTATCCAAAACGGAAGGCGACGTCACCCTGTCCCGCTTTGCGGGATTGTTCAGGGTCTAACGTTGTATTCCCGATCAAGATGCCGAACAGGAGCATTTCGGCATGACGGTCTTTTTTGGAACAGCATCAATTGCTACTTACTGCTCAACCTTATAAATCTCCCGATGCCCGGATTCCACAAGGTCATGATAGCCTTTCATGATCTTCTGGATTTTTTTGTCGGTCATCGTTTTGCGAGTCATCTCCATGTAATCTTCAAGTGTATCGACCTCCTGTGCTGCGATCACCGTCCAGTAACGCTCGCCGCTCAGGTCGGTCAGGATTCGCATCGGCTTTTTGTAACCCATCTTTTTCATGACCGTGTTCATCTGTTTGAATTTGTCGACCATAGGACGAACTTTCCCTGGCTTGCAGTGCATGACTTCTCGAATAAGATACATAGCTTCTCCTTCTGAAAATGTTTATTGAGTGGATTAAAAGAAGTGAAAGAATGTACAGAAAATGGAGTTAATTGGCAAGAGGTTATCCAAGAAAATTCATGTCTCTGTTACCTCACACTCAAGTGCTACAAGCATTGGCATTCCATTGTTCAATATCAGAGCCCCGTTAGTTGAATGACATCACCGATCCGACGATCGGCTTCCCATACTGCCATTTGATAATCTGCCAAAGAGAGTGTATACCTGGTTAAAACAGGAGGGAACGGTTCTCCGATTTCCGCTATCTTATGAAAACCTGGAAGAGCAACGATGCTGTCTTTCAACTTTGTCACGACGAAATCGTGGATGTCTGGATTAGGTTCGCCGCGCACACGGAGTGAAGCGCCCGCTTTTACGGCTGCGTACCATACTTCTGGGGCGCCAAAGATAACGCTTCCTTCAGGTATCAGAGTCCGTATAGGCTCCTCGATTGTTCGGTAATCTCGTGCATTCCATTGATATGCAAGGATGATGTATCTTCCCCCAATTCCAGCGACGAAGAGATTTGCTAACAACAGCGATGCCGCGAGTAGAGATCTTTTCTGCCACACGGTTTCTGGGCGTTTGATGTTAGTCGGAAGAAATGAACCAGCCATTGCACCGACCATGATCGTCAGCATTGAAATTGGATGAAGGATAGAGAACCAGCTTCCGCCGTCCTTAATCATGAAGAACATAATGAACAAGAAAGGTATGGCGAAGAGAACAATCAATGTACGTTTTCTCTCAGCATCTTCTTTACGTTTGAAAACGAACCATAACGATCCCGCTATGAATGAAATCAGTAAAAGAGGGACACTGTAATGTATCCTTCCGTAACGCATACATTCCTCAATGATTCGTGAAACGATCGACCCCTGTGCAGAGTGATCCGCAACGATAGACAAAAACTGCGCTTTAAAGTAAACCGGAGTTCGCAGCGAAAAGAACAACCATGCAATTGTTGGAACCGCTGCGGACGCGCAAAAGATTATCAGTCGGCTTACTTTCCGTTCTTTTTGAACGAAGAGAATCAAAGCTGCTATTGCCATTGCCCACACTATTGCAATCGGATGTGTCATTCCCGCCAAACCTATCGATAAACCTGCGACGGAGAGGAAGATAGAATTATTTCTATGATAATAAGATGAGCGGAGGAAAAGAAGAATACCGATAAAGGCAAAGAACAGACACTGGGTGTCCATTCGACCAGATCGTGCAGTGTGGATGAATTGAGGATTGAATGCAAACAGCAGTGCTGAGAAAAAGGCAGAGCGATGATCGTTGAGAAAATGGAGAGCAACGAAGTACAGTGCGACCACTGCACATGCACCAAACAGAACAACCGGTATACGTGTCTGCCAGATACCAAACCCGAACAGTTTATATATGAAAGCGGTGATAAGCGGATGCGCTGGGGGCAACCAGAGATACGTTTGGTCGAAACCGTCGAACCCAGAGAAGACGCTGGATCGAAACACCCCGTGCAGTGCCAATTCTTTCGCGGGATCGTTAAGAGTCACTTCATCAATCCATACGACACCGCTTCGATCCAATCCGATCAGATTCATCAAAACAAAAATGCCAGCAAGGATCAGGATACCGCGGCGTTGTGTGAGCATAGCTCAGGAAACAGTTTTATCATGGTAAGAGTATTTTCTTTAGAAGATCGGGATCGATATTTCCACCACTGATGATAGCACATACTTTTTTGCCCTGTATCCCGAGAATGTTTTTCATCATGGCGGCTGGAGCAACGGCACCGGTCGGCTCGACGATAATCTTCATTCGTTCGAGGAAGAATTTCATCATTGGAAAAATATCGTCGTCCTTGATTGTGAGAACATCATCGACATACTTCTGAATGATTTCAAAATTGAGCGTGCCGACAGAAAGTGTTCTCATGCCATCAGCGATTGTGTTCACAGATTGGAGCTTGATGATTTTACTTGCTCGGAATGATTGGTAACAATCATTGGCACCTTCAGTTTCTACTCCGACGACTTTCACGCTTGGGAAAAGATTTTTTGCAGCAAGCGCACAGCCAGAAATCAAGCCACCGCCACCGATAGGAATGAAAAGATAATCGAAGTCTTTCATGTCCTGAAAGATTTCCAATGCAACTGTTCCCTGTCCTGCTATAAGTTTTTCATCGTTGTACGGATGAATGAGTACATAGCCGTGCTTTCTGATTAGCTCATCGGTTGTTCGTTCTCGGTCATCCGTACTATTGCTGCAGAAGACAACCTGTGCACCATAACCCCTTGTGGCTTCCACTTTGCTTTTTACAGAATCGCTCGGCATAACGATCGTTGCTTTGACACCAAAGAGCTTTGCGGCGAGCGCAACTCCTTGGGCATGATTTCCCGAGGAATGTGCAATGATGCCTCGCTTGCGTTCTTCTTCTGTGAGGGATGCAATTTTATTGTAGGCACCACGAAACTTAAACGCACCGATGCGCTGGAAGTTTTCTGCTTTGAAGTAGACTTCGTTACCTGTGAGGTGATTGAAGGTACGTGACGAGAGAAGCGGCGTCTTATGGACGACGGGCTTGAGGGTTTTGTATGCACGTTCGATGTCGGTAAAAGCGATCATGTTTTTTCAACCGCGGAGATCACAGTTAAACGCAGAGGAATTCTCAGCGGTTTATCTCCAGTACAATCTTCCCGAAATTCTTCCGTTCTTCCATTCTTTTCTGAGCCTCTTTTGCTTGCTCTAAAGGATAAACGCTGTCGATCACTGGTTTGAGCTTGCCGATAGCAAGGAATTTTAGTACTTCCATCAATTCACGTTTCGTACCCATGAATGAACCAAACAGCGACAGATGACGTGAATACACATAACGGATATCGACCTTGCACAGATACTCCGTTGTTGCGCCGCATGTGACGAGTCTCCCGTCTTTTGTCATAATGGTCAGGCTTTTTTCAAGCACTTCACCGCCAATGTGCTCAAACACTATATCCACGCCCCGTTTATCGGTCATTCTCTTCACTTCCTCCACGAAATCTTTTATTTTATAGTTGATCAACTCATCGGCACCAAGCTCCTTTGCTTTCGAGAGCTTTTCATCCGATCCGGCTGTTGTTATGACCCGTGAGCCAAAGAGTTTTGCAATTTGAATAGCAGCAGATCCAACGCCACTTCCGGCTCCATGCGCAAGCACCGTTTCTCCGGGTTGAACCTTCGCCAGTGTTACAAGCATGTGCCACGCTGTGAGAAAGACGAGTGGAGTCGCTGCAGCCTCATTGAAATTCAGATTACCTGGGATTGGAAGAACGTTGACTGCTGGCAGTTTGATGTATTCAGCGTACGTCCCATCTTCCCTTACGCCAAGCACTCGATACTCTCTACAAAGGTTGTCGCTGCCGCCGAGGCACATATTACAATGACCGCACGAAAGCCCCGGTGAAATGAGGACGCGATCACCAGCCTTCAGCCAATCAATAGCACTTCCAACTTCTGTAATGACCCCGGCACCATCAGAACCAGGAATGTGTGGCAGAGGAATATTTCGTTCTCGAGCGCCACTACGAACCCAGATGTCGAGATGGTTCAGAGCAACTGCTTTAAGTTGGATAAGAACATCGTTCGAACCAATTGAGGGTGACGGTGCATCTTCATAGCGGAGAACATTGACGTCACCAAACTCATGAAACCTGATAGCCTTCATACAAATCGACTATTCGTGGGCAAGCTCCCAAATCTCGGGTGAACGCCAAAGACTGGAAAGCAGGAGTTCTCTCATGAAGATAAATTCCTTAGGAAGTCTGTCGTACAATTTTGAAAACAGTTCTTCGTGGGAGAGAAGTTCATGTTTCCATGATTCGCTGTTTACGGACATGAGCTTATTGAATTTTTCAGGAGTGAATCCTTCCAATCCTTCCCAGCAGATATCTTCGTATCGGGGCATCCAGCCGAGCGGACTTTCGATGGCGAATCCTCGACCGTGAGCGCGCTGGACAATCCACTTGAGAACACGCATGTTTTCGCTGAAGCCGGGCCACAGGAATTTTCCGTTTTCATCTTTCCGAAACCAGTTGACAGCAAAGATGCGTGGAGGGTTTGGCAGGTTGCGCCCAAACTGCAGCCAGTAATTGAAATAATCCCCCATGTGGTAGCCACAAAATGGAAGCATTGCCATGGGGTCCCGGCGTACTTTGCCGACTTCACCAGCAGCAGCAGCGGTTGTCTCAGATCCCATCGTGGCTGATAGGTAGACGCCAAAGTTCCAGTTGACTGCTTGATAAACGAGTGGGATAGTTTTGCTACGGCGTCCACCAAAAATGAAAGCGCTGATTGGAACTCCTTGTGGCTCTTCCCACGCAGGATCGATAATCGGATTTTGACTTGCCGGTGCGGTGAAGCGCGCATTCGGATGAGCTGCAGGTCGACCACAACCCGGAGTCCACTCTTGTCCTTGCCAGTCAATCAATTTCGGAGGCGGTTTCTCAGTCATTCCTTCCCACCATACATCACCATCGGGAGTCATTGCTACATTGGTGAAGATTGTGTTTGCTTGGATGCACTTAATTGCGTTCGGGTTTGATTTTTCTGAAGTTCCTGGGGCGACACCAAAATATCCTGCTTCAGGGTTAATAGCATAGAGTTTTCCATCGGCTCCTTGTTTAATCCATGCAATGTCATCGCCAACAGTTGTTACTTTCCATCCCTTAAATGGTTTTGGTGGAATCAGCATGGCGAAGTTTGTCTTGCCGCAAGCGCTTGGAAATGCTGCTGCGATATACGTTTTCTCTCCGTCTGGAGATTCTACCCCTAGGATCAACATATGCTCAGCAAGCCAGCCTTCATCGTGAGCCATGACTGATGCAATGCGCAAGGCAAAACACTTTTTTCCCAACAACGCATTACCACCGTAGCCACTGCCAAAAGACCAGATCGAACGCTCTTCAGGAAAATGCACAATATATTTCTGCCCTCGATTACAGGGCCATGGAACATCTTTTTGACCGGATTTCAATGGCATTCCGACTGAATGCAGGCATGGAACAAATGCGCTATCACCAAGAGCCTCGATGACTACCTTTCCCATCCGTGTCATGATCTTCATGCTGATGACAACATACGGTGAATCGGTTATCTGAACTCCGATATGAGAGATTGATGAGCCGATCGGACCCATGCTGAATGGAATCACATATATAGTGCGTCCCCGCATACAGCCATCAAATAGCTGCCTTAATTTTTGCTTCATTGTGATCGGATCAATCCAGTTATTGGTGGGTCCAGCGTCTTCCTTACGGCGGCTGCAGATAAAGGTTCGATCTTCGACGCGAGCAACATCGCTTGGGTCTGAGCGTGCGAGAAAACTATTCGGACGCTTTTTTTCATTAAGGCGAATAAGCGTACCTGATTCGATAAGTTGATCACATAATGTTTTGTATTCTTGTTCTGAACCATCGCACCAGTGAATGTTAGCAGGCTTGCACAACCTGCTAATTTCAGTCACCCACTGAAGAAGTTTCTGGTTCTTAACAGTCTTAGGATCGAGCATGTACTATTTCTCAAATAAAATGAACTTTGCCAAGATACAGAAAAAAAAGGATATGGACAATCGTACTGAATAGAACTCTTGCTTCTAAGGATGTATTTCGCTACTTTGTCTGTTCAAAAACTGATTAGGAATTCTCAAAAACAAGAGTGGAGATGGAATGAAGATCAATGAATTATTCGCCAACATGCGACAGGGATTCACCTCAACCTTTTGGGTTGCGAACACACTTGAGCTTTTTGAGCGCTTTGCATTTTATGGCTCGAAGGCAGTATTGACTGTCTACCTTGCGACAAAGGTTGGATTAGAAAAGGAGGCAGGCACACTTGCTGGATTGTTCTCCGGGGTAATATTCTCATTGCCAATTGTCGCCGGCGTTTTTGTAGATCGCTACGGATTCAAGCGGACGCTGATGGCGTGTTTTGCATTTTTCTGCGTTGGATACTTTTTAATCGGTCTTGCAGGATTGGAGTTTGGTCAATCTCTCGTCAATGTCTTTGGTAAAAAGGCATACGTGATAGGAGTTCTGCTGCTTACTGCAATTGGTGGCTCACTGATTAAACCCTGTATTGTTGGAACAGTAGCAAAGACATCAAAGCCGGATGTTAAATCACTTGGCTTCTCAATTTATTATACGTTAGTAAACGTTGGTGGTGCTGTCGGACCAATCCTTGCGTTGCAAGTACGCGAAAACCTCGGCATCGAGTATGTGCTGGTGATGTCATCGTTGACGTCACTGTTACTTTTTCTTAGTGCAATGTTGTTCTTCAAAGAACCGGAATCGAGCACTGAGGGAATGGAAGCTCGCACATTTGGCAAAGTGTTCAAGGATATGCTTCTCGTATTCGGGAATCTAAAGTTCATAACCTTTTTGGTGATCTTCTCTGGATTTTGGATCATGTTCTGGCAGATTTTTTACTCATTCCCATTTTATGTGACTGGCGTTTTGAAATTTGCAAAGTTTGAATTGTTAGAGACAGTCGATGCCTGGACGATTATTCTTCTGAGTGTACCAGTTACTGCGCTATTTAAGAAGTGGAGTCCCATTGCAGCGATGACGTTGGGTTTTGTTATTGCAAGTTTTTCGTGGTTCTTGATTGGCATATCGGCTACAGTTGCTGCCGCTGTTGTGGGAATAGCATTCTTTGCAATTGGCGAGGCTACGCAAGCTGCGCGGTTCTATGAATATGTGAGTTCGCTTGCCCCGAAAGAGCAAGTTGGAACGTTCATGGGATTTGCTTTCTTACCAGTTGCCATTGGTTCGTTCGCAGCAGGTCCTATTTCCGATTGGTTAAGAACAACATACCTTGTTGAAACAGCGAATCCCTCAATGATGTGGTATATTTTAGGTGGAATTGGAATCGTTTCGACAGTGCTTATGTTTCTCTACAATGTTATAATCGTAAAACGGCAGGTAACTGCGTAAGGTGATGTGAGTCATAACTTTAGACGAGGAGTATAAGGGGATAATAAAAATCTTCGTATATTAATGCCGTAAGTTGTTTCCTCCGCAACTTACGGTGGGTTAGTGAAAGCCCGATACGTGACAGTGTCGGGCTTTTTTGATAGTACAGGTGTACATCGAGGGAAATTTCCAGCAACAGCTCTGCGTGATTCTTCAGAGATGATTGATATCAAACATTGGGTCTTTTTCGTTGATCCCTGAAAAGAATTCATCGTGCAATGCCTTTACAGCTTGCTCAATATCAGTTTCCTTGATGACGAACGTAAGATTGATCTCCGAGCCACCGTGAGAAATGAGCTCTACATTAACGTTTGAGCGATCAAGTGCAGCAAACAAGCGTGCGGCAATACCTTTCGTCTGGCGCATGTTTTCTCCGACCACACAGAGTACTGCCTTCCCATGATGAACAGTCACTTCGGCAAAGCTTTGTAGGTCATGAACAAGAGGTTCGAGGTTTTCAGCGCTATCAACAGTCAAAGCAACACCGACTTCAGAAGTGGCGATGACATCAACACTTTTCTTGTGTATTGCAAAGACTTCGAAGACCTTCGAGAGAAATCCATGTGCCATGAGCATACGTGTGCTTTTGACGTTGACGACAGTGATGCCTTCTTTGTAGGCAATCGACTTGATAATGCAGGCGGTCGATGCTGTCTGCTCACGTGTGATGAGGGTTCCTTCACTTTCAGGGTTACGGGAGTTCAATACCCTTACAGGAATGTCTTTTTCAATCGCTGGCAGAATCGTACTCGGATGAAGCACTTTTGCCCCGAAGTATGCTAATTCTGATGCTTCCTCGAAGGTCATTCTCTTAATCCGATATGCACCGGGAAGAATAGAGGGGTCAGCGCTCAGGATGCCGTCAACATCTGTCCAGATTTGGATTTCTTCCGCATCAAGGACAGTACCTAAAATCGCCGCTGAATAATCGGATCCACCACGTCCCAAGGTTGTTGTTGCACTATCGCTGGTTGAACCAATGAATCCTTGTGTCACAACCACTTGTTGTTTTTTCACAAAAGGAAGAATCAATTCTCTGGTTTTTGTCTCTGTCAACTGCATCTGCGGCGAGGCATGATTGAAGTCGGCATTTGTTATCAGAATAGTTCTTGCATCAACCTGTATTGTTGGAATTCTGAGCTGACAAAGCTCATGATACAGCAACAAGGAGGACCAACGCTCGCCGTATGACATAATCTGGTCGAGGGTTCGAGGGGTCAACTCTTTCAAGACGGAGAGACTGAGAATAAGTCGTCTCAATTCCTCGGAGTCACGCATGAAAGTATCACGGACACCCTCCCATTTATTAGCGATCTTAACACTTCTTGTTCTTCCGGATGCACTTCCAGTTGAACCATGTGCAAGCTCACTTACTATTTGTTGGTGGCGTTGGTAGAGTTCTTCAAGAATGCCTAGTGCCTTGTGTTCTTCGCCATGACTGCTTAACTCCCCAAGTTGGATCAGCATATCCGTGACACCTGCACATGCAGAGACGACGATGAGTGGAACACGGACTTGTTCACGCTGAATAATATTTGCCGCATTGTGAATCGCTGTGGCATCCTGCACGGATGTTCCACCAAATTTCATCACTATCATTTTCACACCACTATATCGAATCCAGCTATGGCAAGGATCACTGAAACAGCTTCACCGATATCTCGAGATCTGCCTGCGACAATAC
>JACQVI010000068.1 GCA_016209795.1 Ignavibacteriota bacterium
CTTTCATTTCTTTGTCAAAGTTGGAATAGCCCAGCCAGAATTGACAGCGGTTGATTATGCCTTCCTCGTAGATGTTTCTGGTTCGATGGCTGGTCAGAAGGGACATACAAATATATTTCCGACTGTGCAGAGTGCGCTTCAGCAATTTGTCCGAAGTCTTGAAGTGGGTTCGACCGTTTTCTTCTTTCCGTTTGACGACCGGATTCGCGAAATGAAGGAATTCAGTATACAGTCTGAGGCAAATAAGAAACATATTGAAAACTACATTCGATCACTACGAGCAGATGGAAATAATACCGCGATTTATAATACAATCCACGCATCTCTCGAGCGCATAAACGAATACAGAAAACATAAGTCCGGTGAGCACACTGTAATATTCTTCGTTTACACTGATGGTGATGATAACGTATCGAAAGAGTGGAACCTAGAGTCTATTCTTGGTCACTTTAATCTGAAACGAGGTGAACACGATTGGTTATTCTATACAGAACTTGGTTTGCCATCAGATGCACATAAGGTAAAGATATTCAAATCGCAACCGCATGTTATATATGTGCAGGAGCGTAGAGGAGATGTTCACCCGATCATTCACATTGAGACTCTTATTCCAGTCTTGAACTTTGGAAATCTGAAATCTTCGCTCCGTTCAACGAGAGTAGAGAAGTTTGAAATTCGTGGTGAGAAGCCCCCCCCAGAGTATGCAGTAACAGTTGAGTCTGTCTTCGAAGACCTGAAGTCGCAGGGGGTGTTTGCTCAGGTTACACCAAAGTCATTCTTCCCATCTGAGTCAGTTGAGTTGGAGCTTTTATTGGTGAATGCCGAAGGGATTTCCGATGGCATCTATCGGGGAATTCTGAAATTGAGATCTAGTGATCCACTCGTCGTAATTGCCCCAAATGAAATCAGTGCAAGCTTTTCATATCAGATCGATCCCCAAATTGAGATTCTTCCAGCGACTGGTGAGGAGTTCCCTCTTAACATGGGGGAAGTCAACATCCATTCTGACATCGCATCCTCACGAGAGATAAAGAAAGCTATATTTGTGCAATTTAATTCTACGGCGGAGCGTTCAGGAGAGAAACTCAAGGTTACTCTCATCCAAGATCCATCTGTCGACAACCCATTAGAGCTTGGAAAACACTTGGTTGTCGATCCCATTCAAGGAACGGAAGGTTGGATAGGCCCCGATACGAAGCAACTCCAACTAATTTTCAGGGGAAATCCCGATCTATCTTCAGGGACATATCAAGGCAAGATTCTTTTTGGGAGCGATAAATTAACGGTTGTCGGTAAAGGTATAGAGACTAAGGAGAGTTCTCCATCGGTGCATTCTCTGTCTTGGATAGTTAAGATTCCAAAGAAGCCAAGCCCTTGGTGGGTCTGGTTGGTCATCCCCATAGTCCTTGGCGCTATCGGGTTCTTACTGGTTAGGAAGAAATTACAGCCACCTGTCCTGACCGATCTGAAACTGGACGTTCGAGAGCCTGAGACGAAAGTGATTGATCTTTCTGGAAGAAGCGAAGTGAAATTCGGAAAAGACGGCGAGCATTTCCAAGACCACGACGTCTCATTTTTCATAAGAGCAAAACGTGAGGGCCGAAAGGTTTATGCAGTCCTCCATGTCCAGGATGGTCAGGTACTCCTGAAGAAATCTGACGAGCAAGACGACACTACGCTCATCGGAGAGGAAAAGATTTTTGATGGAGATATCGTCAAGTTTGAAAATAACAAAGTGCTGGTTTCTAGCTACTCATTCACTCGAGAATAACATTTGAGAAAGGAGAAAAAGTTATATGGCATACACGCTTAAAAAAACTGCCGTTATTGGTCTTGGGGGAACAGGAATGCATGCGATACTGTATATGAAGAAAAAGCTATTGGAGACCTACGGTGAAGTACCCCCGATGATAAAGTTTCTCGCGATTGACACAGCTGACAGTGAACAGCTGCAGACCGCAGCCAGTGAAATCAGGCTCGAGCAAGGTGAGTTCCTTAAGTTGGAGGTTAAGAATCCGGCGAGTTTAATGAAAACCCCCGAGGTGAAGAAATGGATACCCGATAATATCCCCAGTTTCGCACTGACGAGCGGCGCGAAGGCAGTGAGGGGCCTTGGGAGACTCGCGGTCTTCGCGAACTCAAATGATCTTGAGGCCAGGATTGACGGCCTGATCAATGATATCAGGGACTATACGATAGAGCGGGACGAGAAATATGAAGTCATCGGTAAAGGTAACATAATAATCAACTTGGTTTGCTCGCTATCAGGTGGAACCGGGGCAGGGTGTTACCTCGACGTATCGGTGTTGGCGAAGAAAAACTTACAGTCCACAGACAAGCTGATTGGGTATTTCCTACTGCCCGATATTTTCGTTGGAAAGCCAGCTACAAGGAATGTTGAGCCGAATGCTTACGGTGCTCTCAAAGAGATTAGCTATTTCTTTTCCACAGAATCGAAGCAATCCCCCTACGTGTATCCGCTAGGTGGCAGGGAGAGGAAAATCGGCGATGAGGGGTTATTCACTGCCGTTTATCTCATTAACAATACGAACCGACAAGGAACGAAGTATAATGACATCAGCGACCTGCATGAGTTCCTCGGTATCGGAATGTTCCTGCAAAGCAGTTCGACAGGGAAGAAAGCAGGAGATATTATTGACAATCTTGAATCACAGATTCTTGGTGTCAATTGGTATGATAGACCGACGGTCTTCAGCAGTTTTGGTATAAGTGAAATCACTTACACTGGTGACTGGTATGGAGATTTCGATGCTAAGAGGATCGCCCTAAGTGTACTGCAGAGGACGTTCACTGGCGGCGACACCTCGCGAGCGGGTGAATTCACAGACGACTTCGTAAGGCGGATCGGGATCAAGGAGCATGAGGCAGATGATGTTATCAATGCGATTCTCCAGGCGGGTGATTTTAAGAAATTTTCCCTCCCCCCAGAACTTAAAAAAGGAGTCATCAGTCCTATGTTTGGGAAAAGGGAATCATACCTTAACGACATCCACCGAAGCCTGCTTGAGACCGCAAAGAAAAACGTTGCGAAGTTGAAGTCAGAAAGGGAGAAGGCACTTAGCCAGGAGTTGACCGCAAGACTATCCGAAGTACACGGGCTCTTATTCTCGAAGAGCTTTTTGAACAGCCTGATCGGCCGTGTCACAGAGTTCAAGCGAGAGATGACTGAGGAAAGAGATCAGAAGGCTAAGGCGAGGGAAGATCTCAAACCGAGGTATGATATTGTGAAGGCTGATGCCGAGAAAGCGGCTAAAACACTTTTCGGAACGGCTGCGAAAATCGAGGTAGAGTTGAAGAAGTTTAAAGAGCTTATCGAGAAGGAAGCCAATATGATTTTGGAGATTGAACGCAGGGAGCGAGCGATTGAATTCTTCGCCTTCTTCGCTGACCTTGCCCAGAAGTGGACGGAACGATTGAACACCCTCAATGGCTACTGTGATATTCTTACCCAGGAATTTAACCAAGAAATCCAGGCAATGGAACATGAGAAAAGGGATGTCAAACCGTTTGTCCAAGAGATCAAGCCGTCCAATCTCACAGGAGATAGCCTGTCTATCGAGGCTGGTGATTTCCTAAAATGGCTCGATGCAGTCGAGCACGAGTCAGTGGCTCATCTAGCCGAGATGCGTATTGATCAAGTGAAGACCCTTTTGCTTAAGTATGCCTATTCGCAGCCGAAAGTTAAAGAAATCAAGGAGAAGAGGCTTGAGGACATCCTCAAAGAAATGTCGACCGAGGAGAGAATGAAGTACGTCGGTCTACTGGATAAGATGGCGTCTCCCCTTTGGCAATATGACCGAGGCTTGATCTCGGGCGACAAGAAGACGGAGAATATCTACCTCTTTGGCGTCGAAAACCATAACGATACTGTTTTCGAGCCACAGAAGATCCGCGCCTACCTGGCTTCACCTTTCGATCCAGCGATCATCTCCACGGGGGACCCAAAGCGGGTCATTTGCTTGAAGTTGGAGGCGCCACTCCCCGCGTTCGTTGTAAGCAATATGCCGCGGTACAGGGAGAAATATATGGATCCCAGGAAGCCATTCTCTTATCACCTTCATCGTGATTGGGAGCAGCAACTTCCCGACTTATTTGCTGGTTCGGACGAGGCCGAGTCACGCAAGTTTTGGTCCTTGGGCTTGGCTGAGCCATATAACTTGATCACCAAGACAGGGGAGTACTATTATATCATTTCCCAGAAGAAGGGTGAACGGACCAAGGGATACAAGATTAAGCTCGGTCAAGGAAGAGGAGAGTCGATGAAGGCATTCATGGACAATTCAGAGTTGATCATGGAGACCAAAGAGACGATTATTGAAATTACCGACAAGCTGGGGACTGCAAAAGTGATCGAGTGCCTCAAATCGTATGGCTTGGCGCTTGAACAGAAATCATCGAAGGGAACACCTGACGATATCCGCAAGCAGATCGAACTTGAACTCAATGACATCGAGAGTTTCATCGAATCACTCTCATCGTTATGAAGCGAAAATTCAAGCCAGTTATCTTTCTGGGTCTGGGAACGTACGGTTCACAGTTTGCGGTGCAACTCAAAGAGACGGTGCATAGGAAACAGCCTGATTTAGCTGAGGTAGTTTCCTGCGTGACGCTCGATGATGAAGGAAGTTCTCGCATCAGCGGGAGTACAGAACCCAAGTTTCAGTGCAACGACCTTCGGGCCACTGTGTCAGTCGAGTCATATCAGTGCAATTTTCGCGTATATCAAGACCACGAGAAAGAGTTCGAGGATTTGCTTTCCGATGCGATGGAGGAAATCCGGCAAAGGGAAATTTTACTTGAACTCCAAGAGAAAGGCTATAGAATTGACGATGGGATCAACATCTACATCTTCTCCGCTCTCTTTGACCCTATTGGGTCGGTAGCGATTGTTCCTTTTCTAGGGTTCATCCAGACACTTTTGGTTGGTCGGTTTCGTGGGACGCTTGTTGAGACAAATCTCCTGGGTTTCTTCCCTGATCTATTCAACGACTTCAAGAGGGAGAGGCTAGCATACTTACGGTCTTATGTGTCTCTCCAGGAACTAGACCATATCATCAATCATCCCAAGTTGCTCTCACTGGAAGGCCGTGCGCCGCTTACCTACACGTACCTCTTCACTGGCAAGAACGAAGACGGTGTTGAGATCGGCTCGTATGACGAACTCATTCCGATGATCAGCGAAGTCCTTTCCTCGCTCCTCTTCGGAGAAATTGCATCTGACAACAGTTTCTCTGTAGCGCTGCTCAACAACGAAGCGGGAAAGCTCGCTCGCTATAGCTCCTTTGGGTTAGCGAAGGTGATATTCCCAGTCGATGAGATTATGGATGGGCTGACAAATGCGCTAACAGGTAAGCTGATGGACTTCCAAGGGCTGGACCAGCCAAAAGTTTTCGAGAGGGATTACGTCGCTGCCGATGTGAAGGAGTTCCTTGTCGAGTATAATTTCGATAAGCTCTCATCGACCCTGAAGTTCGACAAAGAGGGGAAGACGATCTGGACTGACTTCAAATTCCAGGGGGCCATCAATGAAAAAGTAGTGATCGAGAATTTCATGCGTGACGTTGAGAGGCAGGCAGAAGAATTCGATAGAGACGGGGTCACGCTCATGGATAAGAAACTTTCTGACCGCCGGCGAAAGATGTTTGATGAGAAGATTGAGGAGCTGATAAGGAAAATATATAGTGGCATTGATTCCTCTGAACGAGGTATCTATTACAGCAAGGCATTTCTCGACATGTTCCAGAACCAGAAGTCATCATACACGAGGGGAGAATTTATTGCTAAAGCGTATACGTTGGACTTGATTGAGAAAGAAGCAAAGTCCTTTTTCGATGGGCTGTTCGGCATTGAGCGTGGAAAACTTACCGAATTGAAGCGAGACATCGATGACAAGACAGAACTCCTCCAGAAAGCTGAGAAGGAATTCGCCCTGGACTCTGCCGATGCTTCACCGGCGACCACGATTGAAGAGAAAGGCGACACCAAAGAGGCTGCCGAAGCGCGGCAGAAAAGAGTTGATGCCCTGAGAGAAGAAATTAAGAATCTACAGGAGAAATACGATACACTCGAAGAGAAAATTGCAGACTTCGATTTCAAGATCACGGATCCCTCAGAACGCCGACGACTCCTTTCGAAACTGTTGGAACACGAGGGGGAAGAGAAAGAGAAACTACGGAATGATCTCTTGGAAGCAGATCAAAGCTACATGGAAGAAAAAAGGAGGCTCAACGAGTTGTATGAGGAGCGGAAGCGGTTCATAAACCGAGTCTTCGTCATGTATCCGCTGCTCGGCACGCTCGTGTATGTGGGGATTCTCTTCGGGGCAACCAAGATACTCTCGGACTTTGATATTTTTCAGATGATCGATCCATGGTTGGTGATCGTATATCCTCTCCTCTTCATGATTTATGGATTTTTGGGATTCACGAAGTATTGGTTGGGGATCCGAAAACAAATTCTGGAGTGTTTACAGCGGTGCGAGAATTTCAAAGGACAGAAGATATCACTCTTGCTGAAATTCCAAGAGTTCTACAATAGACACTTCAAGACAATTTTCGACCATTCGCTCCAAGGAAGTCTCATTGGTTGGATTGATGAATATAAATCATCGGTTCAGAAGACTGCAGAGCGACTTCAAAGATTCATTGATGAAATTGCAGACCACTTGCGGCGTTGTAAGGACCGATATGACAACATTACCTTCCTGAATACCCTATTTGTTCGAAGTGTGGTGACAAAGAAAGACTTGGATAGCTTTCTTGATCGCAATGTCCGCCTTACAGTTGAAATGCAAAGATTCTTTCGTGATAAACCCCTCTCAGTGTACTTTGAGGACTTCCGCACCTCAGGTTCGATCCTGGCTCTCGAAGGGGACATCAGGCGATTTACCGAAGATGTGTTTAGACATATCCGCGAAAAGTCCATTGAAGAATTCTTGTGTGGAACAGAGATAGAAGCCGCATTGAATGCGACAGAAAAACTATTCAACCTCTATGACTCCGCTAAGACATTTATTTTGCTCGATGTCGAGAAAGGGATGGATGTCTCTCAGTCGCTTGTCTACCTCGGAGTTCGCAATGTTGAGAATTCCCAGGCGAGGGAATTGTTGCGGAAACAGGGCCAACCGAATATCTTCGCTTATTCTACCGGCAATAAGAACGAGATTGTCATCTCCAAGTTGAAGATAGGATTTCCCGCATTCCACATCGCTCTCGTTGGTTATGGTAAGCACCTTGTTTCCAATACTCCTGAGAGTTCGAAATTCTACGTAAACGACGAATGGCAGCTTGAAGATCTGTTTCCCACCACCCATACCTTTGGGGATGAAGAGGATGAGGTTCGTACCATAATCTGTTTAGGCAAGGCGTTTGGACTCATTTGTCAAAAGAACGCTCAATACTTCTTTGAAGATAAGATTCTTGGTGAGACAGATCGAAAGATGAACGATTATCTTCGAAGTTTTCGTGCCAGTACAGTTAGGGTTTTGATATCACAGCGTATAGAAGAGCGAAAACATAAACACACTGCTGTTGAAGAGCTCATTAATTACAAAGTAAACAACGAGCTCGATGTGACGAACCTGAGAATCATTGATAAGGTAATAAACGAGATAAGCCCCCTGGCATGAACGAAGACAACTCACAGAAGATTGATGCGTACACTTCAAGTATCTCATTTAAAAGCCTTTAGCAGTACGGACTCAATCATCTAGAAATTTGCTCTACCGAATCTGGTAGAATACATGCAAGACAAGATATCCAAGGGTTTCGTTTCGCTCATCCTTGAATTTTTTTATACGGTCGCTCACTGGCTTGGTGAGAAAATCGTCTGGTTACTCGGGGCGGTTTTCCCAAGCGTGAGTGAATCGCTCGTGGAGGTCGCTGACCCGATTGGCGTACTTGCTATTCTTACTATTATTCTTCTTGTGGCACAAGTAGCACGAAAGCTTGCTTGGATCATTGTTTCAGTTGCATGGATCCTCATCGTCGTCCGTGTCCTTCTGATCGTTATCGCGTGAAAACGGCGTAGATGCGCATTTTGGTCTCTGTTCTATACTAAACAAGAACTTCTTAAGAGGAAATGACAATGGATAAACGGAAAGTCACATGGACAGATCGTACGATTCTGATAGTGAGAATGCTTGCTATCGCACTGGTTTTGTTGGGCTTCTTCCAATGGGCCGGCGAAACTTTCCCTCAACGAAAGGGGAACGATTTAGGTGAGGATTTGTATCGGTACATAGACCATGGAAAGGGGTTCGCCTATATTCCCGTGAAACCATTTTCCAAAAATTCAATATCGGTTTTCTTAGAGGCGGAGGGGACGCTTGAGATATTTGAGAAGTGGAGAGACACGTACCCAAACAAAGTAATCACAGTGGCCTTTGGTGATGGTTTGGGAAAGGAAGGACAGAACACAGGATATTTCATCATTTACGATAGTAAGAAACAATAATTACTGTATGCAACTAATATGGAAGTGCGATGCATTACCGGTGCTCCTCTCTCCGATCAAATGAATGATTTTATTAATTCATCCCCAACAGTTAATAATGTTAAAAGAGATTGGTCTGGAAATGAACTTCAAGTATGTCGAGTCTGGACCACTGGTGAGAAGTTCATACGATGCAGAACAACAGGTGTAATACCATTGACCCGCTCGGCACATAAACAGCAACTATCTAGCTTCGTTTCTTGGGCCGTAAATCATCTCGAGAGCGGGTGTACGGTCTCTCGCGTGAAATGTCCTGACCGGGAGGGACACCTGGGCGTTTTTCTACGGGAGTCGTCAAATATTGTATCCACGCTTTTAATTCGCTCGAGGGACGCATCTTTCTCATGAAGCCATCGGACTTCGGGTTTCTCACGACACTCAGTGTGTATTGATCATCGAAGGCAGAGACAAAGAGAAAGGGAACATCTTCATACCCGGGAGTTTCTCTCACTTTCTTATTGAATTTAATTCCATCCATGATCGGCATGTACACATCGGAGATAATAAAATCAATTTTTTCATCTCGGAGGTATTTCAATCCTTCTTCCCCATGTCCCGCTAAGAAGACTGTCCAGCCTTCCATCTTCAAGAAGTCGCTTAAGAGTGTGCGATATTCTTTCTCATCATCCACAACGAGGATATTCATTGATTAGTCTCCTTCTTAACGCTCGTTACTATGACAATTTGCTTTCTTGCCATTAGGTTGTGCATAATGTACGATTTAGAAAGGTAAGTCTCAAGTAAAAAACCTTCGGGGGGTATGTTTTCAAATCAAAAAAATGGGAATCTCCTTGCCTATGATCGGAATTTTCACTAAATTTGTAGAGTTTTATCTCAACACTCTTCAAATTTTATCAATTTCAAGGAATTTTTGTGCCTTTAGCCCAGCGGTTAACACACTCATTCAAACAAAATGAGATCGAAAAAAAGTGGTATCTTGTGGACGCAAGTGGACATACACTTGGGCGAGTTGCAAGCCGAGTCGCACATCTTTTACGAGGGAAGCATAAGCCCACATTTACACCGAATGTCGACAGCGGCGATTACGTTGTTGTCGTCAATGCCGAGAAAGTCAAAGTAACTGGTAAGCGAAATGAACTGAAAACATATTTTCATTATACTGGCTATCCGGGCGGTGCGACGGTCGAATCGTTCAAAGAACTGATCAAGACGAAGCCGGAACGAGTTTTTGAACACGCCGTCAAGGGTATGATTCCGCATAATCGACTCGGTGCGCGGATTATTAAAAAGCTCAAAGTCTATCGCGGATCGGATCATCCGCACAAAGCACAAAGACCTGAGCTTATAAAACTCTGATCAAGTAATGACTGCGTAAGCGTATTTATGATACATCATGGACATCAAGTTATAACAACAGGAAGCAGAAAAACTTCCACCGCTCGTGTTATGTTGAGACACGGTTCAGGTAGTGTGAAAGTAAACGATAAGGTTCTTGAACACTACTTCCCGGTCGACACACAACGCACTGAAGTGCTTTCACCACTAACTGTCACTGAGACAACGGGCAAATACGATGTTGTTGTAAATGTGATGGGTGGTGGTCTATCGGGGCAGGCTGGAGCGGTCAAACTCGCACTTGCAAGAGCGTTGGTTGAAATGGATAGTGATTTGAAATCAAAACTCCGAACCAATGGAATGTTAACGCGTGATTCGCGCATGGTCGAGCGCAAGAAATACGGTCAGCGGAAAGCTCGGAAACGATTCCAGTTTTCAAAACGATAAGGATTTTAGTTAATTGGTTAATTCATCAAGTTACGGAATCACCAATTAACTGATTAACCAGTTAACAAATTAACCAATTAATTCAATCAATCATACTCTCTGATTCTATCGGTAGTGTGGTGCCTCTGATCTACGATTCGTAGAGCACCATTCCGTGAGAAGACGACGAGAGTAGTAGTGTTAACTAACAAAGGAGTAAACAGTAAATGCCAAGAGTAGAATTGGCGGACCTTCTCAACGCAGGTGCTCACTTTGGGCATCTGACTCGCCGCTGGAATCCCAAAATGAAACCGTTCATTTTCATGGAGCGGAACGGTATCCATATTATTGACCTCAAAAAGACGCAAGAATTACTGGAAGCCGCATGTAACGCAATATCAGACATTGTTGCTGAAGGCAAGCGTATTCTTTTTGTTGGGACGAAGCAACAGGCGTGCCAAGAGATAGAAGAAGAAGCAAAACGGTGTGGGCAATTTTATGTTTCGCATCGATGGTTAGGAGGAATGCTGACGAATTTTTCAACGATTCGCAAGAGTGTGAAACGGTTAACCAACATCGAAAAGATGGAAACCGATGGAACGTACGACAAGCTCACTAAGAAAGAAATCCTTGTGCTTGACCGTGAGAAAGAAAAACTCCGCGAAGTCCTTGCTGGTGTTGTCGAAATGACACGGTTACCGGGAGCGCTCTATGTCGTTGATGTAAAGAAGGAAGAAATTGCTGTCAGGGAAGCAAAAAGATTGGGAATTCCGGTATTTGCCATAGTTGATACGAATTGTGATCCTACAGCCATTAATTATCCTATCCCGGGTAATGATGATGCAATCAAATCAATTCAGCTCATGACAAAAGCCATTGCAGATGCCGTGACTGAAGGATTGGAGAGGAGCAAAGCTCAGCTTGAGAGTGCAGAACTTGAAACTCAGACCGAAGAAGAACCGGAAGTTGCTGAATAATTAGACTACCATTAAGAAACAAGGTACACAAGAACATTAATGATTATGGACATAACAGCAGATCAAGTAAAATTACTCCGTGAAAGAACTGGTGCCGGCATGATGGACTGTAAACGAGCACTGGCAGAATCTGGCGGTGATATTGAAAAAGCAATTGATTACCTCCGTAAAAAAGGCGCAGCTACTGCTGAGAAGCGCGCAGACCGAGTTACGAATCAAGGATTGGTAGAGGCGTATATTCATGCTGGAGGACGGATTGGCGCAATCGTTGAGCTGAATTGCGAGACTGATTTCGTTGCGAAGACCGATGGGTTCAAAATGCTTGCACGAGATATTGCGATGCAGGTTGCTGCAATGAACCCAAAATACATCACACGTGACGATGTTCCTAAGGAAATCGTTGACCATGAGATGGATATCTACCGTACGCAGGCAATGAACGAAAAAAAGCCAGAACAGGCAGCGGAACGTATCGCTCAAGACAAGCTCGAAAAGTATTTCCAGGAACTATGCTTGCTTGAACAAACCTTTATTAAAGATTCTGGTAAAACAATTAAGGATCTCATCTTGGAGATGACTGCTCAGACAGGTGAAAAAATCAGCATACGCCGCTTTAGGAGATTTCATTTAGGAGAAAATGGATCATAGCTGCACACAGAAGGCACGTCTAGGGCAAAGCCTTCGGCATCCGAAGGTCTCACCAATGTGAGACCTTCGTTATTTCAATGAATCTATGAAAAAGGAACCGAAATATACACGTATTCTCCTCAAAGTCAGCGGTGAGGCATTGATGGGAGAGAAGGAATTTGGAATTGATTCAAATGTTTTACGGCGGTTTGCAGATGAAATCGCTGAGCTTCATCGAGCTGGGATTGAAATTGGGATTGTTATTGGGGGTGGCAACATCTATCGTGGTGTGGAAAATTCATCTGATGGCATCGAGAAGGTCACGGGTGATCAGATGGGGATGCTGGCAACAATTATCAATGGACTTGCCTTACAAAGTGCACTGGAGAATCGAGGCGTTTTCACACGATTGCTCAGCCCACTCAAAATGGAGGAAATCGCTGAGCCGTTCATCCGGCGACGTGCAATTCGCCATATAGAAAAAGGGCGTGTAGTTATTTTTGGCGCTGGAACAGGCAATCCCTATTTCACGACTGACACTGCAGCAGCTCTCAGGGCAGTGGAAATTAAAGCTGATGTTATCATCAAAGGAACTCGTGTTGATGGAGTCTATAACGCTGACCCCGAGAAGAATCCGAAGGCATTCAAATTTCAGAACATTTCATATCAGGATGTTATTGAAAAAGATTTGAAAGTGATGGATCACACTGCCATCACTCTTTGCAAAGAAAACAGGATGCCAATCGTTGTGCTTAATATTAATAAGCCCGGTAATTTGAAACGGTTAGTACTGGGTGAGCAGGTGGGCACCCTTGTTTCTTCACAAAAAACAGTTACAACATCAAAAACATAAAGCACCTCTGCAAGTATCTTTCATTGTGAACACCGGAAAAGGAAATCACGCGTGGTTAGAGATATCCTGAAGCAAACAGAAGACAAAATGAGTAAGGCGGTAGAAGTCGTGCGTCAGGAGTTAGTGAAGATTCGAACAGGGAAGGCTACCACGGCGCTACTTGATGGCGTGAAAGTGGAGTACTATGGCTCACCCGTGCCTTTAAAACAAGTCGCAAATGTCAGTGTGCTGGATGTTCATACGATTTCCATCCAACCTTGGGAAAAGAATATGGTTTCACCCATTGAAAAAGCGATCATCGCTGCAAATCTTGGATTAAATCCGGTCTCGGATGGTACTATTGTCCGTGTACCAATCCCTCCGCTCAATGAAGAGCGCCGACGGGAGCTGGTGAAGCTCGTTAAAAAATTTGCTGAAGAGGGGAAAGTGGCGGTTCGTAATGTGCGCCGCGATGCAATTGAACATCTGAAAAAGTCTGAGAAGGCGGAACACTTCTCAGAAGATGAGCGCAAACGCGGAGAGACCGAAGCGCAAAAAATGACCGATAAGCATATCAAGGATATCGATAGTTTGGTTACGATGAAAGAAAAGGAAATCATGGAGGTGTGAAGAGCACAGAGCTTAGAGCAGAGAGCGTAGTAGAAACGAATGCATGCCCAATCGATGGTCTGATCGATTGGCATTTTTGTCACGAAGTGATCCCTTCGGGATTTGTAACATTTGATTTCAACTTTTCGTATGTTTGGGTAGTTAACAAGCAAAGATTTGAAAAACAGATGGAAACCACAACAGAAGCTCCTCGCCGACTGTATAAATCTCGCCAGAATCGTATTATTGATGGCATTTGTGGTGGAGTTGCAGAATACTTTGGTGTTGATCCCACCATTGTACGACTCCTTTGGGTTTTACTTACGTTGTTAGGTGGTACGGGTTTCTTCCTTTACCTTATCGCTATGATCATTATGCCGGTCAATCCAAATCAACATGGTACACTGCAGCCATCAGTTGTAACATCCTCTCACTACGATAAGAGGCGGTTTTGGGGCGTTTTGTTAATTCTTATCGGTGCTTTCATCCTCTTGATTAACCTTGGTTGGATCGCTGCGTTCCCTTTCTGGACATTTTCTGCATCGGTGATGCTGCCAATTCTTCTGATTATTGTTGGACTCGTTCTCATTTACATTTATCTGAAAGACAAAGCTTCTTCGCGTGTGCCAGCGGAGGGAACTGTTCCGGAAAGCGGTACCTCACAGACCTCAACTCTTCGGAAGGAATTACACCGGTCAATTCGAGATAGAAAGCTGTTCGGTGTTTGCAGTGGTATTGCAGAGTATTTTGATATCGATCCAACGATTGTGCGGATTCTCTTCGTCTTTATCGTCCTGGCATCACTTGGGTGGGGTTTACTCTTGTACATCATTCTGGCAATCCTCATGCCGGAAGAAAAACCATCAGTAACTTCTGTATAACCGGGTCTTGATGAATACTAGCAAACCCGGCATTCCATGGTTCGGCATTGTCCTGATCATCGTTGGTGGTGTTCTCCTTCTTACTAAGCTGGACGTTTTCGATATTGATTTTTCAACCGTATTCTGGTCCTTGCTGATGGTTTTTGGACTTGTCGGAGTCGGAAGAGGATTTGCAGATACGAAGAATGGAAAAGTTTTCTGGGGAACGCTCGTATTTTTGTACGGACTGTATTTCTTGCTCTACACGTCAGACTATGTTGATATAGAGGGATATTTGTTTATCCCGTCGACGTTCCTGATCTTTGGGATTGCATTCCTGATGCTGTACGTCAATAATTTCCGGAATTGGTATTACTTGATTCCGGCGTTATTCCTGTGTGGCACAGGTGCAGCTTTTATTTTTGCTGAGCTTGGTTACCTCTATCGTCATGATGTTTGGGACGCTGTCCGACTCTTCTGGCCCCTCATTTTGATTCTCATTGGCTTAGCGATTATTCTGCGAAAGCGTATTCAAACGCCTGTTTAATAAAAGTGAAAAAACTCTAACCTGTGGTTTGAGTAAAACTTTTATTACCTGTTGGTTAGTTCCTCGAATCCGGTACTGAGCCATTTGAGTCCCGTTTCCAAAATTTCCTTTTGATGCCCCAATCCAATGCGAAAAAAGTTCGGCATCTCAAAAAACCTACCCGGGACGATTGCTGTACTGTATTTTTCTTGAACAAGTGAACTCAATTCATCGACCGATCCACTCTTGAGGCAAGGAAAGATTACCGTTCCAAAATTTGGTGGTATAACGTGAACGTGAGCTTGAGTTTGCAGCCACGAATTGAATATAGCTTGACTTGCAGTCAAGATGTTGCGTGCCCAATCCGCAATGTGTTCAAAGTTGTCAAGCGCAATGACGCTCAACCGCTCAGAAGGATGGGAGGGAATAACTGTAAACAGGTCATTGAGCCGCCACATTGTTCTTATGAGATCAGGATCGGCAAGTACCCACCCACAGCGGAGACCGCTCAAGCCGTACACTTTCGTGAGGCTGTTCGTTGTGACAAATTCGTCCCCATAATGAAATGCAGAGCGGGGCTTGAGTTCAAAGGCGGCATCAAGGTAGACTTCATCAACAAGTACACGTGCACCTATGCTTTGTGCAATCTCACCCACCTGTTTTAGAGTTTTTTCATCAGTTAACACACTACTTGGATTGTGGAGGTTCGTGAGAACGATGAGGCGAGTTTTAGAACTTACAGTGCGCTCGATCTCTCGAACGTCGATCTGGAAGCCATTTTCAAACTTTCGTTGGAATCTTTTTACTTGGAGATTGAGGTACTGTGCAGTTGAAAGGAGCAATTCGTAAGTCGGGTGCTCAATGAGAACTTCGTCCCTGGGTTGAGTCAACACAGCCATGGCGATATGATTGGCAAGGGAAGTCCCAATAGTTGAGAAGATATTCTCTTCAGCAACATGACACTTTTTGGCAAGTGCTTGTTGGAGTGGTTTGTAGCCATAAGAACTCGATCCACTAAGTTCAAGATCATCGAGTTGTACTGGAAGTTCAGAGAGCGGATAATTCATGAGACCACTTGACGTGAGGTTGTATCTTACCGGAGGTAGAGTTTTTATCCACTCCATGAATGGAGAGTGCATCACACGCCATTTTTGGTTCATCCTTTGCTCCTATTCATGTGGATTTGTTATACCATCGCCAGAAATAGTACACAGGGATACCAGCAAGGATGATTCCAAAGCCAATGAGGCTGTTGATTGGATACTTGTAAAGTGTATTGACCACAACAAAGATGCAGATTGCAATGAACAGTGATGTAGTAATCGGATGACCCGGCATGTTGAAGCGCTCTGCGTCAGGATTATCGTTCGTACGACGGCAGCGAAGAACGAAAATGCAGCTTGCTGTCAAGCCAAAGAAGATGAAGTCGTTGGAGACAACGTAGCTCAGGATTTCTTCGTAGGTGCCTGAAAGGGCGATGATGATTGCAATCAACCCCTGTAGAGCAATCGCAAAAACCGGGACGCAGGTTTTAGGATGAATCCATGCCATCTTTTTGAAAAATAATCCATCTGCAGCCATAGCAAAGTAGACACGTGGCGCAACAAGTACGCATTGGCTTAAAAATCCAAGCGTTGAAATTGCAATTCCAATGGCGATGAGCTTCGCACCTTTTTCGCCAAGTGCAATGCGCATGACTTCAGAGGCTGGTGTTGATGTGGCTGCGAGTCCCTGAGGTCCGAGAACATTGACGCTGATGAAATTCACCGAAAGATAAATAACTATTACACCGATCACGCCGATCAATAATCCACGTGGTAAATTCTTTTGTGGCTCTTTAATTTCTCCGGCGATGAAGTTAGCAGTTTGCCAGCCACCATACGCAAAAAGCACAGGAACCAGTGCGGCGCCAAAGGTCGTAAACAGATCAAATGAGATGGGGGCATCAAGTGTGATGGTAGATTTTGGTTGTGAGTCTCCAAAAAGTAGAATACCTGCGCCAATAAGCATAAAGATGGCAATGAGCTTGGTGACCATGAGGGTGTTCTGAACATTACTCCCTGCACGGACGCCAAAACAGTTGATGATCGTAAGAATGGAGAGTGCAGAAACAGCAACAGCTTTGTCAGTAAACGGAACTCCCGTGAGTTCGATAAAATATCGTGCAAAGGTAATACCGACAGCTGCCATACCGCCCGTATCACTGACAAGGAAAAGCGTCCAGCCGAAGAGAAATGCAACGATGGGATGATACGCCTCCCGAAGATAGGCATACTGTCCTCCAACCAATGGTCGCCGTGCAGCAAGCTCGGCATAAATGAATGCGCCGGCAAGTGCAATCAGTCCGCCGACTATCCACGCACCAAGGATGAGCAAGGGGCTTTGAACATACTTGGCAACGACGGAAGGATTCATGAAAATACCAGAGCCAATGATCCCGCCCATGACAATCATTGTAGCATCGAAGAGACCAAGACGACGGAGGAGACCCGTTTCTTTTTCGGCTACGGACGGTGCTGCGTGTACAATCGTCGGAGTTATCTTTTCATTTTCCATAGCAAGTCTTGCCAATATAGAAAAATGGGAGGAAAAGAAAAAACCTCTAAAAAAAATGTCCCACACCTTGAAGGTGTACGACATTTGCTCCCATAAGGTGAACCACTCACCATGAGTTTTTCTTTTCGGCTGACACCACTTCTTGATTTTCAATAAAATATTCTGCATTATAGTCGAAATCCTATAAGAAGCACTATCAGAAAAAGGGATAACCTCATGCGAAAACGATTCATACACATTGTACTTTGTTTAACGGCATTTGCGGCGGCGATCATTTATACTACCAGTCAGAAAGAATCCCTTCACGTCCGACAAGACTCCTTCGAGGGAAAATTGAATCAAACCTTTGCTTATCAAGCCATGAAATGGTACAACGACCAGCGTGCGTACCCGACGGGTCGTATTCCTGTATCCTGGCGGCACAAAGCATTGGAACACGTTAAACGAAACAATCTCACACAATCATCATCCTCGACGTTGTCATGGCAATCGGTGGGACCGACCAACATTAGCGGTAGAGTACGATCAATAGCCGTTGATCCTGCACATCCCGATACGATGTATTGCGGCTCCGTCAGCGGTGGTATCTGGAAAACGACGGACGGTGGTTT
Organism: Ignavibacteriota bacterium; assembly: GCA_016209795.1. Taxonomy (GTDB): domain Bacteria; phylum Bacteroidota; class Ignavibacteria; order UBA10030; family SZUA-254; genus JACQVI01. Next base: position 17,835 of record JACQVI010000068.1, read on the forward strand.
ATCATGGTTGCCGAAGACAGATGATGCATCAAATCTCGTCATCGGCACCATGGTGATTGATCCGACAAACTCTAACATTATTTATGCTGGAACCGGTGAAGGCTACTTCAACTTTGACGCATTGCGTGGTGTTGGTGTTCTCAAGTCTACAGATGGTGGTGGTACATGGACGGTTCTGAACAATTTCCTCACGCCAGATGTGCAGTTCTCGTACTATTATATCAATAAACTTGTCATACGACCCGATGATCCGAACGTCCTTTACGCTGCGATGATAGGAGGCATCTGGAAAACCATAAATGGTGGAACGATTTGGACGAAGTTAATAGTCAACAGCACCACAAAGTTTTGTATGGATCTTGTTGCTGATCCGACAAATCCAAATATAATGTATGCAGCCTATGGATTGTTCAGTTCTGATGGTATTTACAAAACCACAGATGGGGGGACAAGCTGGTCCAAACTTACAAACGGCTTTCCTTCGCCATCAACAAAATATGGCAGAATCAGTTTGGCGATTGCAGCGAGCAATCCTTCGATCATCTATGCGTGTCTAACAGATTCAAACTTTTATACGCACAGCATTCAGAAGTCGACGGACGGAGGTTCAAGCTGGACAGCCGCTGCAACACCGTTCGATAGTGAGCCGCTGGTGAATAATACACATCTTGGTGGGCAGGGATGGTATAACAACGTGATTGCGGTCGATCCGTCTAATCCTGACATTGTTTACACGGGCGGTATTAACCTGTTCAAAAGTACAAATGGTGGAACATCGTGGACGCGCATCAGTAATGGATATGGCAGCCCGTACGTTCATGTCGATCAGCATGCGATTACCTTTCAGGGATCGAATACAGTGTTCGGAAACGATGGTGGCGTCTTTAAAACCACAGATGGAGGAACAACCTTCCAATCGTTAAACAATGACCTGGCAACAACGCAGTTTTACAGTGGAGCGGTCCATCCTTCTGCGGAGATATACTACGGGGGAACACAAGATAACGGTACACTAAGATTTCTTGCAACATGGCAAATCGTCTTTAGCGGAGACGGTGGGGCGACAGCGGTTGATTTTACACTACCGACAACCGTGTACACAGAGTATGTGTTTCTCAGCATCCAAAAATCCATCAACTCTGGTACGACGTGGGCGCGCATGATGAATGGTATACCAACTACTGGTTCGAATCCAGCAGACGGTACTTCTGACCGCTGTTCGTTCATTGCACCGTATGTCATGGATCCTTCCAACTCGCAAACGCTTGCCGCAGGAACATTCAAAGTCTATCGCACAACAAATGGCGGGCTACTCTGGTCTGCCATCAGCACCGATCTCACTGGTGATGGTGATGGATCGGGTCAGGTTGGTTCGCCGGGATCTGTCATCTCAGCGCTTGCAATTGCAAAAACTTCCTCCGCGACGATGTACGCGGGAACAAGTGGCAGCGGGACATCTCCCTCGAAGGTCTGGGTCACGACAAATACAGGATCAGTGTGGCAAGATCTCACTGCGATACCTTTGCCTAATCGCCATGTAACATCAATTGCTATACATCCGGATTTTTCAAATCGTGCGTACGTTACCTATTCCGGGTATGGCACAGGGCATGTCTTTTATACAAGTGACCGCGGCGGTTCCTGGAATGATGTTAGTGGCAATCTACCTGATATTCCAGTGAATACGATCGTTATTGATCCGGCGAATACAAACCATATTGTGATTGGGACGGATTTAGGTGTCTTTGAGACAACCAACGGTGGGACGAATTGGACACAGCAGAATAACGGTCTTGCGAATGTTTCGGTAGCCGATCTGGATCTTCGCGGAGATGGAATCCTCTTTGCTGCAACGCATGGACGTGGGATGTTTAAGACAACTGCTCCTCTGGATGTTCAGCAAGAGCACCATGGTCTTCCTCAGGAGTTTACCCTCAACCAGAACTATCCGAATCCCTTTAATCCGTCAACGACAATTACATTCTCTTTAGCTGCTCGGTCATTTGTTCGGCTTGAGGTATTTGATGCCACTGGCAGAGAAGTTGCGGTGTTGGTTAATCAGGAATTACCTGCTGGTTTCTATCGATCTACGTTCGATGCTCATGAGCTATCATCAGGCGTGTACGTTTATCGCTTGGAGACAGATGATTTCGTAGACTCAAAGAAGATGTTGTTGATGAAATAAGTTTCGTTTAGCCATATCGAAGTTCTTCAAGGTTAACCACAGACTATTTCAACAACAGGAGCTTCTTCGTCTGCGTGAAGGTTCCCGCACTCAGCCTGTAGAAGTACACACCACTCGCGAATCGTGATGCATCCCACTTCACCGACTTCTCTCCCGCCTCTTGCATCCCATCAACCAGCACCGCAACTTCCTGCCCGAGCACGTTGTAGACCTTGAGTGTAACGTGTGACGCCTTTGGAAGCTCGTAGCGGATTGTTGTGACCGGATTAAATGGATTGGGATAATTCTGACTCAACGAGAAGCCTGTTGGCAAGGTTTTACGGTGTCGATCTTCCACACCGGTAACTACCCCACCGCCCAGCGCACCAGTACTCGTCACATTCTGTGCATAAATGTGATAGATTTCGAAACTGTTCCGGGTGTCCATCCACGCAACAATTGCGCCGCCCGCGTGATCGCTCGTGCTCACGGGAAACCACTGGGTTCTGTCAGCAGTGCACAGAGGCACACCATTTTTCGTCCATCGCGTAGTACCGGAGGAATCTATGCGTTGTGCGTAAATATCCAGGTCGTAGCGCCGCTGGTGTGAAAATGCGATAACCGCTCCACCGCTATTATCGCTCACAATCGTTGGCAAAGTAGCAGACCCTCCCGTATCACAAATTGCAACGCCATCGTTTTGCCACATCACTGCGCCTGATGCGTTAACACGTTGTGCATAGACGTCGACACGATAGTTTTGAACGCGTCGACTGTCCATCCAGGCGATGATCGCGCCGCCGTTCCCATCGGCAGCAATTTCAGGGGTGAATTTGCTTCCCGATCCTGGGGAAATGGGAACACCGTTTGCGGCCCATTGGATCTGACCGTTCGCGTTCACACGCTGGGCGTAGATGTCACTAGTGTCGGGAAATATCCCGTCACAAGTGCGGCAGTCATACCACGTGATAATCGCTCCTCCGGAGCCGTCACGCGCGAGTCTTGGCCAATTTTGCTGATTCGATGCATTGCAAATTGGAATGCCGTTAGGTGCCCATCGAACGACTCCGTCTCCATCAACTCTTTGAGCATAGATGTCATAATACTGAAAACCGGAGCCAGTCCGTTGATCGACCCAGGCTATGATGGCACCGCCTGAATCGTCGCTAATAATTTGAACAAAATTGTCGTTCGTAACAGTAGTTGGAGCTGGCGTTGTACCTATGAGCACGCCTTCCGCAGGCCATTGTACGATCCCCGATGCAGTAATATGCTGGGCATAGACTGAGTACGTGCCCGAATGTCCGTCTTTCCAGGCGACAATAGCTCCGCCGTTCCCATCGCTCGTCACCGCCGGAAACGAGAATCGCAATCGCGATTCATTTGCAGATGCAGTGATAGGGACACCATCGGTCGTCCACAGCGTTTGCCCCAGTGCATTGACTCGTTGCGCATAGACATCAAACAGTCCATCGCGTCTATCTGCCCAAACAATAATTGCCCCACCGGCGTCGTCCGACGTGATTGCAGGGGCTTGCTGGTCGTCATTTGCGGTGCAAATCGGAATGCCGTTGTTTCTCCACTGGACTCCTCCAAGCGTATCGATGCGCTGGGCATAGACATCATTGCTGTCTCCGAAAGGGCTGTAGTGCGCCGTGTTCCAAATGTATGCAATGATTGCACCACCCCTGCCGTCACTTGTTATGACCGGACTGGCCTGAGCCGTGGGTGCCGTTGATATGGGAATGTTCGCGTTGGGATCGGATGGCCAAGTGATGAGAGGCGTCTCGATGCCGTATGGCGGCAATGTTTGCAGAAAATTATAAATCTGGGGTGTCATTTCCTCAGGCTCACTCGTGTCGGCAGCCATTGTCTGATACCCTGTAGCTGAAGGATCTCGATACGTCGGGCTGCCCCGGAAGTTATACACTAAGTTCGGCCAGTCTGCATAGCTAAAGAGTACATCTCCCGGGCTCGGCACTTCAGGCGGATTTTGATTCAAATAGTTAAGATCTACCGGAACCAAGGCACTTCCAGTGGAATCGCCATTTCCATCCCAATCAATTGCCGTTCCCGGATTGAGTGTCCCGACCCTTGATAGGTTCCGGGTACCATTATAAGGAACAATCATAGTGGGAAAATCGCCGGGTGCAGGATTCAATCCAAGAGATTCATTGAGATTATTCTCATCGAGTGCAAAAAGAGCCACAGGTGAATAATTGAGTGTCCAGCCGAGGCCTCCAAACTGCTGCGCGATCTGAGGCGCCTGCCACACGTAGCTCATGACACTATAATAATTCGGTTTGTAATTCTTATCATCGCTGCCGCCATGACGAAGCCCAAGTGTATGTCCCAGCTCGTGCATAAAAGTTCCTGCCTGGAGCGAATCAGTTACCGGCGAGAACGCGCCAAGTGTCACCATGAAGTCATTCCCCCCAGAACCTCATTCAATTCTGCTTGTCCGCTACTCCCTGTGGTTCCATACCTGTCTGCAAAGATACAATACCGGTAAACCAATCGCTTTGCCTCAAGAATGTTCGCTGCATTCGGGTCACTGCGCTCAGCGTCAGTCCCAAAGAACTGTTTCTTTGCCGCAAAGAACTCGGGGTATGGATCACTCGCCCAGGCGGCCGATGGAATCGGCAGATCATTCGCGTTGAGTTCAGCAAAAAGGTTTATCCCATCATGGGCGTCGGGATTGTTTACATACTTGTTCTTGACACTTGCAAACGCGTTCTGTACGAGCGGGAGCGTTCGGTTTGCAACGTCAGAGCCGAACATGTAATCCACCTCCACAAAAATATCCTTGTGGTTTGCTCGGGCACCTCGTGCGTAGAGGTTCAGATCAATCATTCCGTCTGCATTCACGTCAATACCATCACCCTCCGATTCCCAACAATCAAGTATTCCGTCACCATCGCTGTCCAACAGGCACAGCGCTCGTGAGAATTCTGATGTATTCCCGAATGGATCGATGGCTGTGGCCGTAATGAACTGGTCCGGGCTGACGTCGGTGGAAAATGTAACAGTAATGTCTGCTCTTCCGGCGGCATCGCACGATAGCGTTGTGCTTCCGATCCAGGTCTGTCCTTCGCCGAAATGTGACGGATCCCGCGCATCGTTTTTGAAGAAATCAACGGTATAGATCAAATACGGTTGGCTGTCGAGCCTCCCCCGTACCCGTATTGAACCCGGACTGGCAATCGCCGAATCAAGAATCGGGAAGTTCTGCAGATCGTTCGGACCCGTGTCGCCGTCAAGCGAATCATTTGGCGTGATGCCGCGCGGTGCAAGATCAATCCCCATGCTCTCGTTCGAGAAGATCGAATTGAATCGGATTGTGTTATTGGCTCCGGCCGAATCAAACACTCCAATGCCTCCATTGTAGACGATCACGTTGCCTAAGGACAGATCGTGCCCGCCGATGGTGTCTCCGGATGCCAAGAGCAATATCCCATTCCCTCGATTCCCCTGATTGTTGTAGCCGGAGAAGTTGGTTCCAATGAAATTGCTCTGGACGACGTTCGCTGTTGCGGTGTCGCCCCTGATCACGATGCCGTGCAAATAATTGTTTCCAATGAAATTTCGGGCGAGCCGATGAGGTCCACCCACGATGTTGCCCGGCGCATCTTCGATAAAGACCCCACAGCTTAAATTCGGATATGCGCCTTGACTATATTTATCTGCCCCAATGTAGTTGTTTTCAATATGGTTACCCTTTGCGGCGCTGCCGGAAATCAAAACACCATGTCTCTTGTTTGCCATGATGTAATTGCTTGCGCCATCGATCGCGCCGCCAATAGTATTATTCGGGGCATTATTGATCCAAATCCCATCGTAATTACTGAGCACCAAAGGGTTGAGAACCCGATTGGGACCGATGATATTTCCCTGCACCACGTTGTTTGTCGTGGTCGATTCGGCAATTTGGATTCCCGCATAGTCGCCGTATTGTCCTGAAATGATGTTGGTGCCCTGGGGTGAAGTAGAGCCGATAAGATTGTTTGAGGCACCTTTTGTAATAAGGATACCGCCCCCATTTCCCATTGCATAAGCTCCAAGCCAGTCAACGCCGATATAGTTAGCCTGGATTACATTGAATGATGTGCCCGCATCCTTGATGGCAATTCCGGGAAAATCATAGGGGAAAGTTGGAGGAGTACCACCGTTTCCCGAAATCAAATTTCTGGCGCCAGATTGGAGCCCACCGATAACGTTGAATGATGCACTGTCTCCGAGGATTACTCCATTCGTTGAATCCGTCAAATCGATGCTGCCCGCTCGATCCGTCCCGATGTAGTTGCCCCGTACGATGTTCCCGGTCGATCCACTGAAGGCAATAGCAATGTTCGGTTTCACGTTTGCAGAGATAACATTGCGTGCAGCAGATGTTATATCGCCAATTCGGTTGTTAGATGAACTGTCGATAAACACTCCATTGCCCTGGTTTGGCATCGCACTGTCACCCGCGGCATTGATGCCGATGAAATTCGTCTCGATAACATTTTCACCCAACGTGGACATATAGATCGCCGTTGCCTGGAATCTGTTCATGACAAGTCCACGTATCGTAGAATTCCCTGCAAATATTCTCAAGCCATCAAAGACGTTTGATCCATTCAACTCAATGATCGGAGTGCCTGAGAATCCTGGCTGCGTTGTGCCATCGATGACCACGGGAGAGGTGATATCCGGTAATTGCGTACGAGGCGTGATTGTTTGCAGTCCACTGCCAATGTTAAACCTAATGGTGTCCAGACCGGAATTTGCATTCGCATCGGTAATTGCCTGTCGAAATGACCCCGGACCGGCGTCATCGGTGGTAGTGACAAGATAGACGTTCCCAGCAGTTGTCGTTGTGTCTACTTCGATGTAGTAACCCTGTTTATCGGAACCCGTTGACGGTGCTTGTCGAGCTTTCTCCAGCACTGTAGTAAATTTATTATTGCTTCGACCTGCATTTAGATTGCCGATTGCTGCGTAGGAGGCGGCAGCAGTGTTTACCCATACCCTAAGCCGCCCTCCCGATTGTGCATCGCTGAACGTTCCTATCAGGAACACGAGGTAAAGAAACAATTTCATAAAACACCTTATAAGTTTGTTTGATACTGTATTGAGAAATAGTTGGTCTTAGATGTTGCTGAATTACTTCAAAAGCAATAGTTTCTTCGTTTCCACAAACGTACCAGCCTGAAGACGGTAGAAATAGACACCGCTTGCGATTTTATTCGCATTCAACTCCACCGACTTGTATCCCGCCTCTTGCATCCCATCCACAAGCACTGCTACTTCCTGCCCAAGCAGGTTGTAGACTTTCAGCGTGACTCTACTGCTTACTGGGATCTGATATCTGATGACTGTTACCGGGTTGAACGGGTTGGGATAGTTCTGACTTAGGTTAAAGGTGATAGGTGTTAGGTTTTTGGTTTCGGGTGGGGCGGGTGGCAGTTCCGATGTTGGAACGACCCTAATTCTGCTCGATGCAATCACCGCATTTGAGAGTGAGAGAATCAACTGACCGGTCTGATTCACTTTTACCCAGTATGCCTTGCCGGGCACGATACTATCAGCTTCATAGTAGCCATCGGCATAACCGAAGAAGCTGGATGTAATCAGCCCCGGCGGGCTTGAGGTAACATTAGAGACAGCGACGGGGGAGCTGATTGAACCAATTATGTTCCAATTATCATTGACATCTATGCTATCTTCTGTGAGACTTGTGCCGCTGAGGTTTATAGTCTCACTTGCAGGAAACTTAAGCCAATACCCAAGACCGTTCTCCAGCGTATCTTTTATCACATAACCGTTCTGATACTTAAATGCTGGAGAACTTGCAGAAGAAAAGAGAACGCTTTTTCTATAGTCATCAACATGCAAGGGAACAGAGACCATGTTCCAGTTCTGTGCAACCAGAACGCCCACTATCGTCACAGTACTGGTGGATCTGCGCAGCAACGGATTTGCCAAGAACCCACCTATGACACGAGTATTACCTTGTTGTGACTTGCCTACGAACGTCTGTCCGGCGCTCGACTTCACTTTGTTCGTCTCCGAACGAGGGACGCCAAACCCCATGCTAAACGCGCGCCACTTGATTGCGTTGTTCTGTGATTGGACTTCGTGGGGGATTATCGCCCACAGTAATCCTATCAAGAGCAATCCCGATACTGTTGATTGTGTTTTCATGGTTTCTCCTTTCTATGATAATTTGTTGCACGGGACTCCGTCCCGTTATAGGTCGGGTCGGAGACCCGACCAACGTGTTCAACGCGATCCGTCCGTTGTTTCAGCCGCATGTGATTTTAATTCTGACGAAAGTGTCTGCACCATTTGCTGCAACCTGTTCACCTGCGCCTTGAGGTCATTGACCTCTAACGATTTCTTATACAACTCCTGTATCGCCGCCAGCGCTATCCCTGCCGGATCGATCGTCGAAATGGTTTTCTCGTCCTCACCGAGATGGAAAATGCGATAGAAGTCCTGTGCCATCGGACCGATGTGCTTGACCTCCGGTTTTTCGTTCTTGTAGTTCCATTGGCTGATAGGAAGAAGAGCAACCTTCTTGAGCAATTCCTCGCCGTTGACCGGTTGGAAGTTTTCTTTGGCGTTTCTATCGGAGGCATTAGTCCAGACTCCGCCAGTTGTGAGATACGCACCTGTGGAGGTGTTGAGAAAACGACCTGCTGGGATGGAAGCAACACCCGGTGTGTTTGTGAGATAGAATCCTGCACCGCCAAGCAGAACCATTTGCGCAGCGCCACCCGAGGCAACGGTATCGCTGGCAAAACCAGTAAATAGATTAGCGGCAATAACAACCGCATAATCATGATTTGCTCTCGCTCCATATCCCGCGGCAAAAGAGTAATCTCCACGTGCAGCGTTGAAATGCCCGCCTGGCACTGTTGCGCGAAAACCGCTTGCGGTGTTAGCATCGCCGCCACCGACCGTCGACCGAAAGCCGCTTGCCTTGTTACTGAGGCCCCCGCTTACAGTTGAATAATCCCCTAGCGCCGAGTTGGAATCAGAAGCGCTTGAACCTCCACCGCCGCTGACAACAGAGTAGTCGCCCCGTGCGAGGTTGTTGCTGCCAGCGACAAATGCTTGCGTGCCAGTGTTGATGTTACCACTTCCAAAACTACCTTTTCCCGCGTTTATTGTGCCATTGACATCCAGCTTGTATGATGGATTTGTCGTCCCAATTCCCACGTTGCCGGAATTAACATCGATTGCTAAATGAACTGTGCCGGGTCTAGAAAAGCCATAAATTGTCCCTTCAGGATCACCAAAAGTTCCTAAGTTCCACTGTGCGCCAGCACCAGGAACCTCACCTTCAAATTGACTTAACCCTGAAACTCTTATTGCTCCTCCTCCAGTTACCTCTAACGACGACATCGGACTTGCGGTCCCGATGCCGACGTTACCACTGAGGCGATAAATGTTGCTGCCGCTTGTACTCCAGGTTGTATCTGCGCTTGAGCTTCGAGCGTATTGAGCAGTGTCGGATCTGATAGAACTGAAACTGTACCCAACAGAAGTCAGCGGATCCCTCGGCGAAAGCTCCGGCTCCGCCACGACCTGAATGCCCAGCCAGTAGGCGCGGTCAAACCTGATCGTGTCGGGAATTGCGACCTGATCCCCGAGCGTTGTGTAGAACAATCCACCGGCAACGCTGAGCGTTTTCTGCTCCGTCCATTTCGCTGTCCCGCCAGTGCTAACATCATACAGCCGGAAGGTGAACTGATACGACCCATCCGGTCGAGGATTACCCGCTGTATCAGTGAGCACGCCCTGGTAGGAGAGCGTGCGGGGGATTTGCGCATGCAACTCTATCGCTGCAAACAACAGCGCAAGAAGAATGAGAAACAAAGAAAGTGTTTTCATGATATACTCCTTAGATAATGAAAAATGTTGTCAGTTCAACTCTTGAATGATCAATGTCTATTCGCCTTTTCCCCTTCTCTCCGACAGTATTGGCAACCGAATCGACGGAATTCCCATCTCTTTTGAAAGTCCAAATGCATCCGGATTGATATATCTTCCACGTTCATCTTCCTTCTTTTCCTCCTCCACAGGGATGCGATACTTTTCGGCCCAAGCATCCTTCCGGATACCAGTTACTTGCCAGGAAATCTTCATACCAGCAATACCCCCAGCAATCTTAAAACGATTTCCAGTTATTTCTTCAGCGATATAGACAGGTGCAAAACCACCGATACCGGTGAGTTGATAACGAAAATCTTTGTTGAGGGCCTCAAACCACTCGGGCAGTATCACCCACGCTTCACCGCCGGCATCGAGCGTAATATTGCCGTTGTAAATATTCATCATGTCGGGCGATTCCACAAAGGAGTGATTGAGATACTTGTTCGCAGGGTCGAGTGGGTGATCGATTTTGAACTGCCCGCCCGATTTGGATAGTGTACCTGCAACGTGAACTCTCCCGCTAAAAAAACCTGCATATCCCGAGGAGGAATTGGTGGTTCCGTACACACCATAATTGGTGCCGCTCGAGGCATTGCCATTGCCAAAGACTCCAGCCCCACTTGTTGAATTGGATACTCCCCACACTCCATCAGCGAAACCGGATGTTGGAGTTGCAAGGCCGTAGACTCCTACGTTATTCGAAGGTACATTTGAATTTGTTTCTCCGCGAACGCCGATCCCTCCAACACCGTATACTCCCCAACCTTCCGATGAAGATGTGCCGTGCACTCCGAAGAATCCAGTCGTTGCCTGCCCCCGCACACCTGTCACACCGCTGCCAAACACCCCCACATTGTTGCTATTGCCGTACACTCCGTAACCAGCGGGTGATATGGTCTCCCCGAACACACCATAATTCGTACCACTCGTGGCACTAGCATACCCAGCCACTCCGAATGTTGGGGCGACTCCAAACACTCCTCGTCCAGTCGTCGAATTGCTCTGACCTTTCACCCCATTGGTAGCCCCTGTTGATCTTATAGCAATGCCGTATACACCAGAGCCGTCGGTTGAACTACTTGTCCCGTACACACCGTAATTTGTGCCGCTCTCGGCAGCAGCCCACCCGTACACTCCGCGACCCATGGTTGAGTAGTTCAGGCCGTACATGCCAAAGGTCTCACCGCTCGTAGCACTCGCAAGACCATACACTCCGTTTCCACTCGTTGAATTGCTCTGACCGAACACGCCGTAATTCAAGCCACTCGCGGAATTGGCTTTGCCGAAAACACCGAGGCCAGTCAGTGAACTACTCTCTCCGTACACGCCATAATTTGTACCACTTGAGGCAGTTGCATAGCCGAACACAGCGGCTCCACTTGGTGAGGTATTGACGGAATGCAACTTGTGCGATGGGTTTGTTGTCCCAATTCCCACGTTGCCGGAATTAACATCGATTGCTAAATGAACTGTGCCAAATCTAGAAAAGCCATAAATTGTCCCTTTAGGATCACCAAAAGTTCCTAGGTTCCAATTTGTACCTGCCCCAGGAACTTCGCCCTCAAATTGGCTTAACCCAGAAACTTTTAAAGCTCCTCCACCGCCTACCTCAAACGTCGCTGTCGGGTTTGTAATCCC
>JACQVI010000063.1 GCA_016209795.1 Ignavibacteriota bacterium
GTGTGACACCTGAATTTAATTTTTTATTATTATGCGGGAACTGCTTCTTTACCTTTTACTTTTTCAATGATCTGATCAGAAATACTTTGTGGAACTTCTTCGTAATAAGCGAACTGCATTGTATAAATCGCCCGTCCTTGAGTCATCGAACGCAGTTGTGTAGAGTAACCGAACATTTCTGATAATGGTACTTTTGCTTTGATGACCTGAGCATCTTTTCGAGCATTGAGACCTTCGATTTTTCCACGACGCGCACTCAAATCGCCCATCACATCTCCCATGTACTCCTCAGGAGTTACTACCTCAACATCCATGATTGGTTCGAGAAGCACGGGGTCCGCTTTTCGAGCAGCTCCTCGAAAAGCGATCGAACCGGCGATCTTAAATGCCATTTCTGATGAATCTACTTCATGGTACGAACCATCAACTAATCTTACTTTAACATCTTCAACAGGATACCCTGCAAGAACACCATTGTGCATTGCTTCGATAATGCCTTCCGAAACAGGGTTGATATACTCTTTTGGGATGGCACCGCCAACAATTGCATTGATGAATTCATAACCCTTTCCTTTTTCATTAGGTTCGAGCTCAATCCACACATGACCGTATTGACCGCGGCCACCTGACTGACGTATGAACTTTCCTTCCTGCTCTACCTTTTTCCGAATTGTTTCCTTATAAGCAACCTGTGGTTTACCGATGTTCGCTTCAACTCGGAATTCTCGCTTCATCCGATCTATAATAATTTCAAGATGAAGTTCACCCATTCCGCTGATAAGCGTTTGACCGGTCTCCTCATTTATCGAAACCTTAAACGTTGGATCTTCTTCCGCCAGCTTCGACAATGCCTCACCCATCTTCTCTTGATCTGCCTTCGTCTTTGGCTCAATGGCAACAGAGATGACGGGATCTGGGAACTCCATCTTTTCTAAAATAATTGGGTCACTCTCGTCACATAGCGTATCGCCTGTACGGGTATTCTTTAGACCGACTACGGCAACAATGTCACCTGTGTATGCTTGGTCGATATCTTCACGATGGTTTGCATGCATCCGAAGCAGTCGTCCAACGCGTTCTCGCGTTCCTGAAGTTGAGTTGTAAATATACGTCCCACTTTTCACTGTTCCACTGTACACTCGGAAAAACGTTAATTTCCCTACGTACGGATCAGTCATAATTTTGAATGCAAGTGCAGTAAACTTCTCTTGATCACTTACCTTGCGCACAACATGATCCTTCAGATTCTGGTGATGACCTAGAATCTCGCTGTTCGAAATATCAAGCGGCGATGGAAGGAAATCGACGACTGCATCAAGTAAATTCTGAACTCCTTTGTTCTTAAAGGAAGAACCACATAACACAGGGATGATGCTTACCTTTAAACATGCACGACGTAAAACACTCTTGATTTCTTGGGGTGAAATTTCTTTACCCTCTAGATACTTTTCAAGCAGTGTATCGTCCTCATCAGAGACAGCCTCAAGCATTTTGGTTCGATATTCTTGAGCTTGTTTCTGTAGGTCGTGAGGAATTTCTAACTCATCCCACGTCGTACCAACTGTACTTTCGTGAAAGATACGAGCCTTCATCGTAATTAAATCAATCACACCGGTAAACATGTCGCCTTCACCAACTGGAAGTTGAATCGGGACTGCGTTGGCACCTAATCGTGTTTTCATCATCTGAATACAATTAAAGAAATCTGCACCAACGCGATCCATTTTGTTGACGAAAGCTATTCTTGGAACGCCGTATCGATCAGCCTGCCGCCAAACAGTCTCAGATTGAGGCTCAACCCCTCCGACAGCGCAGAATAGCGCTACAGCTCCATCCAACACGCGAAGCGACCGCTCCACCTCAGCCGTAAAATCTACGTGCCCGGGTGTATCAATGATATTAACGCGATGGTTATTCCAAAAACACGTGGTTGCTGCACTGGTAATGGTTATACCACGTTCTTTTTCTTGCTCCATCCAATCCATCGTAGCTGCGCCATCATGGACTTCACCCATACGATGCAGAACACCTGTGTAAAACAAAATGCGTTCTGTCGTTGTCGTTTTGCCAGCATCGATGTGAGCCATGATGCCGATATTACGTGTTTGTTCTAATGAATATGCTCTTGCCATGAAAACTTAATCATACTAAAATAATAAACAAAACTTTACTCGTGAAATGAGCAGATTACCACTTGAAGTGGGCAAAAGCCTTATTAGCTTCCGCCATCTTATGAGTGTCTTCTTTCTTCTTTACTGCATTTCCTTCATTGTTTGCAGCAGCGAGTAATTCCGAAGCTAATTTCAACGACAACGATTTATCTTTGCGCTCCTGTGCATATGTGATCAACCATCGTAACGCCAACGCTATACTTCGGTCAGGCCTAACTTCAGTAGGAATCTGATAGGTAGCACCACCAACCCTGCGAGCCCTAATTTCCAAAACAGGTTTAACATTATCAATTGCTTTCTTTAAAACATCTAAACCCGGATTCTGGCTGCGCTGCTCAATAATATTCAGTGTATCATAAACAATGCGTCGTGCCAAATGTTTTTTCCCTCGCCTTAGAATACTATTGATAAAGCGAGCAACCAAAACATCGTTATGCTTTGGATCCGGAAGTATGACTCTTTTTACTGCTGCCTTCTTTCTCATAAACTACAAAACTTACGATTTAGGTTTTTTTGAGCCGTATTTTGATCTCCCCTGCTTTCGGTCCGTGACTCCAACAGTGTCTAGAGCACCACGGATAATATGGTACCGAACCCCTGGAAGGTCTTTAACCCTACCTCCACGAATCAATACAATGGAGTGTTCCTGTAAATTATGTCCTTCGCCAGGGATATAGGCAGTTACTTCCATACTATTCGTTAAACGAACGCGAGCCACTTTTCTAAGAGCAGAATTTGGCTTTTTTGGTGTGGTTGTATACACCCTTGTGCAAACTCCTCTTTTTTGAGGAGATCCTTCAAGTGCCGGCGCTTTGCTCTTCCAGGTAACTCGCTCTCGGCTTAACCGTACCAGTTGATTGATTGTAGGCACTAAAGAAAAACTCTATAAATCGACAAAGTCAATAAATATATGAATAATTTAAATTTTAGTCAATATTTCTCAGACCTTTTCAATGCGCTCGCCTTCTCGCGTACCCTTGACTTTTTTGGTTCGACCTCTACTTCTTCTGGAGCATATTCTTCGCGCATAAATTCATCTTCTTGAGGTAAGACAATCAAGTTCCTGAATTTCTTTAGACCAGTTCCCGCAGGAATCAAATGCCCCATGATGACATTTTCCTTCAATCCTAATAGATAATCAACCTTACTTTCAATAGCAGCGTCAGTAAGCACTTTAGTTGTCTCTTGGAATGATGCAGCTGAAATAAAACTATCAGTTGATAATGCCGCCTGAGTAATACCTAAGAGCACGGGTTCAGCCGTAGTAGGTTCAGCATCTCGGAATTCCGCGATTTTCTTACTCTTCTTTCGAAGTTCAGTATTGATCTCACGAACTTTCTTTTTCGATGCGAGCTGTCCATTTTTTAGTTTGGAATCTCCCTTGCTCGTAATGACTACCTGATCCTTCAATGTCTCATTTTCTTGATTTACAGCCTGAATATCGATGTAATCGTCTTCGAGAAATCGCGTATCGCCCGGATCAAGAATTCTAACTTTTTGCATCATCTGACGAACGATAACTTCAATATGTTTGTCATTAATCTTCACTCCCTGCATGCGATAGACTTCTTGAATCTCATTGACTAAATATTCCTCAACAGCTCCAACACCTTTAATGCGAAGAATATCATGAGGATCAATTGCACCATCAGAGAGGCGCTCGCCAGAACGAATAACGTCGTTATCCTGAACAAGAACGTGTTTCCCCATGGGAATTAAGTAGCGCCGTTCATCCAAGCCATCATGACTCTTGATGTTAATTTCACGAGCTCCTCGCTTTTGAGCACCAAATTTGACCACGCCATCAATCTCAGAAACTATAGCGGGATCAGCAGGACTTCGTGCTTCGAACAATTCTGTTACCCGAGGTAAGCCCCCCGTGATATCACGTGTTTTCCCTGTATCCCGTGGAATTTTTACAAGGATATCTCCTGCATGAACTTCCTGACTATCATTGAGAATCATGTGGGCTCTTGTTGGTATGAGATAACTTCCTAGCTTTTGACCCTTGTCAGTTGTAACGGCAATGGTTGGACTCAACGAACGATCACGAGTATCGATGACAACTTTCTGGATATGACCGGTTTGTTCATCAGGTTCCTCACGATAGGTAACATTTTCTTTTAAGTCATGATATCGAACAAGACCCGTATGTTCAGAAATGATCACAGCATTATAGGGATCCCACTCATAGATTATTTCACCTCTCTTGATCTTCGTTCCATCATGGACAAGTAATGTTGCTCCATACGGAACATCGTACTTCGTCAGAAGGCGGTTGTCCTCATCAAAGATATTCACTACGCCACTGCGACCAAGAACAATCAGTTTTCCATCAGTTTCTGCTTGTTTAAGATATTTGATGCCATCAAATTTTACTTTACCATCAAACTTCGAAACGATTTGAGATTGTGTCGCAATAAGACTTGCGGTTCCACCAGTATGGAATGTTCTTAATGTGAGCTGTGTACCAGGCTCGCCAATGGATTGAGAGGCAATGATTCCTACCGCTTCGCCAACTTCGACAAGTTTTCCCGTTGTAAGATTACGCCCATAACACTTTGCACACACACCTCGCTTCGCTTCACACGTAAGCACTGAGCGAATTTCAACAGCTTCAATTGAAGTTTCTGCAATGGCAGTAGCTTTTTTCTCATCAATGTCTTCGCCTGCCTTGATTAAAACTGCCTCAGAGATTGGATCAACAACATTATGAACAGCAACGCGTCCGAGGATACGTTCAGCCAGTGGTTCTTTGACATCCTCTCCCTCCTTCAAGGCACCTGTGAGTACACCACGGATAGTGCCACAATCCTCGATGGTAATAATAACGTCTTGTGCGACATCTACAAGCCGACGTGTGAGATAGCCAGCGTCAGCAGTCTTTAACGCTGTATCAGCCAGACCTTTTCGGGCACCGTGTGTAGAAATAAAGTACTCTTGAACCGAAAGACCTTCTCGGAAATTTGCAATAATGGGATTTTCAATTAATTCACCCGTTGCGCCCAACATACTCTTTTGTGGCTTAGCCATCAGACCACGCATGCCCGCGAGCTGGCGAACTTGTTCTTTCGACCCACGAGCTCCAGAATCCACCATCATATAAAGTGAATTAAATCCATCCCGTGAATGCTGAAGTGCATCAAGCAACCGTTCAGCGACTTTATTTGTTGCTCGCGTCCAAATATCAATGACTTTATTGTATCGCTCACCATTGGTTATGAAACCTCGGTAGTACAAACTTTGCACATGATCAACATCGTGCAATGCTTTTGTGATGACATCTTCTTTCTCTTTCGGAATGATGACATCATAAACACTAACCGATAAACCTCCTTTGGTAGCGTATGTGAATCCTAAATCTTTAAGATCATCTAGGAATTCTGCAGTTCTCAGGTTTCCACATGCTCGGAATGTCGCTGCAATTATCTGGATCAATCGATTTTTGTTAAGTAGCTCATTGATGAATCCCAATTCCTTCGGGACAATCTGATTAAAGATAACCCTTCCTGTGGTTGTTTCTATCAATTTATTATGGATCCTTACCTTAATGCGTGCGTGCAATCCAACCTTGCCTGAATTGTATGCAATGATAACATCGTTTGGAGCAGAGAATGCTTTCCCTTCCCCAAGATCACCCGGTTTCGATTTTGTTAGATAATAGCATCCAAGCACTTGATCTTGTGTTGGATGAACAATCGGTGAACCATTGGCTGGAGATAAAATATTGTGGCTGGATAGCATGAGGATGCGTGCTTCAAGCTGCGCATCGAACGATAATGGAACATGCACTGCCATCTGGTCACCATCAAAATCAGCGTTAAATGCCGTACACACCATCGGGTGAATGCGGATTGCTTTTCCTTCTACCAGAACAGGTTGAAATGCTTGAATACCAAGACGGTGTAGCGTTGGCGCACGATTGAGAAGAACTGGATGACCATCGATAATATGTTCTAGGATCTCCCAAACATCAGGACCCTTCTTATCAACCAGCTTTTTTGCACTTTTCACCGTTTTGACGAGACCACGCTCAATAAGCTTACGGATAATAAACGGTTTGAAGAGTTCCACAGCCATATCTTTAGGCAAACCACACTCATGTAGCTTCAATTCTGGACCTACAACGATCACAGAACGTCCGGAGTAGTCAACTCGTTTGCCAAGCAAGTTTTGTCTAAATCGACCCTGCTTGCCTTTGAGCATGTCTGAGAGAGATTTCAATGCGCGGTTGTTATCAGAACGTACCGCGTTAGATCGTCGAGAATTATCAAACAAGGAGTCAACCGCTTCCTGTAACATCCGCTTTTCGTTTCGGAGAATGACTTCAGGCGCTTTGATTTCAATGAGTCTTCTCAGTCTGTTGTTGCGAATGATCACTCTGCGGTAGAGATCGTTCAAATCCGAAGTTGCAAAACGACCTCCTTCAAGCGGAACGAGTGGTCTCAGTTCAGGAGGAATTACTGGAATAACATCCAAGACCATCCACTCAGGCTTGTTAACAGGCGAGCTTTCCCTCTCACGGAATGCTTCAACGACTCGGAGTCGTTTCAAGAATTCTTGTTTCTTTTGTACTGAAGTTTCAATTCGTGCGGCAGCACGTAATTCTCCGGCAAGTGTTTCAATGTCTATTCGTTTCAACAAATCTTTAATCGCTTCACCACCAATTTTCGCGATGAATTTCCGTTGATCAGTATCTTCAAGTTCCTGATTTTTTTCAGGTAATGACGCAAGAACGTCATAATACTGTTCCTCAGATAAGAGATCCAGCCGTTGAAGTCCTGTCGTACCGGGTTGAATAACAACGTATGATTCATAGTAAATGATTCTTTCGAGATCCTTGCTGTTGATGCCAAGGACATTACCGATTTTGGATGGCATTGATCGGAAATACCAAATATGAACAATGGGAACAGCGAGCGAAATGTGGCCCATGCGCTCACGACGGACGCTCTTTTGTGTCACTTCGACGCCACAGCGATCACAGATAATTCCTTTGTAGCGGATGCGCTTGTATTTTCCACAGTGACATTCCCAATCACGAACTGGTCCGAATATTTTTTCACAGAATAAACCATCCTTCTCTGGCCTGAAGGAACGATAGTTAATCGTTTCCGGTTTCGTTACCTCACCATGTGACCTCGAAAGTATTAGATCTGAAGACGCAAGTAGGATGCTAATCTTCGAAAAGCTTTTCTTAACTAGAGTATCAGTTGATGTAAAAGCCATTGTTTTGCTCCAAAAGAGTTATTATTCGATTTTCACATCGAGTCCTAAACCCATTAATTCACGTACAAGAACATTAAAGGATTCAGGAATATTAGGTTCTGGTAAATTATCGCCCTTGACGATAGCTTCATAGAGTTTCGCCCGTCCATAAACATCATCGCTCTTGACTGTCAAGATTTCTTGTAACACGTGTGAAGCACCGTATGCCTCAAGCGCCCACACTTCCATTTCTCCAAATCGTTGACCACCAAATTGCGCCTTTCCACCAAGCGGCTGCTGTGTAATCAATGAGTACGGTCCGATCGAACGAGCATGAATCTTATCATCGACGAGATGTGATAACTTCATCATGTAGATATAGCCAACGGTGATTTCTTGATCGAAAGGCTCACCCGTTCGACCGTCATAGAGAATAGTTTTCGAATTTTTGTTCAACCCAGCTTTCCCCAGTTCCCCTTGGACATCTTCCCATGTGGCACCATCGAAAATTGGGGAAGCATACTTCACATTGAGCTTCTTTCCAGCCCACCCCAACGCTGTTTCAAATAACTGTCCAAGGTTCATTCTCGAGGGGACACCAAGTGGATTCAACACAATATCGACCGGTGTTCCATCGGGAAGAAAGGGCATATCTTCTTGAGGAACAACTTTTGCAACAACTCCTTTATTGCCGTGCCTGCCAGCCATCTTATCACCTACAGCAAGCTTACGCTTTTTTGCGACATACACTTTAGCTAATTGCACAATACCAGAAGGTAGCTCATCCCCAATCAAAATCTTCGTCTTTTGATGTTTGTAATAATCGTCAATGTCATTCAGCTTTTGGAAGAAATTTTCATAAATCTTTGTAACCAAATGATTCTTACGTTTATCTTCGACCCATTCTGAACGATAGTCGAGCTTCTCAATATTATCTAACTCGATAAATGTATTTTCCTTAAGGACTGTACCACCACGGACGATCAGATCTCCATCGGTAGTACGAATCCCGATGCACCGTTCTCCATTCAACAATATTCCCAGTTTCTTTCCTATCTTTTCAACATTTTCTTTTAGAGCCTTCTTTAGCGCACGATCAAGCTGTTCTGTGAGTCGTTTATCCTCTTTCTTCGTTTCCGCATCTTTTTTCTTTCGGCTAAAGAGCTTGGTCGCTATCACAATCCCCTTCATCCCCGGAGGAGCCTTGAGCGACGCATCCTTCACATCACCGGCTTTCTCTCCGAAAATTGCCTTCAGCAGTTTTTCTTCAGGTGTGGATTCCGTTTCTCCCTTTGGAGTAATTTTACCAATGAGGATATCACCTTCAACCACATCTGCGCCAACACGGATGATTCCGTTTTCATCCAAATCCTTAATAGCGTCTTCACTAACGTTTGGAATCTCGCGCGTTAACTCTTCCTCTCCACGCTTTGTATCTCGGACCTGGAGTTCAAATTCTTCGATGTGAATGGACGTAAAGATATCCTCGTAGACTAATCGTTCATTGACTACGATAGCATCCTCAAAGTTATATCCACGCCATGGCATGAATGCAACGAGAACGTTGCTACCGAGTGCAAGCTCTCCTTCAGCAGTAGCACAGCCATCTGCAAGGATATCACCTTTCTTGACACGTTGACCCGGTTTGACAACAGCACGCTGATTTATACACGTATCCTGATTCGTGCGGAAAAACTTCACTAAAGGATATTCTACCCGCTTCTTGTCATCAAAGCTGATAAGTGCTTCGGTGCTTGACTCGTCAATATCATAATTGACGATGATCTTTTTTGAATCGACGAATTCAACAACACCGTTGCGCTCAGCGACAATAAGTGTGCGTGCATCCTGGGCAATCTTTGCCTCTAAACCAGTTCCAACAGTGGGAACTTCTGGACGTACCAAGGGCACTGCCTGGCGTTGCATGTTTGAACCCATCAATGCGCGGTTTGCATCATCATGTTCAAGGAAGGGAATCAATGCTGCAGCAGCGCTTACAATTTGATTCGGTGCGACATCCATGTATTGAATTTCCTCAGGCTTTGTCAAGGGATAATCACTTTGCAGACGTGCTTTGACTTTCTCAGTGAGGAATTTTCCTTTTTCATCTATTGCTGCATTCGCGTGGGCGATACTATAAATATCTTCTTTTTCTGCCGTCATGTACTCGATTTCATCAGTTACTTTTCCACTCTTCACTTTACGATATGGGGTCTCGATGAAACCAAATTCATTCACTCGTGCATGGATACACAAGGATGAAATAAGACCGATATTCGGACCTTCAGGAGTTTCTATCGGACAGAGACGTCCGTAGTGTGTATAGTGCACGTCACGAACCTCGAAGCCAGCCCGTTCTCTCGTCAATCCGCCGGGACCGAGTGCTGACATGCGACGTTTATGAGTTATCTCAGCAAGTGGGTTGGTCTGATCCATGAACTGCGAAAGCTGATTTGTTCCGAAGAACGCATTAATGACGCTCATGACCGTTCGGGCATTGACCAAGTCTTGAGGAGTCAGTTTTTCTTGATCACGCAGACTCAGTCGTTCACGAATGGTTCTTGAAAGGCGTGCGAGACCAAGATTAAACTGCTGGGCAATTTGCTCACCAACGGTTCTCACTCGACGATTGCCAAGATGATCGATGTCATCAACGTTCCTCTTCCCCTGCTGTAAATCTATCAGATAGTTGATAATGGCAATAATGTCATCCTTTGTCAAGGTAGTAGTTGTGGCTGGAACGTTGAGTCCAAGCTTAGCATTCATTCTGTAACGCCCTACATTGCCAAGATCGTAGCGCTTTTCATTAAAGAAGAGTCGCTCAACTAAATTCTTTGCCGTATCAAGGTCTGGCGCTTCACCAGAACGTAATTGCTGATAAATCGCATTCAGTGCTTCCTCATT
Organism: Ignavibacteriota bacterium; assembly: GCA_016209795.1. GTDB lineage: Bacteria > Bacteroidota > Ignavibacteria > UBA10030 > SZUA-254 > JACQVI01. The sequence goes on from JACQVI010000063.1 coordinate 10,284, forward strand.
AGTTCGAGCAATATCCTTCTGAATCGTATTTGCAATAACTGAGCCTTCGCCAACCCCCTCATGCTTCAAGAAACGAATCTTTTTAATCTCAGATTTCTTGACTTTCTTCGACAAATCATCGTTGAAGATGGAATCTTTATTAATGAAAATCTCCCCCGTCTTTTTATCGACAACATCGCTACACACAATTCTACCAATATAGTCTTTGAGATTGACTTTGTGTGTATCGACTTCCTCAACAAGGTTGAATAGCTCAAGAATTTCATCGTCCGAGGAATACCCAAGTGCTCGTAGCAATGTTGTCACGGGGAATTTCTTACGACGATCAATGTACACGTACATCACATTGCTGATATCTGTGGCAAATTCAATCCACGAGCCCCGAAGCGGAATAATGCGGGCGGAGTAAATCGACATTCCATTTGGATGGATGATTTCATCGAAAAACACACCGGGTGACCGATGCAACTGGCTGACGACAACACGCTCGGCACCATTGATGATAAATGTCCCCCGATGAGTCATTGCTGGCAGATTACCCAGATACACCTCTTGTTCAAGCGTATCAACATAACTCTTCCCATCTTCGCTCTTCGTTGATAGACGAAGTTTGGCTTTGAGTGGAACAGCATACGTCAATCCACGCTCCTGACACTCGTATACTGTGTATTTAGGCTTTTCAACGAAGTATCCAACAAACTCCAGAATGTAATTCTCCCGTGCATCTGTAATCGGAAAGTTGGACGTGAAAATCTGTTGCAAACCTTTGTACTGTCGTTTCTCGGGCTGTACTGTTGCCTGCAAGAAGGCTTCCCACGACTCTAACTGCACATTCAGGAGGTCTGGAGGTTCAATGATTTGTGGAATCTTCCCAAAGGAGATTCGTCCGTTCAAGGTATTGGCTTGTGTTTTCAAGAGAATCTTTCTCCGTGATTATATTGCTTACTAAAACTTAGATCGCTATTATTCAAAAATAAAAACAGCAAACCGATAACCCGTTGCAAGCAGGTTATCGGCTGCTCGATGAGCGTTCGTGAACTCTTCTTCACGCTACTGTGAACAAGAATTCGTACTAATTTGTTCTCGTTTGAATATTGCAAGGAAGTAATGGTAATGCTATGCTTCCTTATTTCAATTCAACCTGAGCGCCTGCTTCTTCAAGTTCTTTCTTTAACTTTTCAGCCTCGTCTTTGTTCAAGCCTTCCTTCACAGTTTTCGGGGCACCGTCAACAAGGTCTTTTGCTTCTTTCAAGCCCAAGCCTGTGGCAGCACGGACAACCTTGATGACATTAATCTTTTGTGCGCCAGCGTTTTTAAGAACAACTGTGAATTCAGTTTGAGCTTCAGTAACCGCAGGCGCAGCACCCCCAACTGCTGGTATTGCGCCACCAGCCATCATCACCGGCGCTGCTGCTGTTACACCGAAGCGATCTTCAAGCGCTTTCTTTAATTCAGCTGCTTCGAGAAGTGTAAGCTTCTCAATTTTATCAACGATTTCTGTTACTGCTGACA
>JACQVI010000064.1 GCA_016209795.1 Ignavibacteriota bacterium
GAAGGAGGATCGAGGTGGAGATGTTCATTCGTGTTCATTCGATGACTCAAAAACTTTTCCGGAATGAATTTTTCTTGAATATTTATACCTTTTTCAACAACCTGCTAGTACAACAAAAGCAAATCGATGAACGCATCTCTGCATTGGAAGTCTTAGCGGTTAACAATAGCCTTGAGGGCGTCTGCAAGCTCAGAATATCGGAACGAATAGCCGGCGTCGAGCAGTTTCTTTGGAACCATACGCTGACCATCGAGAAGCATTGAAGCCATTTCTCCAAGGGCTGTCTTCAACACAAACGACGGCACTGGAGCCCAGCACGGTCGATGCATTGCCTTTCCAAGTGCAAGGCAAAACTCTTTCATCATCACCGCTTCTGGTGCCGAGACGTTGACAGGTCCTGAGAGACTTTGATTTTTCAGTGCAAAGAGAATTGCTTCAACAACGTCGTCTCGATGGATCCACGGAAACCATTGGCGACCCGAGCCAAGCCACCCTCCAGCAAAAAGTTTGAACGGGATGAGCATCCGCTGGAGTGCACCACCGTCTTTTTCAAGAATCACTCCGAAGCGAAGAAGCACAACTCGAGCTCCGTGTGTTTCAGCCGCACGCGCTTCTGCTTCCCACCGCTCTGCAAGATCAGCGAGAAAGCCGCTTCCTTTCGGATGTGATTCTGTAACGTCACCACTCTCAACATTGCCATAATACCCAACTGCTGAGGCATTAATCAACACGGATGGCTTTTTCTTCGCCTGTGAAATTGCTGTAACAACTGCTTTAGTAGCAATGAGCCGGCTTTCGATAATGCGCTGTTTCTGTCTTTCCGACCATCGTCGAGCGCCGATGGATTCACCCGCTAAGTTAATGACTGCATCCGCACCGTCCACATGCTGAGCCCAGGCACCTACCGTCTTTCCATCCCACTGAACAAATTCAACAATGTTCCCAATCGAAGTTCTTGCAGCTTCTGGATTCCGAGTAAGAACGACGATACGATGCTGCTCTTTCTGCAATCGAGCGACGAGCACTTTTCCAATAAAACCTGTTCCGCCAGTGATGATGATGTTCATGGGATACTCTCTTCGTTGTGTAGCATATAGTACGGAATTTCTGTTTGACTCTCAAGAGAGAACACATTATCTTATTTTAAACTAAACACATGGAGAAGAGATATGCCTCAGCTCATCAAAGTAGCGGATAAGAAGAGCCTTGAATCAAGGAATGCTATCATGGTCGAGGCTGGCGGACAGAAGATTGCCATCTTTAAGGTTGGCAACGATTATTATGCCATTGGCGACACGTGCACCCACCGGGGTGGTCCTCTGTCGGAAGGCGATGTAGAAGGAACAACGGTGACCTGCCCCTGGCACGGTGCACAGTTTGATGTCACCAGTGGGAAAGTTCTCGAACCCCCTGCTCAGATGAACGTTCCCAGCTACAAGGTAGTTGTCGAGGGTGAGGATATCAAGATTGAACTACCATGATTTTCTCCTCACGTTATCTTTAGCACTTATGAATGTCTAACGTTCAGTACATTACCTCACTCGATCTACCGGAGCTGCAACCCTATCGCACACTACGTCGTCCGATCGAACACGCTAAGCAAGGAATCTTTGTTGCAGAAGGGGAAAAAGTCGTCCGCCGACTGCTTGTCTCTAAACTGACTATCGTGTCGATGTTGATGACAAAGGATTGGTACGACCAAATCCTTCCAATTAACCAGTTAACTACTCACCAATTAACAACTAATTTTCCACCATTCATCTTCATTGCAGAAAAAAAACTTCTTGAAACAATCGTTGGCTACAATCTCCATCAAGGTGTTATGGCTGTGGCAAAAGTGCCAATTCAACGGTCACTCGAAGAAACGATTTCAACGCTCAACAATCCATTTTTGCTTGTTGCACTTGACGGGTTAGTCAGCGCTGAAAATGTTGGAGTTGTTGTTCGAAACTCTGCTGGGTTTGGAGCGGATGCAATCTTGGTTGGTGAAACGTCAAGCAGTCCATACTTACGGCGTGCAGTACGGAATTCAATGGGTGCTGTGTTTCAGCTCCCTGTGGTGCATCTCTCGAATCTTGGAGAAGGCTTGAAAACACTCAAACAAACGTATCACACCCGCATCATCGCTGCTGATCCAAAGGGAGAAATAACTCTTCAGGAAGCTAACCTGACAGGCAACATTTGCATTATTTTTGGAAATGAAGGTGAAGGTATTTCCTCAGAAGTGCTCGACGTTTGCACGGACTGCGTTGCAATACCGATGCTAAACGACACAGATTCTCTCAACGTCGCAAGTGCGAGCGCAGTGTTTTTGTATGAAGCGAGGAAGCAGAAAGGTTTGAGGTTTGAGGTTTGAGAAAAATTCTTACTGTTTCAGGTCTCATGGTCAGATCTCAAATCCCTAATCTCCAATCTGCAATCTGCAATCGTTCGACTGAGTTCACGACGAAGTCTGTAATCCAGCAGTGCTTTACCTGAGCAACAGCATCTTCTTCGTCTCGATGAACGGTGGACCACCATCTAGCGGCGTGGCACTGAGGCGGTAAAAGTAGAAGCCGCTTGCGATTCCTTCAGCGTTCCAATCCTGTGACTTGAATCCTGCATCCTGAATCTTGTTTACAAGCGTTGCCACTTCCTGCCCAAGCACATTGTAGATTCTCAGAGTAACTTTGCTCTCAACAGGTAACTGATAACGGATAACAGTTAACGGGTTGAAGGGATTAGGATAGTTTTGTTCGAGAGTGAACTCTTTTGGTAGAGTGGCTCCTGTCGCTGTTTCATTTGGTGGTGGAGGTGGAAGCTCAGATGTTGGAACGATCCTGATTCGTGTCGATGCTGGTGCCTGACTTGATGATGAAAGTGTCAATTGTCCAGCTTGGTTCACCTTTACCCAATATCCTTTGCCTGGATAGATAGTATCTGTTCTAATATATCCACCTTCGTAGCCGAAGAAATCACTGGTGATTAAGCCAGGCGGATCACTTGCGAAAAGGGATACAGGGACAGGCTCTGAGATCGAGCCGATGAGGTTCCAACCTTCTGAGACTTCGATTGTTTCGGCAGAGATAGGTATTCCTATTATACTCAAGCTCTCTACAGTTGAAAATTTTAGCCAATATCCTATACCATTCTCCAAACTATCCTTCTGAAAATACCCATCGCTATAAGCAAAAGCATCTGTGATTGCAGTGGGAAACAATGTGGTCTTTCGCTTATCAGCAACCTTGACTGGAACGGATATCAGATTCCATTTTGCATTTACAGTAAAGTCGCTTGAGAGAGCAGTAAACTGAGTCGGGGTAATGATGGTGTCAATAGACCCATTACCATCGGTGTCGACGAGCAGGTTCAACGAAGGCGTAATAGTTTGTAGTGAACAACTTGCGATAGTATTTGGTTGGATTGGGACACTATCGAATGATGCCATCTTCAAAAGATAACCATCTGTGATATCATCTACAATAAAATCAAAGTGTCCTGAGGTGTCTTGCGACTTGATAACGAACGTATATGAATCACCTTTGGGCAGCAAGATGATCTTATTTGATTCATGATCACGAAGGTCCCCGGGGATGTAATCGCTGCCGGGAATATTGGCCTCCCACGTAGAATCGGAAGTCGGACCTGTATGATTTCCCTGTGAATCATAGGCGTCGAGAACAACTGGACTCGCCACCAAAGCTTGGATAAGATTTAATCCATAACTTGGAGGTGGTACGTATTTAATTCGTGAATCAGCGAACCCACTCGTAACAGACGGTTCACGTAACAGGCTATCTATGATCTCTAACACAGGCGCACTGGAGGGCAGATCGGAGTGCTTGATTATATTGAAAGGATTCAGGCTAAATCCATCTACGTAGTAAGTAGCTCTGCTATCCGATTTATTCGTAACCTCGGCACTGCGCAAAGGAACGGTTCCATCACCATTCAAATTGAACACTGGTCTCATTTCCTTTGGAGAACCAGGAGATAGCTTTTCTATTATCAAAACCTGGCCTATTGTGCTAGCACCATATCCTGCTATATCATATACTTCGATGCCATTAAAATTAATGTCAGAAATGGCCTCTTGGAACAGTCCGGCGTTAGCTAACAAAAGAGAATTGAACTCATTTGTTCCTGTCGATTGTCCTACGGTATCGAAATACTCTATCGTTTCAGCATAGTTTAGTTTCTGCACTCCACGGATACTTGTAAGCTCAAGAGTACTTTCGTACAACTCTTTCTTGTCAGAATAACCGTTATTGAACGTTTCGAATTGATAATACTGAGACGAAGGAAAAAGTTCATACATTGACGGGAAGTTTTTCGCAAGTTTTTTAACCTCTGAATAGTTGAGAATTAATTGAAGCGCATTGACTACATGGCCTGTTAACGAAGTGTATTGCGCTTCTGGTACTCCTAAGTGTGGGGTCCCTATGAAAATCAACTTTTTAATTCGTGTACGGCCAAAATTGTTAATGCACTGCTTGGCTACTAAGCCACCCATGCTATGAGTAATAAGATTGACTTGCCCTGAACCCGTCCAAGACTTCACGCTGTCGATGAAGTCTGATAATAGCTGTGCGTTCCACGCATTACTCCTACGCCAGTCGTAGGTGAAGCAAAACAAATCTTCCCATTGATTATGATTATCATCAAAGTTATCTAACGTGTAACCTTCGTTCCTCAAGTGTTGGAATAATCCCTTGTAAATGTACAATGGATAGGGGCATCGACCTACGAAGAACGGACACTGCACATCAGGGTCTATGCCTAGCTCATTACTTATCGTCCAAGTATCATTACGCCTTGGTGACACCTTTATGTGGTATGAAGAATCTAGCGCCGTTGCTCCATCTTGAGCAAGTTGGAGAACATCTAGGAATTCGCTGTGCGGGTAGAGAATATTATTGATCACCTTATCCTTATCTATCCAGATTCGCTCAACTTCGGTTAGTTGCTCATCAGATGAATTATACAAAGGTGACCCCATGATGCCGGGAAGGAATATCACCGGTGTATGATGCTGAGGAGGAGAATATTCTTGATTTATGTCTAAACTTGTACCTCCATTGAATCCTCCGATCGCATAAAGCTTACCGTAGGCAACGCCAGCCCTAAGACCGCTTCGTGCGGTGGGCATATCACTGTAAGTCGACCATGTATTTGAGGAAGGATCGTAAACGTCTAATCTCGATAAGGGACCCGTATCCCATCCCCCCACAACATAAATTGTGTTGTTGATGACACCCCAACCAAAATTTTGTCTACCAATAGGCATTGTTGCTTTTACTATCCAGTGTGCAGTTAACGGATCATATTCTTCAAGAATATTGAAGAATTGTCCATTTGAATTATCATATCCACCAAATGCATAAATCTTACCACTGACTGTAGCTGCGCCTAATAATGTTCGCGCAACTGACAGAGAATCAGTGTTTGACCATTGCTTAGTAGTAAAATCAAAGACTTCAACTTTTTTAGATGGTATGCTTCCGGTCGATCCACCTATAGCGTAAAGCTTTCCGTTTAAAACAATGGCAGCTAAACCAGATCGTGGTGTTGGCAATGGTTTTAAAGTATTCGGATCACTTATTTGAGTTCTCCAACTATTTCCTATAGGATCGTATTCCCAAAATACAGAGTCGCTCAGGCTTCCACCAACGACATATATTTTACCATTATATGTAGCGATACCCATATCAACTACTATCCCAGGAATTGAAGCTCCGGTTGACCAACCATCAGACAGTGGGTTGTATATTTCCAATGTTGTAGGATTACCAACGTCACGGTTAAAGCCACCTAATGCATAAATCAAGTCATTCACACCGATCACCCCGAATTCTTCCCTTGGCGTTGGCATAGAAGCCTTTGTTGACCATGTCCCTTGTGCAAAAACACTCACCGTATGTGTAATGACAATGATTACACACAAAAATAGTTTGGAGAAATATACTTTCATGGTATCACCATTGAAAAATTAGTGGGATGATAATTCATACTTTCTAATCCTTACCACCTTTCATGTTGTTCTTGTGGCTTCTGAAATATCGGATGGTATTCATATACCATAAAGTATGCCATTCCTATGCTGCGGGCGGGAGTAAGCTTTTTCCTTTTAAATGAAGATGGACAAAGCCATTACCAAGGTCTGAACAGCTTTATTCCCGTTCTCTTCTTCACATCTCTCTGTGAAGAAATGCACAGTGCGGGAGCGTGGGGAGAGTCAGGGGAAGACTTAGGGTGGAATAATGCCCGCCTGACCGAATGATCCAAAGGCTCTTAACAGTCGTTCGGGCGGGGAATGGTGGATTGTTGAAAATAGCTGGAGTAGCGCCGCCCGCCAAATTTCAAAGCAACGGGTGCAGGTTGGGCGGACGACCATACGATCCAAAGGCCGAATTGCTTTTTCAGGCAAAGATTTGTATTTTTTTGCGTGAAAGAAATCTCGTATCTGTATGCGCTTTCCCCTGGAAAGGAAGATCGCTTGCGAGTTGAAGCTACCATAGACAAAGGAGAGATTAAGAGTTTCGTTGTGTAATACGAGGCGTTGTAACAGAATCGCTGGCATCCAATCGTTCGCTACGATACTGCTCATGGTTTTGCCCATCGAGATATTCTTCATCCTGACCGACCAGAGGAAAAGCAATTGCTGGTCTTCAGAGATTTTAACCATGCTTTCACCTTTGCCATACAAGATGTCAAAGCACTTTGGAAACACTATCGTGATGGTTATGAAAGGGAATTAAAAATATGACAAAAGAAATGGTCGTTCGAAAAAATCTTGAACTACTTGAAGAATTTATGAAATACGCCGTCGAGCACCCGGAGATACTTAACCATATCCCTAAGGATGCTCAACTTATCATCTTACCAGAGAATGACCAGGAACTCCTGGAGATGAATAAACAGACTGTAGAGGAATGCAAGAAGAGTGACAGGCAGTTTGTTGTATTTCGAATGAAGATGCCCGAGAAACCTGTTCCTCAACTGGAAGAAATTTCTTGATGGCAAAATAAGGAGGCGGGCCGGTGGCCTTATCTACCTTCAGCATTCAACTTCGAGAATAGTAGATTGGATTCCTCCCCAGCTTTTAACAACCCTTCGAGTAAAACGCCTGTATCGTAGAGTTTCTTGTTAGACCGAGAGCTTCAACAAACTTCCGTTCCGCTCTTCACATCTCCCCGTGAAGAAATGCACAGAGGGAGGCGGGGGTTAGAACACGGAAAGTTTCAGGTCACAGGTTTCAAGTTTTAGAAATAGGAAAACTGAGATGTTGGAATGAGTTGTAGAGTCCAGTTCGTAACTGGACTTCACAGAGATACCGAGCTTGCGGAGCCGTCCGATTGAGAATCGGACTCTACGGCTTCAATCCATATCGTTTAATCTTTTTTGAAAGCGTCGCTCTATCAATGTTTAACTTCTCGGCAGCGTGAGAGATGTTGCCGTGAGTTTCCTTGAGAGCGTTCAGGATAAGGTTTTTTTCGTACAAAGAAGTTATGTCTTTCAACGTAGAGGTGGAAGCTAGTAGGTTGAAGGTTTCTGGTTTTGAGGTTTGGGAAAGAGAGTGCAGTAAAGTAAGAACCTGTAGATGGTCAATGGAATCGTCGTCAGCAAAGATGGCTAAGTTTTCAACAACGTACTTGAGTTCTCGGACGTTTCCTCTCCATTCCTGTTCCTGTAAAAGTTTTATGGTTTCATCAGGAAGTCTTTTCTTTGGCATTTGACGATCTTGGCAGAATTTATCCAGGAAATGCTTAGCCAGCGGCTGGATGTCTTCTTGCCGTTCTCGAAGCGGCGGTATGTGGAGCGTTACCCCACGTAATCGGTAAAACAAATCCTCACGAAATCGGCCCTTTTGAATTTCTTCTTGTAAATTCTTATTTGTTGCGGCGATGAAACGCACATCGACCTTTGTTATTTCATTTCCCCCGACCATGCACACTTCTTTGGTTTCCAAAGCACGGAGGATTTTCGCTTGCATTTCTAAACTCATGTCACCAATTTCATCCAGGAACAGCGTCCCGTGGTCTGCCGCCTGAAATTTTCCTAATTTATCGGCAACGGCGCCAGTAAATGTTCCCTTTTTATGCCCGAATAATTCACTTTCAATGAGTTCGTGGGGTACCGCAGCACAGTTCATACAGACGAGGGTTTTTCTCCCAGAGAGTTGGTGAATGACATTTGCCAGAAGTTCCTTACCTGTACCGTTTTCGCCTGTAATAAGCACCGGGGTATCGAGTCTGGCGATGCGGCTGGCGGCAGCGCAAAGTTTTCTCAACGCTTCACTAACACCGATCACGCCATAGCGGATCATCATATCTTCCACGAGCGCCTTCTGACTTTTCTCTAACCTTGATTTTTCGAGAGCGTTCTTAATTGTTACAAAAACGCGCTGCGGCTCAAGAGGTTTTTCGAGAAAATCGTAAGCGCCAAGTTTTGTTGCCGCCACGGCTCGATCAATCGTTCCAAAGCCTGAAATCATGATGACTGGAATGGACGGTTTTCCCCGGATGAATTCTTTCAGAAGTTCAATACCATCGATATCGGGAAGTTTGATGTCCAGCAGTGTAAGATCGACATTGTTATTTTCAAGTATTTGAAGCGCATCCTTGCCATTCATGGCTGTAAGAATGGTAAATCCCTCGTGCTGCAGAACTTCAGCTACGATGCTCTTCATTTTTACATCATCGTCAACGAGGAGAATGGTTTCAGGCATGAAACTCTCCTCTGCTTGTTGTGGGAACAGGGAGTTGAATGACAAACTCAGTCCCGAGTTCCTCTCGTGTTGTAAAGCTAATTCTTCCCCCATGATCCTCTACAATTTTTTTCGTAATGACCAGTCCAAGTCCCGAGCCGCCGTCGGACTTTGAAAAATAAGGATTGAAAATTTTCGGGATATCCTCTTTTACAATCCCAGAACCAGTATCCGCAATGGCGAGGCATACCCAAGACTCTTTCAAATTCTGTGCCATATACGTTGAAACTTTCAGTGTTCCTTTCCCTTTCATTGCAGCGACGGCATTATCGAGAAGGTTCGTTATTGCAACTGTGAAAAGATTCACGTCGAGCTTGGAGTTCGATAGGTCATCTGCAAAATCTTTTTGAACGTCAATCGTCTCCGGCAGTTTTACACTGTACGTCTCAAGAAGTCTTTGAAGAGTCTGATTGAGATTGTTTTCCTGGAGATTTGGAGGATTCAGATCAGCCAATTTCATAAAACCCTTCACGTAGCGGTCGAGACGGCGGATCTCCTCTTCGATGGATTTCAAGTGCTTGTCGTGTGCGGACAGGATGTCCGTCCCACTAGTTTCTTGGCGCAAGCGTTCGAGTGTAAACCAGATGGTCGAGAGAGGGGTTTTCATTTCGTGGGCAAGATTATGGGCGACCAGAGCCCAGTTAATCATTCGATCTGCTTGTATGGCTTGGGTTATATTACCAAAAACAACGAGCATTCCGAGCCGTACGTTGGCTGCAACAATTGGATAAGAATGTGCCAAAAGATTGATATGGGAATTACCAATAGCTACTTCTAATTGTTGTTCGGTCTGTCCAAAGTGGATAGAGGCTGATTTCAAAAAGTCAACGATGGGTTTGTGAGAATCGAGATTGAAGCATCGGTTCCAGTGATGGCTTTTAAATGAATCGCTTGGAAAACCAAACATATGCAGAAAAGCGTCATTAGCGTGGAGAATTTTTCCGCGGCGATTAAGTACCATCGCTGCCACTTGGGGCATGTTCCTAGTAATGTTTGTGTAGAGTCGAGTGTAGAAATACCTATTGTAGAAAGCGAAGAGTGCAGTCGCTAAACTTGCTGTGATGAGAAGGGAAAGTCCAATCCAGCCAAACCATCGATAATAATAATTTTGGGAAAATTTCAATTCTCCGACAACTGTGTTATCGCCATAATTCAGAACTAGAAATTTTTCACCTTTCGGACCGCTGCCCACTGAAACCGACGGCTTGCCTTCTATAAGTGCGAGTGGTTCTAACCTACTGTCGAGTATAGCGGTTTTGTCAGTTTTTAACTCAACGATGATTTCCTTTTCTTCATCTCCCTAGAGGTTGCGACATCGTACACCACTTAACTCCACCCCAAAATATCGCTGCAATACAGTTTCAAAATCCTTGTCGAGTATATACATGTTTCCCTCCTCAGTGGATACAAGAAGGTTTGTATTCCGCCGATGCTCAAGAACAGGCTGATCCACATCGATTAAATGTTCATCAAAGTGTCTTGGTTTTCCAATCTGTTTCCCCGTGAGAGGATCAAACAATGCAACATAACTTTTCTCTTTGACCTTGCTTGAACTCCAGAAGGTACAGACAATTTCTTGTTTTCCATCTCGATCGATATCAATGGGGGTGGCTCTCGCTCGTGAATACATTCCACCAAGTTTCTTTGGCTGCCACATCGTGGTACCGCTATCAGTAAGGGCAACAAGATACGTATTATTATCATCGATGCCATTTACAACAACATTATCTGTTGTTCCATTACCTACCAAGAAAATTTCATGAATATTATCCTCATTCACATCGGCAATAGTTGGAGACTCGGGCCAGGCGCCCATAGGAAAGAACCAAACTTGCTGACCATGCTCAATCTTATAAGCAGCCACTGCTCGTGGTGTTAATAAGGGTCTGCTTGCCGTCATCATGCAGATAACTAAATTTTGTCCATACTTTTTGGAGTTGAACATACCCTTGAGAGAAATTCCAACCTCTTCGGGAAATTTTTGTAAAGAATGTGGTTTCCAGTAAAGAGGAAACTTATTTAGCTTCACATGATGGTAAGCATCTCGAATGACTGCGAAAACCGTGTCCCCCTCTCGAGTTACAATGAACAGTTCCTTTGTACCATCTCCATTGACATCGAGTGCGAATTCAAAACTAACATTATGCGTTGGGGGTAAATACAACTCATCGACGACTTTTCCATTATATTTTGTGACAAGGACTGTACTTTCATTGGGCTTCTCACCATGGTGGGTTACAACCTTCTCATCAATACCATCACCGTCCAGGTCAACAAATATAATACTGCCGACATTCGGCGGCTCTGTACTTTTTTCAACAACATAATAAGGATAATCACCAGGGTCGAGAGAAATGAAGTCCTTCGGCTGAGAATTGCACCCCATGCTGAAAAGTAATACGATAAATAATCGGAATGTAAAGCTGCAATTCATTTCCTTGTTGGAAAGGCAACCCGCAGTAGGTTTAAGATTTATCGTCATTGAAACCTATAGATCTTTGATTACATTCGCTCCCGAAATTTCATTCTTATAATTGTCTCACACGCTCTACGAAGTGGCGGATAAAAGTTTGTTCGAGGCAAACTACAAAGCTAGTCCTATGATCGCTTGGATTTCTACACCCTCCTCTCGATGAGCACGCCGCCAACTTTGGCATCCTTCATGCGTTGCGCTTCTATTCGCATTCCAAATTTCCAAAGTCGCACATCAGACGCTGCTCGATCTCACCGCAAAAGAATCATTTTCCTCACGCTCGTAAATCGTTCAGAAATCACTTCATCTTCCTCATCTTCTGGGACGGCTTCAGCGGTGAGACGATAGAAGTAGACACCCGATGGAAGACCCAATGCCTCGAACTCCACTTCCTGCTCTCC